>NC_021500.1:1889635-2204574 GCF_000410515.1 Enterobacter sp. R4-368 | reverse complement strand
AAGACGAGCAGACCGAACTGCTGAGCCTGGAAAATGAAATCAGCAAACGTGTGGTCGGGCAGGATGTCGCGCTTACCGCCATCGCGCAACGCCTGCGGGCGGCGAAAACAGGCCTCACTTCCGGGAACGGTCCGCAGGGCGTGTTCCTGTTGGTTGGCCCGAGCGGCGTGGGTAAAACCGAAACGGCACTGGCGCTCGCCGATGTGCTCTACGGCGGCGAAAAGTCGCTGATTACCATCAACCTGTCCGAATACCAGGAGCCGCACACGGTTTCCCAGTTGAAAGGATCGCCTCCGGGCTACGTCGGTTACGGTCAGGGCGGTATCCTGACCGAAGCGGTGCGCAAGCGGCCGTACAGCGTGGTGCTGCTGGATGAAGTGGAGAAAGCCCACCGTGACGTGATGAACCTGTTCTATCAGGTTTTCGACCGCGGGTTTATGCGCGACGGCGAAGGCCGCGAAATCGACTTTCGCAACACCGTTATTCTGATGACCTCGAACCTCGGCAGCGACCACCTGATGCAACGGCTTGATGAACAGCCGGAAGCCAGCGAAGGCGATCTGCACGAGCTGTTGCGCCCGATCCTGCGTGACCATTTCCAGCCTGCGCTGCTCGCCCGCTTCCAGACGGTGATTTACCGTCCGCTGGCGCATGCTGCTATGCGCACCATCGTGGAAATGAAACTCACCCAGGTGAGCAAACGTCTGTATCGCCATTACGGTCTGATCACTAACATTGACGAGGCGCTGTATGACGCCCTGACCGCCGCCTGTCTGCTGCCGGATACGGGCGCGCGCAACGTCGATAGCTTACTCAACCAGCAAATTCTGCCGGTTCTGAGCCAGCAGTTGCTTACCCATATGGCCGCGAGGCAGAAACCGAAAATGCTGACGTTTGGCTGGAGTGAGGACGAGGGCATTGAACTGGTGTTTGGTGTCAGGTAAGCGATAAGCATCTACAAAACTCAATGAGTATCTAAAAAAGGGAATTAAAAAATGTTTAAAAAAATGGCGTTATTAACCGTTGTTGCAGCGTTTTCTAATGCAGCTAATGCCGGATTATTTGATTCAAACGATTTTAAATGTGGCAGAGATGATGCAGTAAAAGCGCTTGCCGGATATATCAAGGATGAGGCATCGGGTATGTTGCAGAGCAGTTTTATCACAAAAAGTCGGTTTAATTACGATAAGCCAGTTTCCGTTTACCAGAATATGTTGAATAGCATGAAAGTCGAACTTACAAATGTCTCAACATCAGGTTCAGGGAGTGATGGTCTGGATTGCAGTGCGACGATTTCAATTAAAATTCCACAAGATACGCTGGATGTTGTAAGCAAGGCTCCTCATTATTTGCAATATGTCACGGGTGATAATGGAAAGGTAAACAACAGCGGCGTTACTTGGAACGGTGCTACCTATGTGGCCAAACTTGCTGATAATAATAAAGATATTCTTTTTAGTAATTTTAACTGGACTGACGTTTCTGCGGCTATGTTCAATATGAGCGTACTGGCAGTAAATAAAGACCAGATTATTAGTACGCTTTCGCAGAGTTCGTTGAAGTTAGCACAGTCTGCCTATGCAAGCGCCGATCGTGAACTGAATGCTGTATGGAAAGAATTACCTGACTCAGTACGAAATTCAATGAAGAAAGAACAGATTGCATGGGTTAATAACAAAGTGGCGAAATGCGGAAAAATTCCAGATGGCAAAGCGGAAACAATTCCTATGCAGCAGCGGGTGAATATTTATCAGTGCCAGACCAAAATGACTAATGAAAGAATTACCTATTTAACTGGCGATAATGAGTAAAGATTTTAATTCACGTCATTTATTTACGTAGATATTGCCTACAGAGAAAGTGCGGGAGAGAGGAGTAAAAGAATGAGTGATTCCGTAATTACCCCGGCGAAGGAAAAAATCGACACATTACTGGGTATGTCTCGCTATAAGCTGGTCGTTCACGACTGCCCGCACTTTCTGGATGTCTTCAATTTTAAGGCAGAAGAAAAACTCAGCGAACCGTGGCACTACACCGTTAAAGTGACCTGTACTGAAAGCGATATCGCCAGCGACAGCATGCTGCTTAAACCGGCATCCTTCACGCTCCAGGTTCCACTGTATAACGGTATGCCAGCCACGCCATTGCGTACTGTCTATGGCGTCGTGCAGACATTCCAGCGTCTTTCGACGTCTGCCGATGAAACCTGGTATACGCTGAAAATTGTGCCGCGCATCGCGCTGTTGCAGTACACAAAGCGCAGCGAGATTTACCTTAATCAGTCCGTTGTTGAAGTCGTGGAGAAGATCCTGCGTTTCCACGGGCTGGAAGGGGCTGATTTTGAGTTCCGTCTGACGCAGGATTATCCGGCACGTGAACTGATCACCCAGTGGCGTGAAACCGACCTCGAATTTGTGCAGCGTTTACTGGCCGAAGTCGGCATCTTCTGGCGCTTTGAAATGGATGCCCGCCTCGAACAGGATGTGGTGGTTTTCCAGGACAGCCCGGAGCAGTATCAGTTTGGTGTAACGCTGCCGCTCATCCCTCCATCACGAACCAACGATAACGGGCAGCTCTGCGTATGGGATATTAAAACCGGCCATCAGGTGGTGTCAGAAAGCGTAGCCAACCGTGATTACAACTACCGCGAGGCGCTGACGCCACAGGACAGTTCTGCGTCTGTCAGTACCACGGATGGCATCACCACGGGTGAGGTGTATCACTACGCAGAGCCTTTTCTGAGCAAAGGCGATATCGAAACCCCGGAGAGTGGGGCGTACTATGCCCGTTTGCGTCATGAACGTATTCTGAATGCGCAGCAGAAAGTCACTGGTAAAACAACCAGCCCGGTGCTGGTGCCGGGCGAAGTACTTGAACCGCAGGGGGCGCTTCCTGCCAACCTGAAAGGCGGCATTGTTATCACCGGTGTGCAAAGCCGTGGTTCGCGTAAGCAAAGTTTTAAGATGACCTTTACCGGCATCCCTTACAGCGAGGCCGTGTGTTATCGCCCGCAGCTTCATCGTCGCCCGGTGATTGCCGGTACATTGCCTGCTCGTGTGGAGAGCACCGAGAAAGGCGATACCTATGCCTGGCTGGACAATCAGGGCCGCTATCGCACGAAACTGAATTTCGATCGCAGCGACAGCGAACAGGGTTATGCCTATCTGTGGCTGCGTATGGCGAAACCGTATGCCGGAGACAATTACGGTTTCCACGCGCCGTTGCTCGACGGCACCGAAGTTTCGGTGATGTTCGATGCGGGGGACCCTGACCGTCCGTATATTGCCCATGCCCAGCACGATTCTGAACACCCGGATCACGTCACTAACGATAACCACACGCGAAACGTTCTGCGAACGCCTGCGAACAATAAACTCCGCATGGAAGATAAGCGCCAGCAAGAGCACATCAAGCTTGCGACGGAGTTCGGCAAAACCCAGCTCAATATCGGCCATCTGGTTGATGCCCAACGCGAAAAGCGCGGTGCGGGTTTTGAGCTACGCACCGATGAGTTTGGTGCCGTGCGTGCTGCCCGTGGGATTTACCTGACAGCGGATGCGCAGGCCAAAGGCCAGGGGCAAGTGCTGGAGATGAATCCGGCGGTCAGCCAGATTATTCAGGCCAACAGCGAGATGCAGGCGCTGAACGGCGCTGCTGAACAGGCGAAAGCCCTGACATGTGATATTCAAACGCAGAACAATTTGCTCCAGAAGCGCCTGAAAGATTTGCAGTCTGCCGTGGTACTGGCTTCTGCTCCGCAAGGAATTGCCCTTACCTCTGGTGAGCATCTGCAACTGACCAGCACGAAAAATACCATGCTTACCGCAGGGCAGCATGTCGATATCGGAGCAATGAAAAATGTCACGGTGAGTGCTGAACAATCTTTGGGGCTATTTGCCCATAAAGGTGGGGCGAAGGTCATTGCGAATCAGGGCAACGTAGAAATACGCGCCCAGTACAGCACACTCGAGATGAGCGCTGACCAGCAGTTCACGATCACCAGCAGTAAAGATGAAATCACCATCAGCACTCCGAAAACCCTGACGCTGAACGGTGGTGGTTCCTACCTGAAACTAAGCGAAAGCGGAATTGAGCATGGAACAAAGGGGGACTTTATTACCAGGGCTTCGAATTATCTTGTCCCTGGAACAGGGAAGACCATTCCCGCTGAAACCCCAGATTTTAAAAAAACCGATATTAGTGTTACCGGGAAAAATTCAGCCAAATGGGCCAGTGAATAACAGGGAGGAAAGCGATGGCTTTAATACCAAAAATCACCTTCCCGATACCTGCCAATGGAAAAGGTAAGGCATTCGGAGATGCGGAAGAACTGTTAAGTCTCCTGGGCTCTGAGAGCTCAGGTCTTTATCTGGTCGGCAGTCAGGGTATGTGGCATGGTGGCATTCATATTACTGATGCCAGCGCCCCGTGGTGCGCGTTGACCGGTAGCAATCCTTCGGAACTGAACTATGTAAACAAGCCTTATGACGGTGCACAGGCGGTCAGATGTATGGCTGACGGTGAAATTGTGGCATATCGCGTCTGTGAGGATTACGACTTTATTGCGTGGCGTGGAGATAAACTTTACTTCTCAACCTCATTTGTACTGGTCAAACACTACATCCAGCCAGGGGAAAATGCATCCGGCGGACTGACGTTCCATACGCTTTATATGAATCTGGCTCCTGTCGCTGCTTACGGCCAGGCTGATATCAATCTCCGGGAGACAGCGAAAGGTCAGTCATATTACACCACCCCGGAGCAGGTAAATAAGGGGACGGCAAAGGGCTCGTTACCTGCAGGTACTCAGGTGGAGTTGAGTGACAAGCTAATGACTTCTGCACATCCAGGCCATTATCGCCGCCAGTTCTGTGAGGTGAGGGTCATGAATGATACTGGCTCACTGTCTGCTGGTGATAAAGTCTGGACGGTATCCGACAGGGGCTGGCTGAAACCACTTTCCGGTAAGGCTACACAGCCTTCTTGGTGGAAAAAATGTTCACCCGCCTATCATGCAGGAACCGGCAATGAGCAGAGTTATAAAACCAGTGCGGTTCTGAAAGCTTATTTCAGCACTGAGGATGTAAGTGCAGGAGCTGATCGGAGTACGCTGCCAAAAGATTTTCCTGTCACGGTTGATCCGGGCATCACCTCATTTACCCGACAAACTGATAATCGTATTTTCAGCCTTGTCACCCTGGAGAGGGATAATGGGAGATTAAAAAAAGGGGACCGGGTCTGGGTCGTTTCGGATAATAGCAATCTGATCGCAAAGGGTACACAGTCACAGGGGCAGGGAAAATACGGCGAAGTTGTGGCCCCTGAAACGCCTGTGGCTATTAGTGCCGGAGACTGCATAGGCCATCTTGGTTTTTACGAGTTGCCGGAAGAAAACGGCAAACGTTCACGTTACCAGGTGCATATTGAATGTCTGAGTCCGGACAATAAGCTACCGACCTTTCTGACCAACCCCGATAAAACTGGGGAAGATGATCCTGCGTACCTGAACTATGCAGAAGGGGCTGCATTATTTATGCCGGATGCGTCGGGTAAAATGATGAGCACTGGGCGAAAAAGCCGTGCACCCGGAGTACTGACTCGTTCAAAAGTGCCGGGTGTGGATGCTGATGGAAAGGTGCTGACGGATAATACCAGTGCAGCGTATTACCAGATAAGGCCAGAAGGCGGCTGGATGGCCGCGAGTGATGTGAAAAAAGTGGCACAGTTCGACCTGGCTTCACTGGGATTTGTCACGCTGGATAAGGCACCAGAAAGCTTCGACCTGATAGATGGCATTCATCATCCTGACAACGTTGTAAAAGGGGTCCTTAAACAACTTTATCAAGCCGCGCAGAATGAAACAGACAGTAGCCGGGCGATGAACCAGTATAATTACAATCGTCTTCTCAAGCAGATCGACTCCAGTAATGACGGCATCTATTCTGAGCAAGAGTATTTGCAGGCAGTGCATAACCCGTCTTACCGCGATCATCTCCACCGCATTATCGTCAGGCACCCCAGTGAATGGTATTACGGAAAGGACGATACCTACTGGAAAAGGTATCTGGATACACTGAATACGGATCCGTCTCTGGCGGTATGGAAAGCCTATACAGAAAGCTTTCTCGAGAAGATGAATTGGATGAAGCAGGTCTCCGGGATGGTAGCTGATCCGTGGCATATGCATCCGGTGGAATTTTTATTCGCAATATCTCAAAATAAGAATAAGGAAGTCATTTTTCCTCTTAAAATAAAACCTAAAAATGATATCGAAGGTATTTGGAAACGATATTATTGGGCCGCGTCATTAAGTGACAGTAATGCGTCACAGGCGATTTTTGGGCGAAGTCGTTCGAATGGTACCAGGAAGCATGCTGCCCGAGATTTATATACAGGTCCATCTACAGAAATTGTTGCCGTAAGCAATGGCTTAATCAGAAATATTTCTCACTACTATTATGGAACTTGGCAGATTACCGTTGAACATACGACTGAGAATGGCCAGCATTTTTTCATTAGATATGGTGAAGTTGATCCTCGTAGTATCCTTGTTCATGCTGGCCAACATGTAATGCAAGGTACAGTACTCGCTAAAACAGGTTTAATGATTAATCCATCAACAGGCCAACATCCGAATATTATCCCAGGCCAAGTAGTCTATATGCTTCATTTTGAATACTATCCGGGAAGCGGAGAATTGCCACCGCCTAATAATACACCAAATCCGCCATTTCTACGTCGTGATGACCTACGAGATCCTATTGGTATATTAATGGAGGGGTATAAAAACACATTTGAAGAAGTGCATGCAGAAAATGGTCAAAGAATTTCTATCAAAAATTTAACATTATCAAATGAAGGGAAAGCCTTCATCAAAGGATGGGAGTCCTTTGAGCTTAAAGCATATAATGATTCGGAAGGGTTTTGTACTATCGGATATGGGCATTTGATCGCCAGGGAAAAATGTGAAGATATTATATTACCAGGTGAATTTAAAAACGGAATAACGATTTCTAGAGCAGATGAATTATTCGATGTGAGAGTCTCTGGCTATGTTGCTGAACTCAAAAATACGATTGATGTTGATCTGTTCCAGCACGAATTTGATGCCTTAGTGAGTCTGCTTTTTAACATGGGTAGTATGCGAAAGGCACCATTGCTAAATTCAAAACTCAATCAAGCAGATTATGAAGGGGCTTCGGCCGAATTTCTTGATATCACAAATGGTGGCCTTAGCGGTCTTGTCACAAGGCGGCGGTCAGAGCAAAATTTATTTTTGCACAATATTTATGATTCATCGCATTAATTTTATGAGGGTAAATATGTGTAATCGAATTTATTTAGTCTATTTGTTATTGATATCATTGCTATCAGGTATTGCGCACTCAGATGATGATATAAAAGAAACTCGTTGGGTGTTTGATAAAATATCAGAGCGTGATCTTTTTGGTAAGCACAATACTTACACCGTCAATCATCTTAATATGATTTACAATAAATCCATTTTGAATATTGGAAATAAGAGGTTAATAATAACCAATGATTTCCTAGAAAATAAAAATATATGTTCCATGGAATATGTTAAGTTGAAGAAAAGCACTCTTTCATACTTCATGTCGGCTAAGACCGTAAATATGTATAGCGTGTTGTTCAAATATGAAAACATTCAATTCCCAGAAGATGTTTATGAAATTACATCATTGTTTCCTGGTAAAGAGTGTCCAGTTCCTTATGATGCAATTGTAAAAGTTGGGAGTAATTTGTTTGTTACCGATCAGGATTATGTTGTTTTTTATAAACAGAGCAATGTCATTGCATCTCAAGATAATGCTTTGTATTTAAATAATAATTGGGGTAAATATTGTCATAATAGAAATGTTGAAAGCCAATTTGATGGTACATCTGAGTATGTTTGTATATTTGACAATATGGGCATAAACGAGTCTTATCAGGAAGTTATTTCATTTGATGAGAACGCATCTGGTAAACTAAGTAAAATTTTACCTAACGATAACAATAGCTATAAAGCTAATGGTTCTTCTGTTGATTATAAATGGATTGATAACGACAGATTAAAGATATTGGTTGTGATGGATTCCGAAACCACTAGTTACTATTTTAATAAGAATAACACAGGGACAAATTTACATGTGTTAGTTGAGGCGCAGTATTAACATGTCCATGGCTGTTGTTTTGTATCAGTATTATTAATTTTATGATGATTGATTCGGTAATTTAGATTGGTTATTGTGATGATTGTTTTTTGTTAAGTGGTTTAATTTACTAATTATTTTTAACTCTAAATATACTTAAGCAATAAATTTTAATTTAAAATGTAGGGATAATAATCTTGATAGTACGAAATAGTACGAGTTGACGACTAAAAAATTATAATGTCGATTATATCAATATAAGAGTTATGCATTCAATTACAGGATAAATCAGTGGGTTCATAGTTCTTATTTGTTAAGTGAAACCACAGATGTAATTTAGGAATATATATCTATGTTAGCAATCGTTCGTATTGGTGATAAAACCACGCATGGTGGCGCTGTGTTAACAGGATCCTGCACGATGAAGTTTGGCGGCATTGGCGTGGCACGTAAAGGCGATAAGGTTTCATGCCCAAAAGAGGGTCATGGGCCTACGACAATTGTTGAGGGAAATCCAGACTATCTTGATCAGGGAGTTCCTGTTGCGTTCCATGGCCATAAATGTGGATGTGGTTGTACGCTGATCAGTTCATTTTCGGCGGGGAAGGTAGCATAACTATGCCGGTGTTTCTCGATGAAGTCCCTGCGGCAATCCCCAAAGTTCATCGCCCTGATACACGTAAATGGTCAGGGTTATTGATATTTCTGTTGATTGTAGGTTGTGTGCTGTCTTTTTTATTTTGGACTGGTGCGAAAGAGGGACTTGTTTTCTGGTTTACTGCGCTTGGCCTTCCTCTTTGTTTATGGGGAATGTTTTTTGGCCTGCGCCGTATCGCATATAAAACAGACCAGGTTTGGGCTGAGTCCTGGAATGCTAATCGCAAGGTGCTCTGGAATGAAGAAATTTTACGTGGGCAGCGTTTTGCATGGCTTATTGCTTCAGGTGTAACAACGCAGTCTGGAAGCAGAACAGACAAAATACTTTCTGCAATACAATCTTCTTATCCGATCATTCAAGTACAAAAAACAAGAGGTGGAAACTATGTCCGCCATTCAAAATTGCCTGGATTTGAAGAATGTCAATCGGCCGAATTCTGCGAAGCCATTAAAACACTTATTATGCAAATTAAGCCTGTACTCGCAAAAATCCCATCGGACATTACTTGTTGGCTGATAGCTGATTTTGATACGCCGGAGCTCCCTGATGCACTGCCAATTGCTTTAGAGCTTATCTCGTCAGAGACCGGACGTTCTTTCATTTTATTAAAGAATAATGGATTTGAAGCACTCGACAGTTGGCTTGATAATACTTGGCGTAAACCATCATTACTTTTATCTATTAGCGCAGAGATACGTCAAGCCCCCAGAGAAGGTGAGGGTGAAGCAATAACATTAATATTAATGTTAAACAGAAAGCACTCGGATATTCCTGATGCCGTGCAATTACACCGACCTGAAAGATACAAAAATGATTCTCTGACGAAAACACTCTCACGGGCACTGATCTGGAGTCAATTATTACCAGAAGAGGTTAAGGGTAGTTGTATTACGGGATTGAATTTCTCACAAGATGTTGAGTGGTATTCTGCGTGTGCGGAAAATAACTTATCTCTCGATATGACGGAAGATCACAAAAACATAGATGATTTCATCGGTTATGGAGGTGTTAGCGCCCCCTGGCTTGCCGTGGCCATATCCTCACTTGTCGCTCGCTCGGGAGCGGCGCAAGTAATAGCCGTAGGAACGGATACAAATGACATCTGGATTGCCGGTGTTACACCCGGAGATGATACAGGGACACGACAGGGCACATTGTGAAAGTAAAAACACTTATCGGGAGCATCGTACTCACCCTTATTTTTTTCATCGCCATTTTTGTGTACCTGTTTATGGCTTGGCCAGAAAAAATGTCGAGCTGGACTGGCATCGGCCCGCTTGATGATACCCAATTGCTTATATGGAGTCTGGTTTCAATTCTCATCATTGGCCTCATCGGTTGGGTGACCGAACGACTGTTTGAGCGCGCAGGAAAAACGGGGGTCAGGGCGGCTTTCGAGGAAAATAAAAGAGAGTCTACCGGACATCAGACTTCACTCGTTCTCCATGATCAAGGTGAGAAGGGCTTTTTCGATAGTGTAGAACTCACCGATCACCTCCGTCTGCGCTACGGCCGCCGCTGGAAATCTAAAGTCCGCCTGCTGCTGGTTCAGGGTACCGATGACCATATTGAAAAAGTGGTTCCGGGGCTCAAGCGTGACCACTGGCAGGAAAATGACGGCACTGTTCTGATCCATGCCGGGCTGGCAAAAGCTGAGCAGGAGCCAGAATTTGTTGACGCGCTGAATAAGGTGCGCCCTCAGCAGCCGATAGACGGCATTGTGCATGTAATGGACTGCGCGCAACTTCCGGATGCCGCTGCGCTGGATTCGCTCGTTCGCAGCCGTCAGAAAGGTGATGTGTTGATTGGCTGGCAGGCTCCGGTCTGGCTGTGGTTTATCCGTGAGGAGGCGTGGAGTCAGGAAGGCGAGGGTGTGCCGGCGACCGGCACATTCTTCGGGCCGGGGGCTGCACCAGAAGCCGCTATTGAGTCACTGACGACACTTTCTTCTCGTTTGCGCCGTGTGGGTATACAGGTGTTGCTGCGTAATACCCGCCACGACTGGCTTCTGCAGTTATCCGTTCAGCTGCGCGGACGTCTTAAGCAACAGTTAACCCCCTTGCTGACCAGCCTGATGACCGGCCCGGCACCTTACCGCCTGCGCGGGGTCATGTTCAGCCCTGTGCTGCCAGCAACCTCCACGTTGCCGCACGCGCGTCTGAGCCACCCGGCCTGGCAGGCGCTGGAAGAGGATTGTCTGCATGTTCAGGCCCGCAAAATCGGTTTCCACTGGCGGCGTGTTCTCCCTCTGATGTTGCTGGCAGTGGTTCTGCTGTGGGGGGCAGGAACACTGCTTTCCCTGACCGTGAACCGTGCCCAGATTTATCAGGCCCAGGAAACCGCGCGCGTTGCCGCCGATACAAAGCAACCGTTGACGGAACGCCTGCGTAATCAGCTCATTCTGCAGCAGGCCATTGCCCGTTTGCAGGACAGGCAAGCCCACGGCGCGCCCTGGTATACCCGCTTTGGTCTGAATCAGGACCGTGAAACACTGAATTCCCTCTGGCCACTGTATGCCCGCAACAACCAGGCGCTGATGCGCGATGCGCTGGCTGATGAGCTCCGCCGTCAACTGACCGCGTTTGTGCGACTCCCCCCAGCCAGTGATGCACGTACAACCGCTGCCCAAAAGACCTATAACCTTCTCAAGGGCTATCTGATGCTGGCACGTCCGGATAAAGCGGATGCGCCGTGGTTTGCTGCAAACATGCTGAAAACCTGGCCGACACGCACTGGCGTTAGCGACAGCGTCTGGCAGACGCTGGCCCCCAAACTGCTCGGGTTCTATGCCCAGAACCTGCCCGCGCACCCGGAGTGGAAAATTAAGCCGGATGCAGACCTGGTTGGCACCGTACGTCAGATTCTGCTCAAACAAATTGGGCAGCGTAATGCGGAGTCTGGTCTGTATCAGGAGATGCTGCAGCGCATCGCCCGCAACTGGCCGGACTTAACACTGGCAGATATGACAGGTGATACCGACGCATCGACCCTATTTTCTACCGCCGAAGTTGTGCCGGGCATGTTTACCCGCCAGGCATGGGAAGAGCAGGTCGAGGGTGCTATTGATGAAGTGGTGAAAACCCGCCGCGCGGAAATCGACTGGGTGCTGACCGATAAGACTCATCAGGCCGGGAGCGATATCTCGCCGGAAGCGCTGGAGCAGCGCCTGACTGAGCGCTACTTTACCGATTTCGGTAATGCCTGGCTGAACATGGCCAACAGCATTCAGTGGCATGAGGCCGAATCGCTGTCCGAAGCGATTGCCCAGCTTAACCTGCTGGCGGATGTGCGTCAGTCACCGCTGGTGGCGCTGATGAACACGCTGGCCTGGCAGGGACAGACCGGTGCCGAAGGCGAGCGGCTTGCCGATTCACTGGTTGACTCGGCGAAAAAGCTGGTCGCGAGTAAAAAGAATGCGCAACAGTTTATCGAACAGGCTCAGGGGCCCAAAGGGCCGCTGGATGGCGTGTTTGAACCACTGAACGGCCTGATGGCAGGGAAAGACGGCACGGGCGCTAACGGTAATCTCAGTTTCCAGTCGTGGCTGGCGCGAGTGACGCAGGTGCGCCTCAAACTGCAGCAGGTTACCAGCGCACCTGATCCGCAAGCGATGGCGCAGATGCTGGCGCAGACGGTCTTTCAGGGCAAGGCCATCGATCTGACGGATACCCGTGATTACGGCGGTCTGGTGGCGGCAAGCCTTGGGCAGGAGTGGAACGGTTTTGCTCAGGCGCTGTTTGTGCAGCCGCTGGATTTGGCCTGGCGCCAGGTGCTGGCCCCGGCGGCAGACAGTCTGAATGCCCGCTGGCAGAGCACGATTGTGTCGCAGTGGAACACGGCGTTTGCCGGACGTTACCCGTTTAAAGCCACAGGAAGCGATGCCTCACTTCCCTTGCTGGCGCAGTTCGTGCGTGGTGATTCCGGGTATATTGCGGCATTCCTCAAAACCAACCTCGGCGGGATCCTGCATCAGGAAGGCAGCCACTGGGTGGTCGATCCTTCTGCAAGCCAGGGGATGGCCGTCAACCCCGCCTTCCTGACGGCTATCAACCAACTGGCAGATATTTCCGACATTATTTTCGCGCAGGGAGATGCGGGTGTGCATTTTGAACTGATGGCCCGCCCTTCACGTGATGTTGCACGGATGCAATTGACGCTGGACGGTCAGAATCTTGATTACTTCAACCAGATGGAAAGCTGGCAGAGCTTCACCTGGCCGGGAAATACCTGGTATCCGGGTGTGGATCTGAGCTGGAGAAGCGTGAACACGGAAATGCGCCTCTTTGAGCACTATCAGGGAAACTGGGGCTTTATCCGTTTGCTCGATAAAGCGCTGATGACGCCGCTCGACAGCAGTCGTACGCAACTGGTGTGGCGCACGCCGGATGGCAGCCCGCTTAAATTTATCCTGCGCAGCGAACTGGGGGATGGCCCCCTGGCACTACTGAAGCTGCAGGGTTTCCACTTGCCGCAATCTATCTTCGCGGTAAGTGCGGATACCGTGAATAACCCGCTGGCAGCCACGGAGGGAGAATAGATGGCTACTGCAAAAGCGCTGCTGGCGCTGTGTGTTCCCGACGAAGCGCAGCAGTCAGCGCTGCTCGTCCATCAGCAGGCCAGCCTGTCACAATGGGATAACTGGCTCAAGCCATTAACGGGCAGTGACGGGGCGGGGGAAGACCCTGCCTATGACGACGATTTCCAGTTGATGCGCGAGGAAATCAACAAACTTTCTGGCACCGATCCGGAAACGCTTTGCCAGCTGGCTGAAAAAATACTCTGTCACACCGCCCGCGACTTAAGGGTGGTCACCTGGTATATCTTCGCCCGTCTGCAAAAGGAAGGTGAGACCGGCCTGTGTCAGGGGCTGCAACTGCTGGCGGCGATACTGACCCGCTACGGTGAGCACTGTTATCCGCTTCGCCCCAATGCACGCAAATCTGCGCTTGAGTGGCTAAACAGTACAAAGGTGCAGGACGCGCTTTCACTATGGCCGGATGCCAACCGGGAGCAAACCTCGCAGACGGCAGCCGTGATGAGTTTGCTGGATAGCCAACTGGAAAACTGGCCGGAGGGCGAACGCCCCTCTCTCGACGGTTTATCCCGCGCGCTGGAAATCCGTCTGGCAGGCTCCGGCGGGCTGGATGGCTTAATGTCGCAAACTACCAGCACAGACGAAAGTACGCCTGTTTCAACGGTCAGGCAGTCCGCCCCGGACATGGTTGTTACGTCTGAGGGGGAATTTTTAAGCCAGTCAAAAGTGCTCTCCCGCTGGCTGGCCGATCAGCAGGATGGCTGGCTGGCGTCACACCGGCTGATGAAAGTGGTTCGCTGGGATACTGTGGGGCAAATCCCGGCTCTGGATGCCAGTGGTCGTACCCGTCTTTCACCACCCAAACCGGATTATCGCGCGCAGCTGAAGCGCCTGTATCTGCAGCAGAACTGGACGGAACTGGTGGAGCAGGCCAGCACCATGTTCTGCGAAGGGGGGAACCGCTTCTGGCTCGATCTGCAATGGTATCTCTGGCAAGGGCTGACCCGCGCCGGACAACCATGGGATAGCTGGGCGGACTATATCCTTAGCGATCTGAAGCTGCTGCTGGCCCGTTTGCATGGCCTCGAACAGCTCTCCTGGAGTGACGGCACGCCGTTTGCTGATGAAGTAACGCTGATCTGGATTGCTGAGAAGGTGAACGATGATATGCCGGGGTTTGGCAATCAACCCGCCGCGGTTGCCAGCGGCGGGCAACCAGATGACATTCTCGCGCTGGAAGCCGAGGCGATGGAAAAGGGGGACCGCGACGGCCCGGAGGCTGCGCTAGGTTGGCTTCAGCATCGCTCTGGCATGGAATCTCCCCGTAGCCGCTGGTTGTTGCGTCTGCTGATGGCCCGTGTTGCCGAACAGTTCGGACGCAATGAAATGGCACTCCACCTGCTCGGTGAACTCACCAGTAGCGCACCACAGCTGACGCTTAACGACTGGGAGCCTGCGCTGCTGTTTGAGGTGCAGGCGCGCCGCCTGAAGCTGTTACGCCTGAAAGCGGGGCGTAGCGAAAGCGATAAAACCCGCCTCGCCCCTGAAATGGACGAGCTGCTGGCTGGCCTCATTGCTATCGATCCCGCCCGGGCGATGGTGCTGTGCGGCTGAAAAAGCGGCATGTAATTCTCTCTTTTTTTGACTACCACAACTTTCAGGGAAAACGTGCATGGATGATTTAACCCTGCGCTATTACGAAGCAGAGATGCGTTACCTGCGCGAAGCCGGTAAAGAATTTGCCCGCGCCCATCCCGATCGCGCAGCCATGCTCAATCTGGATAAAGCCGGTGCCCGCGACCCGTACGTCGAGCGCCTGTTCGAAGGGTTTGCCTTCCTGATGGGACGCCTGCGTGAAAAGCTCGACGATGATCTGCCTGAGCTGACCGAAGGGCTGGTGAGCCTGCTCTGGCCGCACTATATGCGCACCATTCCGTCACTCTCCGTAGTGGCGTTCGAACCGGAATGGCAGCAGCTTAAACAGGCTGAAATTCTGCCTGAAGGCTTCCCGGTGCTGTCGCGTCCGGTTGGTCCTGACAAGACCATCTGCCAGTACCGCGCGACCCGGGATATCACCCTGCAGCCGATTCATCTGGCAGATGCCCGTTTGCAGACCGAGCCTGACGGGCGTGCCGCCATTCGCCTGCGTTTTGAGTGTGCCAGCAGGGTGGAGTGGGCCAAAAGTGGCATTGATAAAGTTGCCCTCTACCTTGATGCCGAAAGCCCGGTGGCATCCGCGTTGCATCTGGCGCTGACCCGCCGGGTGCATGCGATTTACGCCCGTCACGTTGCGGCCCGCACCGAGCGCATCCGCTTTGACGGTTGGTGTAAGCCGATGGGCTTCGAAGATAGTGAGCGTCTGTGGCCGAAAGGCGACTCTGCGTTCAGTGGCTACCAGCTACTGCTGGAGTATTTCAGCTTCCGGCAGAAGTTTATGTTTGTCGAGCTGCGTGGGCTGGAGTTGATTGGGCTCAACCAGGATACCACCTGGTTTGAAACCGACATCGTGCTAGATGGCGGCTGGCCGTCCGATATGCCGTTTGAAACCGAAAATTTCCGCCTGCATTGCGCGCCGGTGATTAATCTTTTTACGCTGGAAGCCGACCCGCTGACCATCGACCCTTTGGAAAACGAATACCTGCTGCGCCCGCTGCGTGTGCAGGACGGCCACACGGAAATCTACAGCGTCGATAATATTCACGGCGCGGTAAAAAATGGCAAACACCCTTACGTACCGTTCACCAGCTTCCGCCATCGCGGCGGCATGATGCGCTTTGACGCGCCGGAGCGCTATTTCCACACCCGCGTGAAACGTGGCCCGTCCGGGCTGTATGACACCTGGCTTATTCTCGGCGGCCGTTCGTTTGAGATGGAGCAGCTCGCTGAAAAGCCGGAATCGCTCTCCATTCGTATCACTGGCACTAACGGGCAACTGCCCCGCAAGGCGCTGGAAAGCACACTGCTCGACCGGGTAGTGAAAGCCGGAAAAGTGGCGGTGAAGGTGCGGAATCTCTGCGCGCCAACATTGCCACTTTATCCGCCAGCAAATGATCGCTTCCACTGGCGGGTGATGAGTCATCTGGGATCCAGCTTTCTGAGCATGATGGATAACCCGGAAGTGCTGCGCGGCACGCTGGCGCTGTATGACTGGACCGATGATGAGATGAACCGACGCCGTCTGGAAGCCATTGTGGCGGTGAAGCATACGCTGGTGCGCCGTTTTGAACGTGGCTACATGCTGCGCGGCGTCGAGATTGAAATCACGCTTAATGCCGACAACTTTGCCGGCGAGGGGGATGTGAATCTGTTTGGTGAAATGCTGCACCGCTTCTTTGCGCTGTATGCCGATGTTCACCTCTTCAATCAGCTCACGCTGGTGCTGCAACCGACAGGGAAACGACTGCGATGGAAAGAGAATCACAGCCAGCAGGTGCCGGGCTGACGGAAAAACTGGGCGAGGATATCTGGCGGGTTAACTTCTACCGGTTCTGCCAGTTGCTGGAGCAGGAGAATCCCGACGCACCATTACTGGGTACCGCCGACAAACCCACTGCCGACCCGGTGCGCTTTCGCCCCTGGCCGGGAATGGGGTTTCCGGCCAGCGAATTACACACCGTTGAGACGGATGAAGAACATCCATATTTGCCACCGACGGTCCGCACGACCTTTCTTGGAATGTACGGCGTGGATTCGCCGCTACCGACCGCTTATCTGGATGATATCGCCCAGCGGCGGGAAGGGTATGAAGCCACCACGGCCTTTCTCGATATCTTTAGCCACCGCATCACCACCCAGTACTACCGAATATGGCGTAAATACGCCTACCCGGCGACCTTTGAAGCAGGCGGCAGCGATGAGACGTCGCAATGCCTGCTGGGGCTGGTGGGCCTGGGGATCCCCGGTACGGCTGAACAGGTGGCTACCCCGGTTTCCCGTTTTCTGGCACTGCTCGGGGCGATGCGGCTGCCAACCCGCAATGCGGAAGGTATTCGGCAACTGGTTAGCCTGCTGGCCCCGCATACCACCGCAACGATCATCAGCCCGGACCCTATCAAAGTGCAGGTGGCTCAGCGCAGTGGGCTGGGGAAAGGAAATCGAGTTTCCCTGTCACAGCGCGCCACGCTCGGAAAAACCGGCAAAGAGGCCTGCAGCCGTATTCTGCTAAAGCTGGCAACCAGTAACCCGTTCGAAGCCGAAGGCTGGCTTCCGGGTGGCCAGCTACACACCGATCTGATGGTGCTGCTGCGTGTATATCTGGGCTATCGCTCTGATGTGCGCTTGCGCCTGACTGTGCCGGTGGGTGTCTTGCCAGAACCGCGTCTCGGGCAAAAGCACCGCATCCAGCTTGGCCGTACCGGCATTCTGGGCTTGAAACGCGACAAACCCGGCAAGCGCCGCAATCTGACCGTCAGCCTGGGGTGCTATGAGGGGCTGGATTGCCAACCCTTACATCCCGCACAGGATGGCGGTTACCGTTTTGACTAATTCTGCTGTTTTATTCTGAAAGGAATCTCTGCATGACATCCGTTTTTCTACGACAGGTTGTTCTGCTCGCTCTCAGTTGTCTGCTGTCCGGTTGTGGCCTGACGCAGGCCGTCTCCGATGGTGCGGCCAGCATGACCAAATCTATCTTCTACAAAAAGATTAAGGTGTTGCATCTCGATTTTGAACCGCGCTCGGGAGTCAATGCCGATGAGGCGCAAACGCCGCTGGCGACGATGGTTCGTGTCTACCAGCTAAGGGAACGCCAGAAGGTGGATGCCGCCGACTACCAGATGCTGCTGCGTGAAGCCGATACGGTGCTAAAGGAGGATATTGTGGCGAGCAAATCCCTGCTGGTGATGCCCAAAGGCAGCGTGATGCTCAATATGCCGATGGATGAAGAGGCGCAATATGTCGCGGTTATCGGGTTATTCAACCGCCCGGATTTGAAAAACAACACCTGGCGGCTGGTGCTGAGCCGCGATGACCTCGACCCGGACAAACCTCGCACCATTGAACTGGGTAGCGGATTCCTGACGCTGATTCCTGTTAAGGAGTGACAACCATGGCGAAGGATAACTGGCTGGCACTGTTCGACGGGCAAACCCGCTACACGCTTGAGATAAATGACAGCCGGGTAAAACCCGACGTGCTGAATTTTTACGGGCGTGAGGCGCTGAGTGCGCCATCGAAATGGCGCATTGAGTTCACCACGTCGCAAAGCGATGTGGCGGCAGACGATGTACTGCTGAAATACGCCACGCTGCGCATGCTCAGCGGGCGGAAAGTCCACGGCGTGATCACGGCGTTTGAATGGCTGGGTTCGACCGTTGACCAGACGTACTACAGCGTGACGCTCTCATCCCGCCTTGCGCTGCTTTCGCATACCCGGCGCTGTGCGGTATACCAGAACCTTTCCGTACCGGAGCTGGTGGCACAGGTGCTGCGTAATCATGGTCTGGAAGGTGCGGATGTTGAGTTTCGTCTGCAGAAGCGTTATCCGCAGCGCGAGCTCATCACTCAGTGGCGTGAAAGTGACCTGCAATTTATCCGGCGAATTCTTTCAGAAGTCGGTATCTGGTTCTGTACCGGGGGGAATGATGTCACCGGGCTGGACACGGTGACCTTTGCCGACGGTCAACAGTTCTACCAGTATGGTCAGCATTTGCCGTACGAAGAACCGTCTGCGTTATATGACGGTGCGGCCGAATCGGTATGGGGTCTGCGCACCTGGCATAACACGGTGACCGGGATGGTGCGTACGCGGGACTACAACTACCGCAAGGCAGGCACGCCGATGGATTCTGCTGTCAGCGTCAGAAACAATGCCACCACCATCGGTGTACACTACCGCTACGCCGGGCCATTTCTTGAAGTGGGCGAAGACAGCGCCATCGAACCGGAAACGGAAAGCGGGGCGTTTTATGCCCGACTTCACCACGAACGCGAACTGAATAAATCGACCAGGCTGCACCTGTTCAGCAACGCCGTCGGGTTGATGCCGGGTATGGTGCTGGAAGCAGACGGCAGCAACCTTAACGACCTGAAAGACGGCATGCTGATGACGCTTATCACCTATCGCGCCGCCCGCGACACGCGCTTGCATGTGTCAGTATGGGGAATGCCGTACAGCGAACAGTTCTGCTTCCGGCCACAGGAGGAACCCCGGCCACACATCCACGGCACGTTGCCGGCGCGTATTGAAAGCCGGGAGCAGGGCGATATCTATGCCTGGCTGGACAATCAGGGCCGTTACCGGGTGAAGATGGACTTCAGCCGCGAAGATGCGGAGCCGGGCTACAACTACCTGTGGATACGCCAGGCGAAGCCCTGTTCCGGCGACACTTACGGCTGGCACACGCCGCTGACTGACGGCACGGAAGTTGGAATTGCCTATGAAGACGGTGATATCGACCGCCCGTATATTGCCCACGCCTTCCACGATTCAGAACATCAGGACATCGTCACCCGCGATAACCGCAGCCAGAACATCCTGCGCACGGCAGCAGGCAACGAGCTACGAATGGAAGACCTGCGTGGGCAGGAACATATTGCACTCACTACGCCATTCGGCGACACACAGCTCAACCAGGGCCATATCTCTGATGAGCAGAGCAAACAGCGGGGCTCCGGTTTTGAACTCAGAACGGATGAATACGGCGTCATCCGCGTGGCGAAAGGACTGTTTATCACCGCTGACGGTCAGCAGAAGGCGGTGGGGGAGGTGCTGGACATGGAAACGGCGCTGAAAGAAATCGACGTCTGCCTGCAGCAACTGAAAGCTCTGGCCGCTGCCGCAGAGCAGGCGCAGGCACTTGAAGCCGATATTGCCAGCCAGAAAGCGATGTTCGACCAGCGCCTGAAACCGCTGAACGGGATGATTCATTCCCATGGCCCGCAAGGCGTGGCCTTCACCAGCGGCGAACATCTGCAACTGGCTGCTGGTCAGAATGTGGCAGTGAACGCGGGGGGAGATTTCAGCAGCGGAGCGATGGGGAATGCGGCAATTCTGGCCGGAGAAGGTGTCGGTCTGTTCGCACGAACGGGTTCACTGACGCTGAACGCCAGCGAAGGTCCGGTGCAGATCCAGGCACAGAACGGCGCAATGCACTTATCCGCAGAACAAAAGCTGAGCCTGATATCAGCGAGCGACATACTGTTCGCCGGTAAGAAGAAGGTGACGCTGATCGGCGGCGGCAGCTATCTCGTCATCGACAACGGGAAGGTAGAGTACGGCACGGATATGACCTATACGCGGAGGATAAAGCGGACGCATCATACCGTGCCTGCAGCACAGCCAATGGATTTCCCGGAAATTAGTCCGACGATAATGGATAAAATATGTATTCCGTGCCTGTTAAAAGCCATTCAGGCTAATGATGCCATAGTGCAGGGAGCCTAAAGATGGATACCACTGAGCTGTTGGCGGCATTACCTGTTAAAAGTGAGGAGAACCTCTGCCTGCTGTTTGAAGCTGGTGCACAGCCGGAGGCGGATTTTCTGAGATTTAAATCGCAACATCAAAACAGGCTGCATTCGCTGTATATCCACCCACAGTTGATGGAGTTTCAGAACTATGGCCCCTGGCTGCTGGAATTGAATGATCAAGAGCACTTAAAGGGTTATCTGGATACATTGCCAGGTTGTGTTGCTGTGATTATCTCAACCCGCTATCCACCTTCGCTGGCCGTGCAGTTGTCCCGAGGATGTACCATCGTGTCGCCCGAAGGAACGGCGGCACTGGTGCGCTTCTACGCCAGCCATGTTATTACCATACTCGCACAGTGTGCAGACCATGACTGGCACGCTTATCTGTTCCGCGGTATCACGAAATGGTGGTTACCTGGTGAAACGCAGTGGCAGTTGCTCAGCATTACTGCCTCTGAAATTGCATATCCAGAAGATCATGTTATCCGGCTCGGGAAAGTCACCTGGCAGCAAATAGCGGATAAACATGAAGTGACCAGCGTGCTGAACGAATGGCAGAAAATGCCGACCAGCAAGGCGTTTCCACCATGCGTACAGCATTCGATGGTGATAAAAGCGCTGAAGAAGAGTGAAACGGCAGGGCTGTTTACCCCGGTGGATCAGAAAGTCTATGCGCTTTATTACCTCAATGGTGGAAAGGCTAAGCTGGAATCAGATTCGCTCAAAGCTGTATTACCGAATGTTATCAGTGGAGCGCGGTCGCTGGCAGACGTGTTGGCTAACCATATGGATGAAAAGCCCTGAATACCCATGCATATATAAAACCGGAAAACACTGGGTACTGGGTAAAAATGGAATATAAAGAATGGGATTATTTAAACTGTTCAGCAAGGTTGATAACGCTGTAAATCGCGGCTATGCCCGTTGGGGAAAATGGATTTGGGCAGCGCTGATCGCGCCTTTTATTATTTACGGTGCCTGTATTGTCTGGGCGTCAGTCTGGGGGCCGCCAGTCGGGCCGGTCACGCTAATTATTCACAGTGAAATTGACCGGCCAATTCTGGGATTTAGTGTTAATGGTGTGGGAGGGGCGAATGCCTTTGCCCATGGTGGTGGTGGTGCTACTTGCTGCGGCAGTATCAGCGGGAAGACGGCCGAAGTTATCTGGACGCTGGACATCACCCATGAACAGTATCTCAAAGGGATGCGCCTGGAAAAGCGTCGTGTCGTGATGCCATTACCGGAACGAAAGTGGGGGGAGAACGATTTGCATGTTCACTTTTTACCCGGAGATAAAGTTCTGCTGGGCTGGAGTGATAATGCCTGGTCACCTTATGAAAAACGTCCCGATATTCCCGGAAAAGCTGTAAAGCAGGAGCACAACTGATGGATATCGAAAGCATTATTGCAGCTGCGAACCGGGCGCAACAGGCAGAGGATGCCGGGTTGGGAAATAATTCAAGTATGTGGCCTGTTGATGCTCTTCACCGCAATAGTAATTTGGATGCGTTATCAGTTGAGCGTGGTCGCTGGCAGACGTGTTGACTTGCTATAAGGATTAATAGTCCTGATACCCACACAGATATATAAAACAGCAAGCTCAGGGTGTTTGATAAAAATGGAATATAAAGAATGGGATTATTTGAACTGTTCAGCAAGGTTGATAACGCTGTAAATCGCGGCTATGCCCGTTGGGGAAAATGGATTTGGGCAGCGCTGATTGCGCCTTTTATTATTTACGGTGCCTGTATTGTCTGGGCGTCAATCTGGGGGCCGCCAGTCGGGCCGGTCACGCTAATTATTCACAGTGAAATTGACCGGCCAATTCTGGGATTTAGTGTTAATGGTGTGGGAGGGGCGAATGCCTTTGCCCATGGTGGTGGTGGTGCTACTTGCTGCGGCAGTATCAGCGGGAAGACGGCCGAAGTTATCTGGACGTTGAGTACAACCCGGGCTCAATACAATGCTGGAATGCGCAGGGAAACTCGACGTGTCGTGATGCCATTACCGGAACGAAAGTGGGGGGAGAATGATCTGCATGTTCACTTTTTACCCGGAGATAAAGTTCTGCTGGGCTGGAGTGATAATGCCTGGTCGCCTTATGAAAAACGTCCCGATATTCCCGGAAAAGCTGTAAAGCAGGAGCACAACTGATGGATATCGAAAGCATTATTGCAGCTGCGAACCGGGCGCAACAGGCAGAGGATGCCGGGCTGGGAAATTGTTCACGTACCTGGCATGTTGGTTTCTTTTTTGATGGGATTCACCGCAATATTGATCAGGATGCATCAGAGCAACGCCTTAGCAATGTGGCGCGCTTATTTAGAGCATTTCCTGAAAAGAAGCAAGATACCACGCTAAATACTCATAATAAATTTTATTTATCAGGTCTTGGAACGCCATTTAATGAGGAGTTGGCTGAGAAGATTCACACGATTATGGATGTTGCTCAAAGCTCTGTGCTGGATGATCTCAAGGATCAACCCAAAGACATGGCGAAAGATATTGGCAAAGAGTTAATTAAGGGGGGCAATTGGTGGGAGATCCTAAAAGATTCAGGGAAAAAACTAATTACTCCCGCTGAGTGGAAAAAACTGACGAGTGATACTGCTAAAAATGCAGTAAAGAAAGTCAGTATCGAGGCAACCCCTTGGTTGCGTGACAATCCCGTTATTGCCGATATGTTAGTTACGGGAGTCGATACCCGGATAAATTCTGCAAAGGCTCGCTTTGAGCGTTTTTTTGAGCAAGCTAAAGTTAATAGTCCGGTACCCATTAAATTAATTTCCATGTCTTTTTATGGCTACGATCTCGGTGCAACTCTCGCACGCAAATTTATCGATATGTTGTTAGCTGATATTTTTCAGAAACAGGGCGAGAAATACTTCTATCAAAACATTCCCGTAGATATTGTTTTTGCTGGTTTGTTTGACTGTGCCCGGCATACACCTGCCAGTAATAATAATGGTGTCGGCTGGTTTGTATCAGCATTTGGTGGGCCTGTAAAAGGTATCAGTGTTTTACTGGGTGATAAATCTATTGATCAGGAGTCTGCATTACCCGTTACGGTTAAAAATGCACTGCATCTGGTCGCTGCTCATGAAAATCGCCCCTGGCGTAGCCTTTATTGCCTGGGGGGGAGTAATGATAAACATCAGGAAGAGTTGCTACCCGGCAGTTCAGAGGATGTAGGTGGTGGCCTGAAACCGAATGAACAAAAACCGAGCGCGGAACTCTGTCGGGTTGCATTACACCGGATGTATCGTGCAGCAACCATGGCCGGGGTTCCTTTTCCAGACTTACGTACGCTCGATCAAACTGATACTGATGTTGCTGCCTATTTCGTTATGCAGGATAACGTTAATAACAAGTCTGTCGCTCAGTGGACCCAAGTTTATCAGCAAGCCATCCCTTTTAAATCCGTCGATGTCGATGCGCAAAACCATCATCTGGATAGTTATATCGAGTGGCTGGGACGACAATATTATCAATACCGTAGTGAATGTATTAAGTATGAAAAACAGCGCGGGGATTCTTTGGCTTTAGCTGGTGCATCCGCCGGGTTACTCGGTATTTCACCGCAGTCCAGAGTTACGGCTGGTCGCTATCAGAATGAACTTGATGTGTTGCATAAAAACTGGGGATGGCTGGAAGATATCCATGACGCTGCAGTAAAAATGAGAAACAGCATGGAAGGCAATCTTGATGATAAACGCCTCCTGATCGCACCTGATGTCTATGGACCGGCATTGAGGAGAGCGAGACGATTCCTCGATTATGCGCATGCTGCTTTTCTGAACCAGCCACAACCTTTTCCTGAAGATACAGCGCCGCCTGAAATGTATGCCTGGTTTGTTCACGATATTCAAACAGTGGAAAGAGGTGCAGCGATTTCGCAGGATTTTCTTGTTATTCGTTCGATGGAACGTCCCGAAGTGGAGTCTTTTTTGCCCGACGCCAGCGCCACGCCTGGCCATTGTCAGGCTTTCTCGCCATCAAGCGGCTACAACTGTAAATCAACCCGGAAGTGAGACTGGCCTGGAAGCGATGTTTACATGGGCCAGTGGCAGGAGAATATTGAGAGCTGCAGGGCACTTTTGTGCAGCCAGTGCGGCGGGTTACATTAATTAAAAGTAATATATTGATTTTTTTTTGGAAAAAATATTGTGTTGCTGAATGAATTCCTGTTGCACAATTTAACGCCATTTCAAAAATGCATCGTTATATCCATTCATTTTTATCTCTGGAGAAAGACAATGTATATGCTTTTTCGACTTGATTTATGATAAAGCCATAAGAACTATCAGCCGTTGAGCAAGTGATTGGATTATTTTGCGGAAGTTTAACGGAAGAGAAAAATACCTTTGCCGATCATGGTAAAACCCTCATTTTCTATAAATTTAAAGAATTTGCACAGGTCATTGTAATATTGATCGCCAATGATAATAACTTTATCGCCTGCCTTTGTGAAAAAGGCTTAGAGCTACCAGCACCAGAAAATGTATTTCCAGATAGGAATTGGGGTTGTTATGGTAGTTTGCAAGGCGATATGGCGTTTTGGTTAGATGTATACTGGAGACTTTTTCTAATAGTTTAACGAGGGGGGAAGGAATTCACTATCCGAATGAAAAAATTTTCTGAAGATAAAATTTAATTTATTAAATATCATAGGTAATTAATAATAAACATGGCAAATAGTTCACCTTCATTATATGAAACGCTTTACGGTAATTTCACCGGCGGGCTTGATCTCCATCAGGTCAATGAACAAAACCAGGCAATTTTGTCTGTGCTCGATAATATGCAACGTATCCTCAATTGTCGCGCCGGGACGCTGAAGCATCTGCCGGATTATGGATTACCGGATATGACAAAAATTCTTCAGGGTATGCCGGGTACTGCTCACCAGTTGTTGCAGGTATTTTCTGACGTGCTACTCAAATACGAGCCGCGCCTGAAAAAAATAACCGTTGTGCTTCTCGATCAGGAAATCCCCGGTGAACTGCGCTACGCCATTGATGCTGAACTTAATGGTATTGGCCTGGTACGCTATGGCACAGTGTTTATGCCTGAGGGGCGTGTTTTGCTTCGTCATCTTAAACAACAGCAGTATCTTGATGAGACAGATAAATTATAAGGATTTAGGGTTGGGGATATTTTTACTCAGAATCTATGTGCCGACACAGCATCATTATCTTTTATTCAATAAAGCCGCAATAATATGCAAGGGTAAGACATTGTTAGCGTAATTAATATCTTAATGGTGCGCCTGAGATAATACTCATCGTTCAATTTCTTTTATAAAAGAGACTCATCGCCTCCAGTCCGCAGGCGCGTATTACTTCGTTAATTAAACTGGCAGACACCGTTTATAAAGGTGTTGCTGCATCCTGGGTTTTATAGTGCTGATCTGGCAGTACAACAGTATCCGCAATATTTCGAACATGCAGAAAACGAAGCTGTATAAACAATAATCTTCCACCGTTGTAGACCCATCAGATGGATACCTGGTCATGAATGACATTTCCCCCCGTAAAATCAAAACCGGTTGCGACCCGCGTACTCTTGCGGATTATGCCATCCTGCGCGATGAGTTGAGCAAACTGACCCATCCGGCGCGCCCGGACGTGAACTGGCGGTATGTAGAAAAACTCTGTCTCTCATTGTTTGAGCAAAATGGCGTGGAATTGCAAACGGCCGCCTGGTATACGCTTGCCCGGACTCAACTGGCCGGATTATTCGGTCTGAATGAAGGGCTGGCAATACTGGAGGCCCTGATAAGCCATCAGTGGGGAGTGCTCTGGCCGCAGCCTGTACACGCCCGCATGGAAATCCTCTGTAATCTGAGTCAGCGCCTGCAGCAACGGATGCGTACGCTACCGCTGAACTACAGCGATCTCAGCCAGCTATACCGGGCGGAACAACTGCTAACGAGTCTCGGCGCGGTGCTACAGCGCCTGGAGTTAAAACATCTGAGCCAGCTCGATACGTTGCGATCGATGATACATAACAGTGCTGTTCGGCTGGAAAATAGTGACGGCGCATCCGACTCTGGTGCAACTATTCAGGCTGGTATCGTGCTGCCTGCGCCAGTAATGAATAGCGCCGGAATATTAAGCGATGCTCTGCCGGGTATTCCTGTTACCGAAAAGCGCGAACCGGCCAACACGGTAAATTGGGTTTATGTTGCCCATCCCGAACATCAGCCGAACGTGGATGTACTGACGGCGATACCGGTACAGGTAAAAAAGTGGAAACCTTTTGCTGCCGGGATGTGGACCATGCTGATAATAAGTGCGGCGACGGTGTGGGGCTGGCATGCCTTGCATCAAGTTGACCCGTTACAGACTCAGCTTGCTGCATCGCTGGCACCTTTTCCTGCAATACTCACGCCCGCGCAACTTGATACGCTGCGTCAGCACGCTTCCATACCGCAAACCATGTTCACAGCTACGCAGCAGCAGCTCGTGCGCTTAGGTCAGTTGCCACCGGACTGGAATATTGACTACAGCCGTCAACTGGTCGAGCAGGCGCAGTCGCTCTGGCCTGAACAGGCGAAACCACTGGCACAACGGTGGTTTCGGCAGTTGAACGCAGCCAGCGTACCGACAGAAAATTTGAGTGGCTGGCATCAGGGGATGACGAAGTTACAGCAACTGAGTAACCGGCTGAGTGGGCTGGATGGGCACAAGGGTAAATACATGACGGTCAGTGAGCTGAAGTCATCCGTCTTTGGCATGATGACTAGCTTTCAGCAGACTGAACCGACGGAGGAACAGCTTCGTCAGATTAATTTATTGCCCGTCGGTTCTCCTCTGCGTCAGCAACTTATCCGGCAACTGGAACAGCATCTCCGGGCACAGATTTATACACTGGGGCAGATGAAAAACAGCGCACCTGTAACGAAGTTGCTGCGCGAACAAGCGGTAAATCCCAGCCCCCTGAACGATTAAGGCAACGACTTTTGGTGAGGAGTATGATGGCCGACTCTCCATGCAGAAGGTTGCGCCATATTTGGCAACGTTTAAGTGCGGTGTAACAAGAGCGACCTTTTACCCGGGGTTGATAATGAGTTGGATCTGATGGGCTGCTGCACTGATTTTGGGGCTGGGGCAGTTTGACCAGGAGTTCAAAAAGCGCAGGGAATTCAGGTGGGGCTATTTATATTCGCAGTGATTTTTTATAAACCTATTTGCGCACCGTAACACAGCAATTGTTACTGATTATGGCTGTGCGGTGTTACGGGAACCTTCTGGTTAATCCTGTTTTTTCGTTGCGTTATCCGCTTTCGTATTACGCTTTTTTTTCAGCGCCATATAAATAAAGGTAACCAGTGCTGCCCCGATGATAAACCCTAATGTATGCATGATTTAACCTTTCCTTCAGTTTCATACTGTTCGCAGGAGCGT
This sequence comes from Enterobacter sp. R4-368, assembly GCF_000410515.1. NCBI lineage: Bacteria > Pseudomonadati > Pseudomonadota > Gammaproteobacteria > Enterobacterales > Enterobacteriaceae > Enterobacter > Enterobacter sp. R4-368. Next base: position 2,176,410 of record NC_021500.1, on the reverse strand, counting down.
GACTGAACGCCCTGCGAGCGTGTTTTTTCGCGACAAAATCCTGGCACAGATTTCGGTGTTATTCGACAACTTTTAACGATCGTTCTTAAAAGGCAGGGGCGCGTCCTTTATCCAACGTGCTTTGCATTATCAGTTCTGAATGGAGCGTGAGGTTCGCAGCGAATAATCGAACGCAGTTCGATGGAGAGCCCGTATCCCCAAAAGCAAAAACCCGCCTTTTGGGCGGGTTCTTTAAATTAGTGGTGCCCGGACTCGGAATCGAACCAAGGACACGGGGATTTTCAATCCCCTGCTCTACCGACTGAGCTATCCGGGCAACGGGGCGCATTAAACCTGATTCGCCGCGCTCCGTCAACGAAATTTCTTCAATTCGTTGCGGACTGCACAATCTATCACCACTTTGTGCATAATGCACGTTCGCTCAGGCAAAAAATGCTGTCCACAGGGCAGAAATCGGCATCGCGATCACCAGCGCGGGCAGCATATTCGCCACGGCAAACATCTTAATGCCGCAGATGCGCAACCCGGTCGCCAGCAGCAGAATGCCGCCTACGGCGGTGAAATCGCCCATCATTGCGGGCGTGGTCAGCGGCAGGATCAGCGTTGCGCAGGTGGCGAGGGTAAGCTGGATAATCAGCATCGGCACGGAAATCATCGCGACAGCAAAACCGAGTGAAGTAGCGAAAATCACGGCGGTAAAGAAATCGAGAAAAGCTTTGGCGATAAGAATACTTGGATCGCCGGTCATCCCTTCACGCATGGCGCCAAAAATCCCGGTGCCGCTGGCACAGAACAGAATAATGATTGCCACCAGGCTCTGAATAAACGACTCGTGAGCACTGTTGGCATCACCATCTTTGCGTTTTTGCAGCAGGTTACGTAGCGCGTTAACACCACCGCTGATACCGCGCTCGACGTAACAAAGCTCGCCAATCAGCGTACCGACAAGCGTGGCGAGCACCATCACCGGCAAATTCACGCATTTGATCACCAGCAAAATACCGATACCCAGCGATGCAAGGCCGAAAATCGAAGGCATGGAGGAACGGATACGCTCGGGGAGGCGGTGGCTGAGCAACGCGCCAAGGGTGCCGCCAATTAATACCGCAGCGGCGTTAATAAAAGGACCGATAAGCACGAGTCACTCCTGTGTTTCACATAACTGAATAATATGCCGCGTAGAATAGCATTTTTATGCGCGACCACGTCCGGCCTGGTTGCGCCTCTTTAGGAAAGGTGACATGATTGCGCGAATTTTATTCCGCCTTACGGGAGCCGCCAGATGACGCATATGACTGCTGTTTGTCACGCATTTTGCACCTGCATGCCTTCGCGCACCCGTATCATTTTCCCCCATACTTCACTCACCATGCGGTGAGGTTAACGCACGCTCACTGTAGGACAACAGTAAGATCAGAAGCTGTCTGCTTTTACTGATGTCTGGCGGTCGGAGCTGGTTCCAGTCAGACACGTTCGTTGGGCGAAGCAACTGCTTTGTCCGGGGTCTTTTACTCCCCTGAAACGGGTATTCGTGCTTATGAAATCAATGAAAATTGCCGTCAGCCGCGAGCTGATATCTGCGCTTTCCACCCACCGCGAAGTGGTGACGCTGGACAGTACCGATTTTACGGATGTGGCGGCAGTCGTCATGACATTAGCGGAGAGTCGCAGCGGCATTCTTGCGTTACTCAAACGGACGGGGTTTAACCTGCCGGTTTTTTTGTTCACTCAAGAGCCGGAGAGTGCGCCGCAGGGCGTGACAGCGGTGATCGGCGGTAAAGATCAGGACTGGCTGGAGCTTGAAACCGCCGCCTGTGACTATGAAGACAATCTGTTGCCGCCATTTTTCGATACGCTGCGCCAGTATGTCGAAATGGACAACAGCACGTTTGCCTGCCCCGGTCATCAGCACGGCGAGTTCTTTAAAAAGCACCCGGCGGGCCGCCAGTTTTACGAATTCTTCGGCGAGAACGTTTTTCGCGCCGACATGTGCAACGCCGACGTCAAGCTTGGCGATTTACTGATCCACGAAGGTTCGGCCAAGCACGCGCAGAAGTTTGCCGCGAAGGTGTTCAATGCCGACAAAACCTATTTTGTATTGAACGGCACTTCTGCCGCCAACAAAGTGGTGACCAATGCGCTGCTAACGCGGGGCGATCTGGTGCTGTTCGATCGTAATAACCATAAATCCAACCATCATGGTGCGTTGATCCAGGCCGGTGCAACGCCGGTCTATCTGGAAGCGGCGCGTAACCCGTTTGGTTTTATTGGTGGCATTGACGATCACTGCTTTGATGAGGGTTATCTGCGCGAGCTGATCCGCGAAGTCGCGCCGGAAAAGGCAGACCAGCCGCGCCCGTTCCGTCTGGCGGTGATCCAGCTTGGGACTTACGACGGCACGATCTACAACGCACGGCAGGTGATCGACAAGATCGGCAGTTTGTGCGACTACATTTTGTTTGATTCGGCGTGGGTAGGGTATGAGCAATTTATCCCGATGATGGCCGACTGCTCGCCGCTGCTGCTGGAGCTAAACGAGAATGATCCGGGCATTTTTGTCACCCAGTCGGTGCATAAGCAGCAGGCCGGGTTCTCACAAACCTCGCAGATCCACAAAAAAGATAACCATCTGCGCGGACAGACACGTTTTTGCCCGCATAAGCGGCTGAACAATGCCTTTATGCTACATGCGTCAACCAGCCCGTTTTATCCGCTGTTTGCCGCGCTGGACGTGAATGCCAAGATCCATCAGGGCGAGAGCGGACGACGGCTGTGGGCAGAATGTGTGGCGCTGGGTATTGAAGCGCGCAAAGCGATCATCGCGAACTGTAAAATGATCAAACCCTTTGTACCGCCGGAGATCGCCGGACGGCCGTGGCAGGATCACCCGACGGAAGTGATCGCCCGCGAGCGGCGCTTCTTCAGCTTTGAGCCGGGTGATAAATGGCACGGTTTTGAAGGTTATGCGCACGAGCAATATTTTGTTGATCCCTGCAAGCTGCTGTTGACCACGCCAGGCATCGATGTGGAAACGGGCGAATATACCGAGTTTGGTATTCCGGCCACCATTCTGGCGCATTACCTGCGTGAAAATGGCATTGTGCCGGAGAAGTGCGATCTCAACTCGATCCTGTTCCTGCTGACGCCAGCCGAAAGCGCCGAGAAGATGGCGCAGCTGGTAGCGATGCTCGCCCAGTTCGAACAACATATTGAAGATGACACGCCGCTGGCCGATGTGCTGCCAACCATCTTTAATAAATATCCGGTGCGTTATCGCGACTATACGCTGCGTGAGCTGTGCCAGGAGATGCACGATCTGTATGTGAGTTTTGACGTAAAAGATCTGCAAAAAGCAATGTTCCGCAAAGCCAGCCTGCCAGCGGTCGTGATGAACCCGCAGGATGCAAACAGTGAGTTTATTCGCGGCAATGTTGAGCTGGTGCGCATCAGTATGGCGGAAGGGCGCATCGCCGCCGAAGGTGCGCTGCCCTATCCGCCGGGCGTGCTCTGCGTGGTGCCGGGAGAAGTGTGGGGCGGAGCGGTGCAGCGCTATTTCCTCGCGCTGGAAGAGGGCGTCAATCTGCTGCCGGGCTTTTCACCGGAGCTACAGGGCGTTTATTCCGAGACCGACACCGACGGCATCAAACGCCTGTACGGCTATGTACTGAAGTAGACTTTAGCCCCTCAACCGCACGGTGAGGGGCCATCTCACGCAGCCACCCGGCGGTACATGCGCCTCGGGTGGCCAATTTTCCCGTACTGCATCTCCACCGCCAGAAACCCGGCTTCCACGCAGTGTTCCAGATAGCGCCGGGTGGTGGTTTTGCTCAACCCCGTTTCGCTCACCACTTCATCGACGGAAAAACAGCGCGCGATCTCGTCGGCAAACAGTTTCTGAATCAGCGCCAGCGTACTCTCTTCAATGCCTTTACTGCCGTTATCCTGGCGGAAATTTTTTGCCTGTAACTGGTAAAGTGAGTCCACGTTCTGCTGGTCGACAATTTTCCACACGCGTTGCTGCTCGGCGAATTGCACAAAGCGCTCAAGCGACTGGCTCAGCCGCTTCCACGACACGGGTTTGAGGATATAGTCGAACGCGCCATTGCGGATCGCCTGGCTACAGGTGTCCATATCGCTGGCGGCGGTAATAAAAATCACCGAGCAGTTCGCGCGAATAATCTGCGGATCGTTAATAAGGGTAATGCCTTTGCCATCCGGCAAATAGTTATCCAGTAACACTAACTGCGGCTGCATGTTGCTCAATAACTCGCGGGCTTCGGCAAGCGACGAGGCAATACCAACCAGGCGCAGGCGCGGGTGTTTGCTGACCAGTTCCGCATTAAGCTGCGCAAGCGTGTTTTCATCTTCTACTATCAGCACGTCTATCAGTTCATGTTGCATAATTCTGATCTTCCAGGGTCGGCACGGGACGCGGTACGTTACCCGTTTCAGGAATAAACAAAGAGAAAATTGTGCCGCGAGGCGTGTTAGCGGAGACTTCAATCGATCCGCCCACCTGCGTGACATAGCTGGCGATCAGGTACAGACCAATGCCATGATCGCCACTGCGCTTGGTGGTCATCCCGCGTTCAAAAATATGATCGCGAATCGCCGGATCAATGCCGATACCGCGATCCGCCACTTCAATAATCAACTCCCGTTCGTTCAGCAAAATCAGCACTTCAACCGGTTCGTGAGGCAGCGTGGCTCGCTGGGTTGCTTCAATCGCGTTATCCAACAGATTACCGATGATGGAGATAAGCTCCGCTTCACCCAACAACCGGCAGGCTCTGTCCATCTGACACAGCGGATCAAAGGCCAGTTCGACACCTTTTTCACGGGCGCGCGCCGCTTTCCCCAGCAGCAAACCGCACAGCGTGGGTGAGCTAAAGCGCGAAGAGATAAAATCCAGCAACTCCTGCGCATGCTCTGACTGCGCCTGAATGTAGCGCACGGCTTCATCGTAGCGCTCCATATGCAGCAGGCCAGAGAGCGTGTTCATGCGGTTGAGTTGCTCATGGCGCATAATGCGCAGGTTATCAACGTAGCGCTTCACCTGGCTGAGTTGCGCGCTCAGCGTGTCTATCTCGTTGCGATCGCGAAAGGTAATCACCCAACCCTGCAATTTATTCTCCAGCATGATGCGTACCCGGCTGGCAATCACCGTTAACTGATTAAAACGGCAAATCTCATCATGCGTGTCGTTTTCCAGCATCATCGAACGGTCAAAAAACGGCACCGGGGCAATGACTTCATCGATAGTTTGCCCGCGCAGCTCGCGCGTCGGCTGGCTTAACCCCAGAAGTTTGCGTGCGGCCTGATTGATCACTTCAATGTGCAGTTCGCTGTCAATCGCAATCACCCCTTCGTAGATCGATTCCATCATCGCTTTTTGTTGGCGCACCAGCAGGCCAATCTCCCGCGGCTCAAGGGAGAAGATCTGTTTTTTAATGCTGCGGGTAAAGAACCAGGAAAAAATAAACAGCGCTGCCAGCAGCAATACAGCGGCAATAAAAATGTTGATCACTTTACCGAGCGTGATGGTATCGAGATAACTGGTCAGATACCCCACTGACACAATCCCGATAACGCGCCCGGCATCATCAAAAATCGGCGCTTTACTACGTAACGAAATACCCAGCCCGCCTTTGCGGATAGTGGTGATGCTTTTCCCGTGCAACACCTCGGTATTATCGTCACCCACTAATGTTTTTCCGACCACATCAGAATGGACTGAATGAAATAAATGCAGGCCTTTGTCATCGCCAATAACAATAAAGCTTGCGTCGCTATGCGCCACCACTTTATGCATAAATTGCGCGATGGCTCGAATATCTTTATTGGCAACCGATTGGCGTAAATTCGGAATAATCGCTATTTCCTCAGCCTGTATTTTTGCCCGGGCACTCATTTCCTGATATAGCTGACGGCCGACATCCTTATAATAATAAACGCCAAGCAGAACGAACAAACCGGAGAAAAAAAGCACCAGCGAAATAAAAAGTTTGATTTGGAAAGAGACTTTCATGACGGTTCGCACAGCAGCCAGCAAAGCGCCAATGTAGCATCTTTTTGCGCACGCGTACGCAGTTTACTGGAAACTTGTGATCCCTTGCACAGCCAGCGCTGAAGCGGAAAAATGGTCTGTTAAATATTCTTTTTTGGAAATGTTATTAACTTGTGTTTCTATTTAAAAAAACCATAAAAACCACGCCAATAATTAAGGCGTAAATCACACAAAATAAAAGAAACCATAAAAACCATAGGAGCCATTAAAACTCCGGTTTTAATATGCTATTCCTCACATAAAGTACGCATTTAGCCCTTTACTCTACAGGCACAAAATAACCAAGGGGCTTAATTATGAGCACAACTGACGATTCATTCTCTGTTACCTCTGAATCGCTGGCGATTCAAAAAACATCACTGAAGGATAAGTGGTGGCACATTATGGATACGTGGAAAGTTGGGATTATTCCACTGCCATTATTCCTGCTGGCCGGTGCGTTAATTGCTATCGATTGTCTTGGCGGCAAGTTGCCGAGCGATATCGTCGTGATGGTGGCGACGCTGGCGTTCTTCGGCTTTGCCTGCGGTGAGTTCGGCAAACGTCTGCCAATCGTCGGCAAACTGGGCGCAGCGGCGATTTGTGCCACCTTTATTCCTTCAGCAATGGTTTATTACGGTTTGCTGCCGGACGTGGTGGTCGAGTCCACAACGAAATTCTACAAATCAACCAACATACTCTATCTCTACATCTGCTGCATCATTGTCGGCAGTATCATGAGCATGAACCGCACCACCCTGATTCAGGGTTTCCTGCGTATCTTCTTCCCGATGGTTTGCGGCGAAGTGGTTGGCATGCTGGTGGGGATGGGCGTAGGCCTGGCGCTGGGTATGGAACCGTTCCAGATCTTCTTCTTTATCATTCTGCCAATCATGGCGGGTGGTGTAGGTGAAGGTGCGATTCCGCTCTCCATTGGTTACGCCACGCTGCTGCACATGGATCAGGGCGTCGCGCTGGGCCGTGTACTGCCGATGGTGATGCTGGGCGGTCTGACCGCAATCATTATTTCCGGCTGCCTGAACCAGTTGGGTAAACGCTTCCCGCATCTGACCGGCGAAGGCCAACTGATGCCTAACCGCAGCAACGGTGATGAACAAGCGGCGGCTGCCCCTGCGTTTTCCGGTAAAACTGATGTTACTACCATCGCGGCGGGCGCACTGCTGGCAGTATTGCTGTACATGATCGGCATGCTCGGCCACAAACTGATTGGCCTGCCTGCACCGGTCGGCATGCTGTTTGCCGCCGTGCTGGTTAAGCTGGCGCACGGTGTTTCTCCGCGCCTGCTGGAAGGTTCTCAGGTGGTGTACAAATTCTTCCAGACCTCTGTGACTTACCCAATCCTCTTCGCCGTGGGCGTTGCCATTACGCCGTGGGAAGAGCTGGTTCACGCTTTCACTCTCGATAACTTGCTGGTGATCGTGAGTACCGTTTCCGCACTGGTTGCCACTGGTTTCTTCGTAGGTAAAAAGATTGGCATGCATCCGATTGATGTCGCCATCGTTTCCTGCTGCCAGAGCGGCCAGGGTGGTACAGGGGATGTTGCCATCCTGACTGCCGGTAACCGTATGAGCCTGATGCCGTTTGCACAGATTGCCACCCGTATTGGCGGTGCGATCAACGTGTCGGTATCGCTGCTGGTTCTTGGCAATTTCCTCGTCTGATTAAGCACTACAGGAACTGATATGAAACTCGCAAGCTTTGTCCATCAGGGGGTCCGTAGCTACGGCATCGTCAAGGCTGATGGCGTCATCAATCTGGGTCAGCGTCTGGGAGACCGCTACGGTGATTTGAAATCGTTGCTCGCGGCCGACGCGCTGAGTGAGGCACAACAGCTGAGTGGTGAAGCGACGGATCTGCGCTTTGACGATCTCAACTTCCTGCCGGTTATTGAAAACCCGGGGAAAATTCTCTGCGTCGGCATGAACTACGCCGAAAAACGCAAAGAGTTCGATCAACATAACCCGGCACCGACGCTGTTTGTGCGCTTCGCCGACTCGCAAACCGGGCATAACGCGCCGGTGCTGAAACCGCGCCACTCCAGCGAATTCGACTACGAAGGTGAGCTGGCGGTGATCATCGGTAAAGGTGGCGAAAACATCTCTCGTGACGTGGCGTTAAGCCATGTCGCAGGTTACAGCTGCTATATGGATGGCTCTGCGCGTGACTGGCAGCACACCTGGTTCACCGCCGGGAAAAACTGGCGGCAAACCGGCGCGTTCGGCCCTTGGATGACCACGGCCGATGAGATCCCCGATCCGCATCAGCTCACGATCCGCACATGGTTGAATGGCCGCATGGTGCAGGACGACAACACCGCCAGCATGATCCACAAGGTCGCCGAGCTTATCGAGTACATCAGTACCTTTACCAGCCTGACGCCGGGCGACGTCATCATCACCGGCTCACCGGGCGGCGTTGGTAAAAAACGCAATCCGCCGCTGTTTATGAAAGCAGGCGATCGCATCGAAGTGGAGATCGAAAATATCGGTCACCTCAGCAATGTGATCATTGATGCGCCAGCCCATGCGCTGACAGCAGCGCACTAAGGACGAAGGCAATACGATGCAAGCACGACCCTCCATCGACTTCCGCGTTGCGGAAGTCAACGGCAATACTCAACGGCTGGCCTCTATCCGCGCGTTGCTCGCTGACAGTGGTTTAGGTATGGACAGCGATATCACCACCTTCGTTGAAGCCTGGTCGGGAAACCGGCTGGTGGGTTGTGCAGGTCTCGCCGCCAACGTCATCAAGTGTGTAGCGGTTGAAGAGCAGTTGCGTGGGGAAAACCTCAGTGCGCGGCTGCTGGCAGAAGTTGAGCATCTGGCGCTGGCGCGTGGACATTTTCATCTGTTCCTGTGCACGCGCCCTTGCAATCGTGAGCGTTTCCAGCACAGCGGCTTTTGGCCGGTTGCCCAGAGCGGCAACAATGCGATATTGATGGAAAATACACCGTCTGGCATTCAGCGTTACTGCCGCACGTTGCAGGCGCGCCGCGTTGCCGGAAAGCGCATTGGCTCTATTGTGATGAACGCCAATCCCTTCACGCTTGGCCATCGGCATCTGGTGGAGCAGGCTGCACAGGCCTGCGACTGGCTGCACCTGTTTGTGGTGCGGGAAGATGCCTCGTTCTTTCCTTTCTCCGCACGGCTGAAAATGGTGAAGGCGGGCGTGGCGCATCTGCCTAATGTCACGGTTCACGAAGGCTCTCAGTACATTATTTCCCGCGCTACCTTTCCGGCCTATTTCCTCAAAGAGACCGGCAAAGTGCAGCAGGCGTGGAGCGAAATCGACCTGCTCATCTTCCGTAACCATATTGCCCCGGCGCTCGGTGTTACCCACCGCTTTATCGGCAGCGAGCCGTTTTGCGATATCACCCGCCAGTACAACCAGACTATGCATCAGTTGCTGGCAGGTTCAGTCGAGGTGGTGGAAGTTCCGCGCATTAAAGCGACCGGCACCGCCATCTCTGCTTCGGAAGTGCGCCGTTTACTTAAAACACACCAGTTTTCCCGTATTCGGGAAATTGTACCGGATACCACTTTTGCGCACCTTGAGTCTCATTACAGCGCGGAAGTCGCTTAAAAATCAGGAAAATAACTATGAAAATTGTAAGGGAGGCGCTGGCCGGGACGATGGAGTCCAGCGACCTGATGGTGAAAATCGCCCCCGCAGAAGGCGAGCTGGATATTGTTATCCATAGCGAGGTGATGAAGCAGTTCGGCGATCAAATCCGCAAGGTGGTGGATGCCACGCTGCGCGCGATGGAGGTCCGCCAGGGCTTAATCATCATTGAAGACAAAGGCGCACTGGACTGCGTAATCCGAGCCCGTCTGCAAAGCGCCATTCTGCGCGCCGCCGAAGGCACCGAAATCGACTGGGGGAAACTGCTGTGAAAAAACTACGTCGTAGCATGCTGTTCCTGCCAGGCGCCAACGCCGCCATGCTCTCCACCGCTTTTATCTACCGCCCTGATTCGATCATGTTCGACCTGGAAGACGCGGTAGCGCTGCGTGAAAAAGACACCGCGCGCCTGCTGGTGTTCCACGCGCTGCAACACCCGATGTATCAGGATATGGAAACCGTGGTGCGTATTAACCCACTGAACACGCCGTTTGGCCTGCCTGATCTGGAAGCGGTAGTGCGCGCCGGTGTTGATGTAGTACGCCTGCCGAAAACCGATACCCCGGAAGATATCTACGAGCTGGAACGTCACCTGGAGCGCATTGAACTGGCCTGCGGGCGCGAAGTGGGATCAACCCGCATAATGGCGGCGATTGAGTCGGCGGTTGGCGTCATTAACGCCGTCGCGATTGCGCGCAGTTCGCAGCGCTTAATTGGTATCGCGCTGGCCGCGTTTGACTACGTGATGGATATGCAAACCGAACGTGGCGACGGCACCGAGCTGTTCTACGCGCGCTGCGCTGTGCTGCACGCCGCGCGTGCCGCCGGAATTGACGCGTTCGACGTGGTGTGGTCAGACGTCAATGATGAAGCCGGTTTCCTGCGTGAAGTCGATCTGGTGCGCAAAATGGGTTTCAACGGCAAATCGCTGATCAACCCACGCCAAATCGATCTGCTGCATAACGCCTATGCGCCAACCCAGCAGGAAGTCGACCACGCGAAAGTGGTTATCGAAGCGGCGGAAGAGGGCGAACGCAATGGCCTCGGCGTGGTTTCGCTGAACGGCAAAATGATTGACGCCCCGATTATTAATCACGCGCAGATGGTGCTGGAACGTGCAGCTGCGTCCGGCGTGCGTCGTTAAGGACAGAACAATGAATCAAACAGAGCTTCTTCACGTTAATTTTCCCCATCTGCGTGATTTAAAACCCTTTGAAAGCGCGCATGCGGCAACACCGTGGCTGGCGGATATCAACACCAAACACACGCGCAAACTGTGCGCGACGCTGGAAGACGCGATTGCCCGCAGTGGTCTGAAAGACGGCATGACCATCTCTTTCCACCACGCATTTCGCGAAGGCGATCGTGTGATCAACAACGTCGTGGCAACGCTGGCGCGTCTGGGATTTAAAAACCTGACGCTGGCTTCCAGCTCGCTGATGACCTGCAACGATGCGCTGATCGAGCATATTCAGAATGGTGTGATCTCACGCATTTACACCTCCGGGATGCGCGGCAAGCTGGCGGATGCAATCTCTCACGGCCTGATGGCGGAACCGGTTCAGATCCACTCACACGGCGGCCGCGTGAAGCTGTTGCAGGATGGCGAGCTGAACATTGATGTCGCTTTCCTCGGCGTGCCGTGCAGCGATGAGTTCGGTAACGCCAACGGCACTCAGGGGAAAACCTGCTGTGGCTCGCTGGGTTACGCGATGGTGGACGCGCAGTTCGCCAAAAAAGTGGTGTTACTGACCGAAGAGCTGGTGCCGTTCCCGAACATGCCTGCGAGCCTTGGTCAGGATCAGGTTGATCTGATCGTGCAGGTAGAAAGCGTGGGCGATCCGGCGAAAATCAGCGTCGGTGCGGCCCGCGTCACCAGCAATCCGCGCGAGCTGATGATTGCCCGCTACGCGGCAGATGTCATTGAACATTCGGGGTATTTCAAAGACGGTTTCTCCATGCAGACCGGCTCCGGCGCAGCAGCGACCGCAGCGACGCGCTTCATGGAAGAAAAAATGGAGCGCCACGGGGTGAAAGCCCGCTTCGCGCTTGGCGGCATCACCGGTAGCCTGGTGGATCTGCATGAGAAAGGGCTTATTGAAAAACTGCTGGATACGCAGTGTTTCGATGGCGAAGCGGCGGCTTCGCTGCGCCGTAACCCGAATCATGTCGAGATCTCTACTAACGTCTATGCCAACCCGGGCGGTAAGGCTGCCAGCTGCGATCAACTGGATGTGGTGATCCTCAGCGCGCTGGAGATCGATGTCGACTTCAACGTTAACGTCATCACCGGTTCTGATGGCGTGATGCGTGGCGCATCCGGCGGTCACTGCGATGTCGCGGCAGCTGCCAACCTCACCATTGTCGTGGCTCCTTTGCTACGCAGCCGCATTCCAACCGTTGTAAAACGCGTGACCACGTTGCTGACGCCAGGGGAAAGCATCGACGTGCTGGTCACCGATCATGGTATTGCTGTTAACCCGGCGCGTCCGGATATTCGCGAGCGTTTGCTGGCGGCGGGCCTGAAAATCGTCGACATCGAAGCGCTTTATCAGCGTGCGATTTCACTGACCGGCGAACCGAAACCGATCGCTTTTACTGACCGCATTGTTGGTGTGATCCGCTATCGTGACGGCAGCGTGATCGATGTGGTTCGTCAGGTTAAAGAGGACAATCTATGACCACACTGACGCCCGTGAGAGCGGGCGTCAGCCTCGAAGCGCTGCTGGCGGCTAAAGATAGCCGCGCGGCGCGTCAGGCTGACTGGCTCACTCATTATCAACAACCCGTTATTTCGCTGACGCTGGTTACCCCCGGAGCGGTAAAAGACAGTATTCGTTACCGCAATACCATGGGCGTGGCACTCCAGGCCTGCGACCAGTTGTTGTGGCAAAACCGCTGGCGCGTGCTGGACAGGCAGGTATTGTGGCTGCCAACCGGCGCAGAAGCGTTGTGGTGCGTGGAGCACCCGGCGGTGGAAATCAAAGCGCAGTGCGTGGAGATGGAACAGACCCATCCGCTTGGCAGATTGTGGGATTTCGATGTGTTTTGCCCGAAAGCAGGGCAGGTGGGGCGACATTCGCTGGATCTAAATACTCGCCGCTGTCTGGTATGTGATGAACCTGCACACGGCTGCGCCCGTTCGCGTCGCCATTCGTTAGAAGATGTAGTGGCTCGCGTGGAGAAATTAATTGATGGCTGGTTTGCTCGCGACTAAATCCGCCATTGCTGATGTGCCTGAGCTTGCGGCGCAGGCGTTGCGTCTTGAGCTGGATTTAACCCCCAAACCGGGGCTGGTGGACAGAGCCAATAACGGCTCGCACCAGGATATGGATCATGCGCTGTTTTTAAAGAGTATTGCGGCGATTACGCCGTGGTTCAGGGTCTTTGCCGAAGCAGGAAAAAACCATGCGCAGAAATCGGCCAGCGAGCAGCTACGGCTGCTGCGCCCGATGGGTATCGCCTGCGAGCAAGCGATGTTCACGGCGACAGGGGGCGTGAACACCCATAAGGGCGGCATTTTTTCGCTTGGTCTGCTCTGTTTCGCCGCCGGGCGTTTGCAGGGACAAGAGCGCAGGGTTAGCGCTGACGCGCTTTGCCAGCAGGTCAGTGAAATCTGCTGTGGATTAGTGGCGCGTGAGCTTGATGGTCGCCCACAGGCTATCACGGCGGGTGAAAAACAGTTTCGCCAGTATGGGCTGACGGGGGCACGCGGTGAAGCCGAGCAGGGGTTTATCACTGTGCGCCGCGCGGTGTTGCCGTTCTGGCATCAGGAGCAAGGGGAGCGGCGGTTACACAATGCGCTGCTGCGCCTGATGGCCGCGAACCGCGACAGCAATCTGGTATCTCGCGGCGGTATTGAAGGGCTGCACTACGTACAGGATTATGCGGCGAGGTTGCTGGTAACTGGCTGGGATAGCGACGCGCTGCGCGAAATGGATCGGGCGTTAATGGCTCGTCGGTTAAGCCCCGGCGGGAGTGCCGATCTGCTGGCGGTGGCCTGGGTTCTTGCCGGGCTGTAAGTAGGTTATAAAAAATCATCTGTATAGCAGATGGTATTGATCGCGCCCAGGAGGCGAGCGCTAAAAGCATTAATAAAAGCCTCAGCCTGTTCTGCACGATTTAAAGCAAAAGATAATAAGCCAACGCCTGTTGCTGACCACCTTCGCAAAAAGAGATGGTTAAATGGCCATAAAAAACCCGGCGCTCAGGCCGGGTTTTGTCTTTGCATCGTTAACCACCTTCAGGAGATGGTTATCAGTTTCAGGCTTTCTGCGCCACGCCTTCTGGCTCACGCACGTGTTTATACTTAAACAGCATCACGAAGGCGAAGGCCAGCACCAGCGAGTAACCGGCGAAAATCAGCCACACGGTTTTCCAGTCGGTGATGCCCGCAGTGGTGTAAATCTCCACCACTTTGCCGCTCACCATCCCGCCGAGGATACAGCCGAAGCCGTTGGTCATCATCAGCAACATACCCTGCGCACTGGCGCGGATAGCCGGATTCACCTCTTTCTCCACGAATACCGAACCGGAGATGTTGAAGAAGTCGAATGCACAACCGTAAACGATCATCGACAGAACCAGCAGTACGGTGCCGAACGGCGTCGGGTCGCCATAAGCAAACAGACCAAAACGCAGCACCCAGGCGATGATACTGATCAGCATGACGTTCTTGATGCCGTAACGGCTCATAAAGAACGGGATCGCCAGGATAAATGCGGTTTCGGAAATCTGCGAAATCGACATCATCACCGACGCATGTGTCACGATGAAGCTGTTGGCGAACAGCGGGTTCGCGTCAAAGCTGTGCAGGAAGGTGTTGCCGAACATGTTGGTGATCTGCAGCTCGGCGCCTAACAGCATCGAGAAGATAAAGAAGATCGCCATGCGCTTGTTTTTAAACAGCGCGAAAGCGTTCAGGCCCAGCATTTCCACCCAGGTCTGTTTCTCCTTGCTTTTAGCAACCGGCATATGCGGCAGCGTCAGAGAGAACAGGCTCAGCACCAGCGACAGCGCCGCGCCAATGTAGAGCTGCATATGACTCAGTTCGAAACCGGAGAAGCTCACCGCCCACATCGCCAGAATAAAGCCGATGGTGCCCCAGATACGAATCGGTGGGAAATCGGTCACGATATCGTGGCCTGCGGATTTCAGGCGGAAGTAAGAAATGGTGTTCACCAGGCCCAGCGTTGGCATGTAGGCCAGCGAGTTAAGCAGGATGATGGCGAACATTGCGCCTGGCGTGGTGACGCCTGCGGCGATAAATAATGTAATCGCGCCAACCAGATGGCACAGGGCATACACCCATTTTGCGCTCAGCCACTTGTCCGCAACGATACCGAGCAGCGTTGGCATCAGCAGTGATGCAATACCCAGCGAGCTATATACCGCGCCAATTTCCGCGCCCTGGAATTTCAGGGTAACGAACATATAAGAGCCAAGCGTAGTCAGCCAGCTTCCCCACAGGCAGAACTGCAGAAAGATAATGACTTTCAGCTGCAGCTTAAGATTCATGCTAATTTCCTCACAAAGGAGAGTGATAGATGTTGGAATGGGCACAATTGCGTTTGTTATGTGTCAGGATTCTACCATCTACGGGGTGGCGAATTTGTTATGCCCGACATAAAAATGCAAACTTCCTCTGATTGCATTTTTATATGGTGACGTATCTCACACTTTAGCGCAACCGTTTGCATCATTCACATGAATACCTTATGCCTCTTTCATTGGTACAGACGAAAGAGGCAACAGATTAGTTGCGACGGTAAGTTTTCTGCGCAGCGTTAACTTTGTAGAGATAGCGGCGGGATTCCGCCGAGGGGTGGCGTGTGGTCAGGGTTTGGTACACATCTCCCGGCGTCATGGTGTTGATGATATTTGCCGCCTGCACTTTATCGGCGGAAAAGACGCGTAACACGCTGCCGGCACCGCCGTTATAAGCGGTAATAACCGCATAGCGACGCGATGTAGGGTTAGTAATACCGGAGAGATAAATATTGTTCAGCATCGCCAGATAGGCGGTGCCGGTATCGATGTTGCTTTGCGGATCAAACAGATAACTGCGATCGGGCGTACCAGATTTCCCCTGCGCGCGGAACACATCTTTACCGGCGCTGTGCTGCACAACCTGCATTAAACCGAGCGCATCGGAGCGGCTGACGGCGTATGGGTTAAAGGAGGATTCGGTTTGCATAATCGCCAGAATCAGCGATTCGTCGACGCCATATTTATGCGCCGCTTTGCGCACCATACCGACGTATTTATGCGCGCGTTTATCCAGGTGGTTTGGCACCAGGTTAATGGTCACGCTGTAGATCATCCGTAAGCCGTTGCTGCGGCTTTTCAGACGTGTTTGCAGTAAATAGTCCGCAAACTGCGCTGCACGCCATTGCCAGCGAATGGCTTCGCCGTTGTTATCCACCACCTGGCCGTAGAGGAACGGCTCTTTCGAGATCTGAATATCATCGACATCGGAGTAAAGATCGATTGAACCCGGATCGTCGCCCATCAGCAGGGTTTTGATAATCGCCTGGCGCAAATGCGCCGCAGGTTCGGTGCCGGAGATAGTCTCGACGGTGATCGTCCCCTCATCGAAGTTGATGTGGCTGCGGGTTTGGTACTGGTCGGTGTATTTAACGTAGTCTTTCGGGCCTGCGATCAGAACCTCGTTAAATCCCCATAAATTCTCAATATTATGGGCAAATTGACCCATCAGGATGTCAAAACCGTTGGTGTCTTTAATCCAGGCTTCGTTGTAGTCGTCACCCGTTTTATTCGAACTGGAACAAGAAATCAGCAACGGCGCAATAATCGCTAGCGCTAAATATTTTTTCATCATTCCGGGATGCAATCGTGTTGGTGTGTTAGCGCCGGTGTCTCTGCGCACTGGCAATGCCTTCCCATGCTTTCGCAGCATTACCAGTGATTGCGCGTGAACAGCGGCTTATTTTTTTTCTTGCGGCGTATAGCCTTCAATATGCACGTCTTTACCTTCAAACAGGAAATTCACCATCTCCTCTTCCAGCAGTTTGCGGTGCTCGACGTTCATCATGTTGAGTTTTTTCTCGTTTATCAGCATGGTTTGCTTCTGCTGCCACTGCTTCCAGGCCTCTTTCGAGATCTCGTTATAAATGCGTTTTCCGAGATCGCCCGGATAGAGCTGGAAGTCTTGCCCTTCCGCTTCACGTTGCAGGAAGGTACAAAAAATAGTTCTGCTCATAAAATAATCCTCTTTGCTTGCGCGCCTAACGGACTTCGGCGCGTAATTGCTGTATCAGGCGTTCCACGGGAGCCGCCAGACCGACGGATGGCGGTTGCGCTAAGTTATACCAAAGACCTGCGCCCTCATCCATGCAAGACGAGAACGAGGACACGCCAAGCCACATAGGCACAATATCCAGATGGAAATGGCTAAAGGTATGGCGAAACGCCACAAGTTGGCTGAGATTATCGGCGCTAATCTTCCTCTGCGCCAGCCAGGCCCGCAGGCTGGCCTCATCGCTGAACTGCGGGAAGCAGAATAACCCGCCCCACAGCCCGCTCGGTGGGCGCTGCTCAAGATATACTTCGCCTTCATGCTGCATCAGCAGGAAATATCCGGTGCGTTCGGGCAGCGTCTGTTTCGGTTTTTTACCCGGATATTGCGCCCATGTGCCGGAAGCATAAGCTTCACAGCCCGTTTGCAGCGGGCAGAGCTCGCATTTCGGTTTCGAACGGGTGCAAACCATCGCGCCCAGGTCCATCATCGCCTGGTTAAAGCGCTCGACGCCCTGAGCCGGGGTGACGTCTGTGCTGATCTCCCACAACCGTTTTTCCACTTCTTTCTTTCCGGGCCAGCCGCCGACAGCGTAACAGCGCGCCAGCACGCGCTTCACGTTGCCATCGAGAATGGGAAAGTGTTTACCCAGCGACAAAGAGAGGATAGCGCCCGCGGTCGAGCGGCCAACGCCCGGAAGCGCGGCGACTTCTTCGAAGGTCTCCGGGAAGCGCCCGCCGTGCTGGTTAGCCACCTGCTGCGCGGCTTTATGTAAGTTGCGCGCTCGCGCGTAATAACCCAGACCAGTCCACAAATGCAGCACTTCATCCAGCGGTGCATTCGCCAGATCGCTCACGGTTGGAAAACGCGCCATAAAGCGCTGGAAGTAGGGGATTACGGTTGTCACTTGCGTTTGTTGCAACATCACTTCCGATAGCCATACTTTGTAAGGCGTTTTTTCAATTTGCCAGGGCAGCGTTTTTCGCCCGTATTTGTCGTACCAGCCCAGCACCTGGGCTGAAAATTGAGACGCTTGCATGGTCACCAGAATCACGTAATCAGGGGCGAAGATTGCAGCACAGAGGCGCTGAGCTGTAAACCGGAACTTTCCGGTGCTTGCATCGGGCGATGAACTTTGGATAATGCCCGTTTCCTGAACACTCTCACAAGCAGATCACTTTATGAATAACGACGTCATTTCACCGGAATTTGATGAAAACGGCCGCCCGTTGCGCCGCATTCGCAGCTTTGTCCGTCGCCAGGGCCGCCTGACGAAAGGGCAGCAACACGCGCTGGATAATTACTGGCCGGTGATGGGCGTTGAGTTCACTGAGCAGCCGCTGGATTTCGCCACGCTGTTTGGCCGCACAGCTCCTGTCACGCTGGAGATCGGTTTTGGTATGGGCGCGTCGCTGGTTGAAATGGCAAAAACGCGACCGGAGCAGGATTTCCTCGGCATTGAAGTACATTCACCGGGCGTTGGCGCTTGCCTCTCCTCCGCACATGAAGAGGGCGTGGAAAACCTGCGCGTAATGTGCCACGACGCTGTAGAAGTGTTGCACAAGATGATCCCTGACAATTCTTTGAATATGGTGCAGCTCTTTTTCCCTGACCCGTGGCACAAAGCGCGTCATAATAAACGCCGCATCGTTCAGGTACCCTTTGCTGAACTGGTGAAAAGCAAGCTCAAGCTGGGCGGCGTGTTTCATATGGCGACAGACTGGGAAGCCTACGCGCAGCATATGCTGGAAGTGATGACTTCCATCGACGGTTACAAAAACCTGTCGGCGACAAACGACTTTGTGCCGCGTCCAGAGTCGCGCCCGGTAACCAAATTTGAACAGCGTGGCCATCGTCTTGGTCACGGCGTATGGGACTTAATGTTCGAGAGGGTGAAATAATGGCAACGAACCGCAGCCGTCGTTTGCGTAAAAAAATGCATATCGATGAATTTCAGGAACTGGGTTTTTCTGTTGCATGGCGCTTCCCGGAAGGCACCAGCGAAGAGCAGATTGATAAAACGGTTGATGACTTTATTCAGGAAGTGATTGAGCCGAACAAGCTGGCGTTTGACGGTAGCGGTTATCTGGCGTGGGATGGTCTGATTTGCCTGCAAGAGATTGGCAAATGTACTGAAGAGCATCAGGCCATCGTGCGTAAATGGCTTGAAGAACACCAGTTGACCGAGGTGCGCGTGAGCGAACTTTTCGACGTTTGGTGGGACTAACTAAAACATAAGGGGCCAGCATTTGCTGGCCCGTTTTGTCTCTACAGGAGTTTTTATGATGCGCAAAACGCTACTGGCGGCGGCTCTAACGCTTACAGCATTCGCGGCTCAGGCCGACTATCAATGTAGCGTCACGCCGCGTGACGATGTGATCATCAATCCGCAAACCGTGCAGGTGAAAGGCGAGAACGGCAATCTGGTTATCACACCGGATGGCAACGTGATGTTCAACGGCAAACAACCGACCCTTAGCGCCGCTCAGCGCGAGCAGGCAAAAGATTACCAGGCAGAACTGCGCAGCGCGCTGCCGTGGATTGACAATGGTGCGCGTAGCCGCGTGGAGAAAAACCGCATTGCGCTGGATAAAATCATCGTCAAAGAGGTCGGTGAAAGCAGCAGCATGCGTAATCGCCTGACCAAGCTAGATGCGCAATTAAAAGAGCAGATGAATCGCATTATTGAGCATCGTAGCGATGGCCTGACCTTCCACTATAAAGCGATTGAGCAAGTGCGTGCGGACGGCCAGCAACTGGTGAACCAGGCGATGGGCGGCATTCTGCAGGACAGCATTAATGAAATGGGCGCGAAAGCGGTGCTGAAAAGCGGCGGTAACCCATTACAAAACGTCTTAGGCAGCCTCGGCGGTTTACAGACCGCTATCCAGAACGAGTGGAAAAACCAGGAAGCGGATTTCCAGCAGTTCGGGAAAGATGTTTGTAAGCGTGTAGTGACGCTGGAAGAGAGCCGGAAGGCGTTAACCTCAGGACTTAAGTAACCGCAATCAGCAGCCTTCTTTGTACGAAGGCTGTGTTTTTTTACCTTCCGCGCCACTCTTTCTCGCGGTGCCTTCATCCTGACGGCGTTGAGCAGCGGGATTATGTTCTGTGGTGACAGGGTATTCTTTGGAATTGCCCGATAATTATCTGGCTGGCTGTTCAAATAACCGAACAGCCAGTACCGGAATTATTCGGCAAGAAATAGTTCCAGCAGGGAATTAAGAAATAATTTACCGTGTTCTGTTATCTGCCAGCTCTCTTCACTTTCCGTCAAATAATTCAGCTTCAGTGCTTCCTCAATTTGCGGGCGAATAACGCGCTCATCCAGGCCGGTATAGCGTGAAAAATCTGCACGCGGTGCGGGTTCCAGCAGGCGGAAACGGTTCATAAAGAATTCAAACGGTTTATCTTGCGTCTCCACATCGTGCTGCTTATCCAGGTAATTGCCCTGCATATAACCGCGTGGATGACGGGTTTTTGCCGTGCGCAGGATACGCCCATCCGGCAACGTCACTTTACCGTGCGCACCGCAACCAATCCCCAGATAGTCGCCAAAACGCCAGTAGTTGAGATTGTGCTGACACTGGTAGCCAGGTTTCGCGTAAGCCGAGGTTTCATATTGTTGATACCCGGCGGCGGTCAGGATCTGGTGGCCCTGTTCGAAAATGTCCCAGAGCGCATCGTCGTCTGGCAGCACCGGAGGGCGTGATCCAAACAGCGTATTAGGTTCAATGGTGAGCTGATACCACGACAGATGCGGCGGGTTGAGCGCAATCGCCTGGCGCAAGTCGTCCAGCGCTTCTTCCAGCGACTGATCCGGCAGGCCGTGCATTAAATCAAGGTTAAAGCTGCGTAGCCCCAGCCCGCTCGCCAGGTGTGCGGCGCGTTTGGCTTCCTGCGGGCCGTGAATACGCCCCAGGCGCTGCAACTTCGTTTCGCTAAAACTTTGTACGCCAATGGAAATGCGGTTCACGCCGGCACGCTGGTAGTCGACAAAGCGGTCGGCTTCCACGGTTCCGGGGTTGGCTTCCATGGTTATTTCTGCATCCAGTGCGAGCGGCAAACGCGCACGTACACCGTCCAGTAATGCTTGCATTGCCGGGCCAGAGAGCAGGCTCGGCGTACCGCCACCAATAAAAATGGTCTTTATTTCACGTCCCTGCGCGTAGGCGACATCGGCATCGAGATCGCTAAGCAAATGCTGAACGTAGTCGTCGTGCGGTACTTCGCCCTTTAATGCGTGGGAATTGAAATCGCAGTACGGGCATTTCTGCACGCACCACGGAATATGTATATAAAGGCTCAGAGGCGGCAAATCAGCCATTACGCAGTGCTTCCAGTAACAGTTTCAACGCTTGTCCACGGTGGGAGATCGCGCTTTTTTCTTCGCGGGTGAGCTCCGCTGCGGTTTTGCCCTCAGCAGGGACAAAGAAAATCGGATCGTAGCCAAAGCCGCCGTTACCGGCAGGCTGCCGCGTAATCACGCCAGGCCAGCGGCCGTGGCATACCAGCGGGGTCGGGTCATCCGCATGACGCATATAGACCAGTACGCAATGGAATTGTGCTTTGCGCTCAGCGTCCGGCACATCTTTTAGCGCGTCGAGCAGTTTTTCCAGGTTCTGCTGGTCGCTGGCATCAACGCCGGAATAACGGGCGGAATAAATGCCCGGCGCACCGCCGAGGGCATCGACAGCAAGGCCTGAATCGTCGGCAATCGCAGGCAGGCCAGTAACTTGCGCTGCGTGGCGCGCTTTGAGGATCGCGTTTTCAATAAACGTCAGGCCGGTCTCTTCGGCGGACTCCACGCCCAACTCAGTTTGTGCGACAACATCAAAGCCAAAATCATTCAGCAGCGAGGCCAGCTCGCGCACCTTACCGGCATTACCGGTAGCGAGGACAACTTTTTGCATAGCGGATCCTAATGTATCAGCGCCGCGACTTCCGTCGGGATCTGTTGCGGATGTGAGATTTTAATCTGTTTGTGGCGGCCCAGTTCGCCTTTTTCAATCACGACCTGGTTTTTCGCCACGCGGAACTGCTTAGCGAGGAATTTTACCAGGTGCGCATTAGCCTGGCCGTCCACTGGCGGGGCGGTGATGGCGACTTTTAACTCGTCGCCATGCAGCCCGATAATGGCGTCACGGCTGGCTTTAGGCTGAATATACAGCTGCAACACCAGCCCGTCTTCACAGGTAACAACGGCACTCATAGTGCCATCCACAGCCCCGGCAGCAGAATATCGCCGGTAGATTGCAGCAATTCCGCAATCCCCATATTCAGAACATACAGCAGCAGCACCAGAATCATCGGTGAAAAATCGATGCCGCCCATGGCCGGCAGCAAACTGCGGATTGGGCGCAGCAGCGGCTCGGTCAACTGCATGAGCACATACTCCACCGGGCTGCGTCCCTGACTGACCCAACTCATGATGGCCATAACCAGCAGCACCCAGAAAATCATCAAGCCGATGGTTTTGAGTAAAATCAGCAGGGCGGAGGCCCAGATAATCGGCTGGAAGGTGATGACCATAAAGATCAGTATCGCTTTAATAAACGACAGAACAAAAGCAATCAGCAGCGAGGCGCTATCCAGCGGCCCCATCGCGGGCAGCACGCGGCGCAGCGGCCCGACAATCGGCTGCGTGGCCTTGACCACGAACTGCGAAAACGGGTTGTAAAAATCGCAGCGTGCCCACTGCATCCAAACACGTAACAGCAGAACCATTGTGTAGAGTTCAATCACTGTCGAGAGCAGGAAAGTCAACGTCTTCATGGCGTTCCTCAGTTTTCCTTAATTTTTCGTGTAATCGCGCGCACCAAAAATGGCCGTACCAATGCGCACCATCGTGCTTCCCGCCGCAATGGCGGCGGTCATATCGTCGGACATGCCCAACGACAGGGTATCCACCGTCGGATAGCGTGTTTTCAACGCTTCAAATGCTACAGCCATTTGCCGTGCCACGGCAAACTGGCGTTCGTAATCTGTTTCCGGCGCAGGTATTGCCATCAACCCGCGCAGGCAAACGCCGGGTAGCTCGGCTACCTGAGCGGCCAGCGCATCCAGCTCGCTGAGCGCGATACCGGATTTGCTCTGCTCATCACTGATGTTGATTTGGATAAGCACATTCAGCGGCGCTAACGTTGCCGGGCGCTGCTCGCTTAAACGACTGGCAATACGCAACCTGTCTACCGTGTGGCACCAGTCGAAGTTCTCCGCCACCAGACGGCTTTTGTTGGACTGTAGCGGGCCAATAAAGTGCCATTGCAGACCCTGAACGCCCAGTTGCCTGAAGTGGTTAATTTTATCCACCCCTTCCTGAACATAGTTTTCGCCAAAAGCACGTTGCCCGGCGTCGATCGCTTCTGCGACAGCGCTCGCAGGTTTGGTTTTGCTCACTGCAAGCAACGTCACTTCTTCTGAAGCACGGCCGCAGCGCGCTGCGGCGGCTGAGATTTTGTCCCGGACCTGTGCCAGGTTATGCGCAATATCGTTCATGATTCCAGGATGGCTATATGGATATAGAAGAAATAGTGGCGCTTAGTGTAAAGCATAATGTCTCGGATCTACACCTGTGCAGTGGCTCTGTGCCGCGCTGGCGGCAGCAAGGCCGTCTGGAACCTGCGCCGTTTGAAATAGCGGATCTCGCCGGGCTGATTGATTTGCACCTCAATACGGCTCAGCAGCGTCTGTGGCGAGAGCGGGGGCAGGTCGATTTTGCCCTGACGACAGCCGCGGGGCACCGGCTGCGGGCAGGAGCCTTTACGCGTCACGGTGGTGTTTCGCTGGCGTTACGCTTGCTGCCGCAAAGCTGCCCACTGCTCAGCGAGCTGGACGCCCCTGCGCCGTTGAGCGAGTTACTTGGGCGGGAAAACGGCCTGATTCTGGTGACGGGCGCGACCGGCAGCGGCAAATCCACCACTCTGGCAGCCATGGTGGATTATCTGAATCAGCATAACGATGCGCATATTCTGACGCTGGAAGATCCGATCGAGTTTGTTCACACCAGCAACTGCTGCCTGATTCAGCAGCGGGAAGTGGGTCTACATTGCATGTCATTTGCCGACGGCCTGCGCGCGGCGCTGCGTGAGGATCCGGATGTGATCCTGCTCGGTGAGTTGCGCGACAGCGAGACCATCCGTCTGGCCCTGACCGCCGCAGAAACCGGGCATCTGGTGCTGGCGACGCTGCATACGCGCGGTGCGGCACAAGCGGTAGAGAGGTTGGTCGATACCTTTCCGGCGCAAGAAAAAGATCCTGTGCGCAGCCAACTGGCGGGAAACCTGCAGGCGGTGCTGGCGCAAAAACTTGAGGCGGACAAGCGGGGAGGGCGAGTGGCATTATTCGAGTTGCTGATCAACTCTCCGGCGGTGGCGAGCTTGATCCGCGAAGGCAAAACCCACCAGTTGCCCGGCGTAATGCAAACCGGGCAACAGGCGGGGATGCAAACCTTTGCACAAAGCCACCAACAGCGAGTGTTGCAAGGCTGGCTTTAGCGGATGTTTAGCGAGTAAACCGCAGGCAGCGCGCCCGCCGTTTTCAGGATCTCCAGCCTGACGCTGCGCACCGCTAGCGGCACTTCGAGCCTGTGCTGGCACACCGAGTGGTGGTTATTATCTACCTCGGCCAGGAGCTGTTCATCGGCCCACAAACGGTAGTGGGTGATGCAATGCGGCGTTACAGCATAGTGGTGGCCCATCTGGACCGACTCCATCGCGTTATCGAAGTCGTTGTCCTGCACCAGCGTCAGATGCCGCAGCGTTTGCGGCTCCGCCCAGCGCCAGATGATCTCCGGGGCGACATCATCTGCGGCCGGTGTCCATGCGTTGATTTGCTGCTCCGGACGCAAGCGGCCATTTAATACATTCTGCGCACACCAGCCATTCAGTGGCTGGCTGAAACGCAGGGCGGGGAAGATCTGCTGCGGATGGCGGCGTGGCAGCCAGAAATCGAACTCGTCGACGCCATAATCGCCATCTGCGACCTGCCGGGTGTGTTTTGCCACACGGGCGTTAAGGCTGTTAAAGACCGTCATAAGGCCTGGCAGGTGGGTATTCGTGAGCGCAATTTCGATATTTTCCTGCGCTTCGAAAGCGACAAATACGTACTGATCGCGATCGCTTTGCCACTGGAAGGCCAGGGTGTGCTCTGCTTCGCCGGAGACCTGAAGCACGTTTTCATCGTATTGATAGTCCGGGGTGAAGTTCCCGGTGCGTGCACTGCCAATCAGCGAAACCGCCAGTGGCTGCGGTGTTGATGCCCGTAAACGCAGCGTCATTTCGGGCAGTTGCGCGCCTGCGCGTACGGGTAACAGTATCGCCATGCGCTCCGAAAGCGACTGCCAGTTGCCGTTGGGTTCCTGCTCGCTCAGTTGGTATTCGCTGCTGGCGCTGACGGTGGCACCTTGCGCCGGGTCGTTCAGCCACTGGCGTGGGATATAACAGCCAGTGGCCTGTAAATGTTGCTGCAAAGCGCTGATATGCTCCCGCTGCGCCAGTTCACGCGGCAGCAGGTTAAGTGCCTTACACTGCGCAGCGGCGCGTCCGACCACTTCGCCCAGCAGACCGCAGGTACACATTACGCGGGCGCTGCCGAAGGCGACATGTGAGGCGGAGATGAGCCGCCCGGTAAGCAATAAGTTATCGAGCGAGCGGCTGTAGAGGCTGCGAAACGGAATGGTGTAGGTTCCTTTGCTGTGAAACTGCCGACAGCCGTCGTGGGTGCTGTACACGCCATCAGCCGGGTGCAAATCTATCGACCAACCGCCATAACCCACGGCGTCATAGTGATCGCGTTGCTCAATAATGTCCTGCTGGCACAGCAAATGATCGCCAAGGAAACGGCGGCTTTCGCGTTTGCCGGGGATCGCGCCGACCCATTCGATAGTCATACTGGCAGCTTCAGGGAATTCGCCAGAGTTTTTAATATGATCCCAGACGCCCCAGACAATCTTCCACAGTTCCCATTTGATCTCTTCACTTTCGTGCACGGTATCGAGGCGGCCTCCCCACTCCAGCCACCATAAATCGCAGCCGTTCAGCGTTGACGTCAGGCGCTTGTAGCGCGGGATTGCGGTGATATCTCTCAGGGCGAAAGAGGGGGGAACAAAGTTGACCGGCCCGGCGGTTTGCTTCGTGTAGAAATAGATGGAGTGGCCCAGCTTATGGCCAAAATTGTCACCGGGCGCCATTTTTTCACCCAGTTCTTCCGCTTCTTCCGCGCCTTCACGGTATTCTGCGCCCGCCAGAAAACCGAGCACGCCGTCGCCGGTAGCATCGCAGAACTGCGCGGCGCTTACGCTGTAAAAGGTCTCGTTAATCGGGTTGAAGGCTTTTACCGCAGTGAGGGTATTTTCCGTTTTTTCGACCTCAAAGACGGCGGTATTGAGCAGCAATGTCAGCCCCGGCTGGCTTTTGGCAAGATCCAGCAACACGAGGTCGAACATCACCGGGTTTCCCTCTTTGTTCCGCCAGAGGTTCTCTTCCATGATTTCGCCCATGATGCCGCCTTCGCGTGCCCAACGGTTATTATTACCCATATGGGAGGTTGCGCCGTTGGCCCACAGACGCACTTCGCTGGAGGCATTTCCGCCAAGCACCGGCCTGTCCTGAACAAGCACCACTTGCAAGCCATCTCGCGCTGCCGCCAGTGCAGCGCAAAGCCCCGCCAGTCCGCCACCCGCAACTAACAGGTCTGCGTGCAGTTGCTGCGTTGGAAATGTTCTGGCATCGGTTTGAGGAAAGATTTTCATAACCTTGTTTCCTTCTTTACTGGCGGTAAAATCGGTTTTTCGAGCAACCTGAAAAGTGAACCTGCAATGTCTTCACAACCCAATCAAAGCCTGATCGACGGCATTCGCTGCCTGCAGTATCTGGTTTCCAGCGATCGCGCCATTGGCTGTCGCGAACTGGCTCGCCTGATGGGCATTAACACAACCCGTGTAAACCGGTTGTTGATGACTATGGCTTCTATTGGCCTGACGATGCAGGACGCACAGCGCCGCTATCTGCCCGGTCCCGGTATCCATGCGCTGGCAGCGCAGGCTATTCGTGGTTCGGCACTGTTTTCCCAGGCGCTGCCACTACTGGAAAGCCATGCCCCGAAAGATATCGTGGTGGCAATGGGCGTGCTCTGGGAGGATCAGGTGATCTATATCTATCACTCCGAGCCCGGTAGCCAGGTCAGCCAGGCGCTGGCTGGTTTTCATATGCTTCCGGCCTGGCAGTCTGTCATCGGCATGGCCTTACTGGCGGCAGAAAGTGATGAAACCCTGCAACAGCGCTTTAGCGAAGAGCAGTGGCGACTGCTTGGTCCGCATGTTGCCGAGCAACGCGAGCGCGGCCATGTGGTCTGGCACCATGATGACGGTGAAGTCTCGATGGCAAAACCGCTTGGTGCGCACTCCGCCGCACTTGCCTTTGCCGGAATGTGGCACGTTGACGACACGGTCGTCGACACACGGCTGCAGGCACTTCACGCGCTGGTCGAACGCCTGACGGAAAAATCCTGACGCTGGCTAACGCCATTATGTTTCTTTTATAGAAACACGCGATGAAATGCAAAAAGCATAGCCAGAAACTGTGAGAACGATCGGCAGAAAGCCGCGAACAGGTCGCGGCTTTCGTTGGGTCAGGAACAGGGAGAACGGCTGGTCGGGACAGGTTCAGAAATGTTGTTCGAAGTAGCTCTCAAGGATGATGACTGCGGAAGCGGAATCGACACTTCCTTTGTCGAGCGCGCGAAAACCGCCGCGTTCAAACAGCCCGGCGCGGGCTTCTACGGTGCTTAAGCGCTCATCATGCAGCGTCACCTGCACGCCAAAACGGCCATGAACTTTGTTGGCAAAGTTACGGGCACGGGCGGTGAGGGGTTGCTCGGTGCCGTCCATATTCAACGGCAAACCCACAATGACAGACTCGGGCTGCCACTCTTTTAACAGCTTTTCGATAAGCTTCCAGTCCGGTGTGCCGTCCTGCGCTTTCAGCGCGCTGAGTGGGCGAGCGGTGCCCGTGATACGCTGCCCGATGGCAACGCCAATGCTTTTGGTACCGAAATCAAAGGCTAACAGGGTTCCGCTCATCAGGCGTGCCCTGCCACGCCAGGCATGGTAGAGATATCGATACCGATAAGTTTGGCCGCTTCACGCCAGCGATCGGCGATCGGCGTTTTAAACAGAATGTTGAGATCCGCAGGCGCAGTGAGCCAGGCATTATCAAGGATCTCCTCCTCAAGCTGCCCTTTCTCCCACGAGGCATAACCCAGCGCTACCAGCACTTCGCTCGGTTGCTCTGCCGTGCCAAGCGTCTCCAGCACATCGCGCGAGGTGGTGATCACGGTGTTATCCGACACGCGAATGCTCGACGAGAATGCCGCTGGTGGCGTGTGCAGAATAAAACCGCGATCTTCAGCCAGCGGGCCGCCAAGCAGCACCGGTTTATCCAGGCGGATTGCCGGATCGCGTTCTGTGGGCTGGATTTTGAGTTTTTCCAGAACACCTTCCACTTTCAGGTTTTCCAGAGGCTTATTAATAATCAGCCCCATCGCACCTTCATCGTTGTACTCGCAAATGTAAACCACGGAGCGACGAAAGAGGGGATCCTGAAGAGCAGGCATGGCAATAAGAAAGTGATGCTGTAAATTCATTGTCAGAGGTTCTGTTTCCTGGTTCAAAAAAGCGACAGCCTAGTATGGGGGGAAAGCGGAGTGCTGTCACTAGCCAAAGCTGGCGAGGGGCGGGATCCGTCCCGCACCTTTCTATGACAGTTATTTTCCGAGGCGTTTCTCGATAGCGTCCATCAACATACCGGTAATGGAGATCGGGAATTCCGCTTCGATTTCGCGAATGCAGGTTGGGCTGGTGACGTTAATTTCAGTCAGGCGATCGCCGATAATATCCAGTCCGACAAAGATCAACCCTTTGGCTTTCAGCACCGGCGCGACTTTACGCGCGATAGCCCAGTCGCTTTCGCTTAACGGACGCGGTTCGCCGCGTCCACCTGCGGCGAGGTTACCGCGAGTTTCACCGCCCTGCGGAATGCGCGCCAGACAGTAAGGCACCGGTTCGCCATCAACGACCAGCACACGTTTGTCGCCATCTTTGATGGCGGGCAGGTAGTTTTGCGCCATGCAGTAGCGGCTGCCAAGCTCTGTGAGCGTTTCGGCGATAACCGAGAGGTTTGGATCGCCTTCTTTAACGCGGAAAATTGAGGTACCGCCCATGCCGTCCAGCGGCTTAAGAATGATGTCGGAGTGCTTCTGCCAGAAGGCTTTCAGTTGTGCTTTGTTGCGCGTAACCAGCGTTTCCGGGGTTAACTCCGGGAACCAGGCGGTGAACAGTTTTTCGTTGCAGTCGCGCAGGCTCTGCGGCTTGTTAACGATCAGCGTGCCTTTTTCTTCCGCGCGTTCAAGGATGTACGTCGCATAAATATATTCGGTATCGAACGGCGGATCTTTACGCATCAGGATGGTGTCCAGCTCAGCGAGAGCAAGATCCTGTTCGCTGCCGAATTCATACCATTTGTCGTAATTGTGTTCGACGGACAACGTGCGGGTACGGGCGCGGGCTTCACCGTTAATCAGATAAAGATCCGCCATCTCCATATAGTGCAGCTCGTAGCCGCGGCGCTGAGCTTCCAGCAGCATGGCGAAGCTGGAGTCTTTTTTGATATTGATGTCCGCGATGGGATCCATCACGATACCGAGCTTGATCATTCTGCTTCTCCTTTCAACCCAGGTCGCCGAAGCGCACCTGAAGCGCGGTGATGGCGGTAAGCGCCGTAGTCTCTGTGCGTAGCACACGGGGGCCTAACAAAATATCTGTGAACTGATAACGCGCGGTCATCGCAATCTCGTCGGCGGATAACCCGCCCTCCGGGCCAATCAGTAAGCGCACGCGTTCAACGGGCAGCGGCAGCGTGTTGATACTCTGGCTGGCGCGCGGATGCAGGTTCAGCTTTAAGCCTGCTTCCTCTTCGGCGCACCAGGCTTCGAGATCCATGGCCGGACGTATTTCCGGCACCCGGTTGCGGCCGCACTGTTCACAAGCGGCAATGGCAATTTTTTGCCACTGCTGAAGCTTCTTGTTCAGGCGTTCAGCATCCAGTTTAACCCCGCAGCGCTCAGAAAAAAGTGGCGTAATGAGGCTTACCCCAAGCTCAATCGATTTCTGGATAGTGAATTCCATTTTTTCACCACGCGACATCACCTGGCCGAGGTGAATATGCAGCGGCGATTCACGATCGTCCACTTCACTGCCAAGAATTTTCACCACCACGCTTTTTTTATCGGCGCGGATAATTTCGGCCTCAAACACCTGATTGGAGCCGTCGAAAAGCTGAATGGCCTGGCCTTGCCCCATACGCAGCACGCGGCCGACATGGTTGGCGGCATCTTCGCTGAGGGCGATATCATGGCCTGGCTGGATAAGTTCTGGGTGGTGGATGCGGGGAATGCGCATGGTATTTCGAATCCGCTTAGGTTGCAGCCCCGGCCGGAATTAACGGGCGGGGCGGACTGTAACAAATGCCGCTAGTGTAGGTTAGCTCTTTCGCGCCATGCAAGCGCGCTGCACGTAAGGGTTATGGTTGCCCTGCACGTTGGCGATGCGCTCGTCACGTTTGCACTCCCAGTCGGTTACCGGATAAAGCTTGTCCCAGGCGGTGAAAAGCTGCGTTTGCTGGCGTGAAAGGCTGAGTTGGTACTGGTCACGCATATAGAAATAGGTACGGGCAATCGCACCGCGAGCGCGTTCCGGCGGCTCGGCGAGTTTTTCTTTGAAATCGATTTTCATGCCGCACTGGCCATACTGGCTTTCACCGCCGTTCCATTGACCGTACATAAAGTTGCCGCGATCGCCGTTTACCTCGCCGACGGCGGGTTGCAGGTTGTGCATATCGCTTTCGATTTTACGGTACACCGGATCGTTGGCGCAGTTTTTACGCCCGCCATCCTGCCAGCACTGGCGCAGATGGCCGAACTGCCAGGCGGGCATGACATGTTCCCATTCGACCCGGCTGGCGCGGTTTTCGTTTTTACGCACCTGATAGCCGCAAGACGCGAGGTCGATAACCCCTTTTTTACCCTGCCAGTTAATTTTACAGCCGCAGTAAAAATCTCCCGGCACATCGGCGTTAATTTTGACGCCCGCTGCTTTGGCCTGGGCAAAACTGTTGATACCGTCCGCTGCGAAGGCGGGAACTGCTATCAGCGCGAAGAAGAGTGAGATAAAACGAAACATGGCGAACTCCCTGTCAAAACGAGTTCGCAACGTAGCGGAAGCTGTTGCCTGATGCAATCAGTTCGCGCGGAAAACTTCTTAATGGATTCAGTTACTCGCGCCGGCAGCCAGCGGCTCGCCGCAGTGTACGCAGCGGTAAACCGCCTCGCCGCGCAGCACGCGATTGTGTCGCCGTACCGTTAACTGGTGCTGCTGGCATTTGCAATGGTATGGGAAAGTATTGGGCCGCACAGATTCCAGTTCGAACTGATGTGTGCGGCGAGCGGGCACACCGAGCACGCTCTCCATCATCCACTTCCACTCTTTACCGTGCGGCGCGACGCGACCAAAGTGCTTCCACACCAGCAAGTGGGCAAGCTCGTGAGGAACCACCTCTTCAATAAAGGCCTGCTGGTTTTCGAGTAGCAATACGGGGTTAAGTCGGATCTCGTAATCAGCCAGCCAGGCGGTGCCTGCCGCCGTGCCGCGCTGTTGATATACCAGTTTCGGTTCCGGGTAGTTGCGCCCCAGTTTCAGGTTCGCTTGCGCGAGTTTATCCCGCAGGCTGCGCATCACGGCTTGCTGAAGAGCGATTGGAAGACGGGGAGTTTTCATAAGTGCAGAGAATAGGTGGGGCGGGGCAGGAGTGCAACAGGCAAAAAGCAAAGGCTTCCTCCGCAGAGGAAGCCTTTAAGGTTAGTTGTGAGAACCAATTTCGCGCAGCGGGCGGCCACGCATCAGGTTACGCTCAATGTGCTCCAGCGAAACATGTTTGGTTTCCGGCACCAGCCACAGCGTCAGCACGATGAACAAGACGTTCAGACCGCCGTAGACCCAGAAGGTGTTGGCGTTGCCCAGCGTGTTCAGCATGGTCAGGAAGGTTGCGCCGACAAT
Organism: Enterobacter sp. R4-368; assembly: GCF_000410515.1. Classification (NCBI taxonomy): domain Bacteria; kingdom Pseudomonadati; phylum Pseudomonadota; class Gammaproteobacteria; order Enterobacterales; family Enterobacteriaceae; genus Enterobacter; species Enterobacter sp. R4-368. The sequence goes on along the minus strand of NC_021500.1, from coordinate 2,144,355 downwards.
CATGTTGGCAATCCAGTTGGTCGCGGTGGAGCAGGTGATACCGAAGTCGCGGCCTTTCAGCGGCTGAATTTCGGAACACAGTACCCAAATCAACGGACCGGCACTCATGGCAAAGCCAACAATAAACATCAGCAACATGGCGACAGCAAAGTATTGTGCCGATGGCGAATGGATACCCAGATGCAGCATGGTACCCAAAATGCCCATACCAGCCGCCATCACCAGGAAGCCCAGCACCAGCGTGGGTTTGCGTCCCCAGCGATCGACAAGACCGATGGCAATAAAGGTCGCCAGTACGTTAGTCAGACCGACGATCACCGTGCCCCACATCTGCTCAGTGGTATTGGTGTAGCCCGCCAGTTCAAAGATCTTCGGCGCGTAATACATGATGACGTTCATCCCGGTGAACTGCTGCATCACCTGCAACAACACGCCAAGGAACACCGCGCGGCGGAAGTTGCTGTTCTCTTTGAACAACGCCCAGCCGGTCTGTTTTACCTGCAGGCTTTCGCGGATCTCTTCCAGCTCGTTTTTCGCTTCGGCGCTGGTATCGCGCAGGCGCAACAACACGCGTTCGGCGTCATGGAAGCGGCGCTTGGCGGCAAACCAGCGCGGGCTGTCCGGCAGGAAGAACACGCCAATCAGCAGCAAAATCGCCGGAATGATGATAACGCCCAGCATCCAGCGCCATGCGCCGCTATAGCTGAACGCGGTGTCAGAGAGATAAGCGCCCAGAATCCCGATAGTGATCATCAACTGATACATGGAAATCATGCTGCCGCGAATTTTTTCCGGCGCGATTTCAGAGAGATACAGCGGCGCGGTATAAGAGGCAATACCAACCGCCAGACCGAGCAGTACGCGGGAAATAATCAGCACTTCCACGTTTGGTGCGGCCGCAGAACAGAGCGAACCGATGACAAACAAGATCGCGCCAATCATCAGGCTTTTTTTACGCCCGAGGCGCCAGGAGAGCCAGCCGCTGCCGACGGCGCCGACGGCGGCACCGAACATCATTGAGCTGACCACCCACTCCTGCGTGTGTGCGCTAATCTGAAAATCTTTGGTAATAAAGGGCAACGCACCAGCGATTACCCCAATATCCAGGCCAAAAAGCAGTCCTGCCAGTGCAGCGAGGAAACAAACAAAGAAGGTCATTGCCTTGTTTGAATACCCCTGTTTTTTATTGTCAGGCATTATGCCCTCCATTCATGTCATTGGTTTTTTCGATGTAAAAGGTAGGCCACTCATCTCTAAAAATACGTGATTTACATCACATGAGTGTAATCGGTTACATTGCAATAAGGCCGTCAATGTAAATAAAAGTGTTAATTATTATAGAATTGTTGGGCGGTAAAGGAGAGGGGGCGCGGTGAGTTTCAGACTAAACCGAAACGGAATGTAACAGTCATGTTATGTTCGTTTTTCAAAAGGAAAAGTCTGAAAAATCAGCGAAGCGCAGCGGTGTAATCGCTTTCAGATAAGTGCGGTGCGGGATAAGTGAGTATAGGCGCTGGAAAAAATCGCGGCGGAATGAACAGGTGTCAAAAATAAAAAGGCCAGCACAAGGCTGGCCTGAACGGCAACGCGGTCAGAGAATTATTCCAGACCGGCTGCTTCACGCAGCAGCGCCGCTTTGTCGGTTTTTTCCCATGGGAAAGTTTCACGACCAAAGTGACCGTATGCGGCGGTTTGTTTGTAGATCGGATGCAGCAGATCCAGCATCTGAATCAGGCCGTACGGACGCAGATCGAAGAACTCGCGCACCAGCAGCGTCAGCTGTTCGATGGCAATTTTCTCCGTACCGAACGTTTCCACCATGATGGAGGTCGGTTCAGCCACGCCGATAGCGTAAGAAACCTGGATTTCACAGCGATCGGCAAGGCCAGCCGCAACGATGTTTTTCGCCACGTAACGCGCAGCATATGCCGCAGAACGGTCAACTTTTGATGGATCTTTACCGGAGAATGCACCGCCACCGTGACGAGCCATGCCGCCGTAGGTATCAACGATGATTTTACGCCCGGTCAGACCGCAGTCGCCCATTGGACCACCGATAACGAAACGGCCAGTCGGGTTGATGAAGAATTTGGTTGAGGCGTTCAGCCATTCGGTCGGCAGGATCGGTTTGATGATCTCTTCCATCACCGCTTCTTGCAGGGATTTCTGATCGATCTCTTCTGCGTGCTGAGTAGACAGAACTACCGCGTCGATGCCGACGATTTTGCCGTCGTCATACTGGAACGTCACCTGGCTTTTCGCGTCCGGACGCAGCCACGGCAGCGTGCCGTTTTTACGCACTTCAGCCTGGCGCTGAACCAGACGGTGAGCATAGGTGATCGGTGCTGGCATCAGCACGTCGGTTTCATTGGTCGCATAGCCAAACATCAGGCCCTGGTCGCCAGCGCCCTGTTCCAGCGGGTCTGCACGGTCAACACCCTGGTTGATATCCGGAGACTGTTTACCAATTGCGCTCAGTACGGCGCAGGAGTTCGCGTCAAAGCCCATGTCAGAATGCACATAGCCGATTTCACGGACGGTGTTACGGGTGATCTCTTCGATATCTACCCACGCGCTGGTGGTGATTTCACCACCTACCAGTACCATGCCGGTTTTGACGTAGGTTTCACAAGCAACGCGTGCTTTCGGATCCTGCTCAAGGATAGCGTCCAGCACGGCATCGGAAATTTGGTCAGCGATTTTGTCAGGATGCCCTTCAGAGACGGACTCGGACGTAAAAAGGTGTTTTGCCATAGTAAGTTTTCACCCTGGAGTAATACGGTTAGCTCGAATTCTGTGTCCGGAGGTCTTCGCGTCTGGCGGACGCGGACTGCAGAAGGTGACACATGAAGTCTGCGTGTTAATCGGTCTGCGCATACATTCTTCACGTATGGACGGATTAACATCTGGATGGCTATTCTAGGTTAATTCTTGACCCTATTGCCAGCGTTTTTTGATGCTCGCCACATCCTGTCACAAATAGTGACGGAAAATTTTCCTGGCAATGCGGCAAACACAGCTTTTTTATTTTGCATTTTCACCCCGTTCTCGGTATAAAACGCCGCGCGCGGCTCATTAAAAAAGCGCACGGCAGAAACGCTGTGTCGCCACTTCCAGCCGGGTTAAGCAGTGAATTTAATGGCTTTGGCTTGTCGCGGGTCTTAACGGCTTGCGTGGAGGTGATAAGAGATAATGAAGCGCTGTTTTCTACAGGACCTGTCGCGTCGTTCTGACGTGCGTTTATTCCCCGCAACCTGCATTTCAAATCTGCAAACCTGCCGATGTTATACCCATTTCGGCGCTTCTCAGGACTCCAGAGCCGGTAAGGCATTGTGATAACTGAACAAGGGCTCTCCTGTTAGATCAGGGGTTTTCTCGTGGTTTCGCCGGGCTGTCATACTCGAGTCCCGATACGTGTTTTACAATGATATGAATAAGAAACCGGTCGCGCAGTCGGTGCTTCAGCATATTGCGCTGAAAAGTCAGGCTGTTTATGGGTTGTTATCGCTATGTGTCACTGCGATAGTAGTCAACTATTTTATCCGTATGCATTTTCGCGCGGCCGCCTTTGGGCGTCGTGATGTGCACAGGGTATACACTTTCATCTATTGAGGTTCGTTATGTCTGACGACATGTCTTCGGTTTCGCCTTCGTCAGCAGGCGAACAAGGTGTACTACGTTCCATGCAGGAGGTTGCGATGAGCTCCCAGGAAGCCAGCAAGATGCTTCGTACTTATAACATTGCCTGGTGGGGCAATAATTACTACGACGTCAACGAGCTGGGCCATATCAGCGTTTGCCCGGATCCGGACGTCCCACAAGCCCGTGTCGACCTGGCGCAGCTGGTAAAAGCGCGTGAAGCGCAGGGGCAACGTCTGCCCGCGCTGTTCTGTTTCCCGCAGATCCTGCAACACCGTCTGCGTTCGATTAACGCCGCTTTCAAACGTGCGCGTGAATCCTACGGGTACAACGGTGACTATTTCCTCGTTTACCCGATCAAGGTGAACCAGCATCGCCGCGTGATTGAGTCCCTGATCCATTCCGGCGAACCGCTGGGGCTGGAAGCGGGCTCCAAAGCGGAACTGATGGCGGTTCTGGCGCATGCGGGCATGACCCGTTCGGTGATTGTGTGTAATGGTTATAAAGACCGTGAATACATTCGCCTCGCGCTGATTGGCGAAAAGATGGGCCATAAGGTCTATCTGGTGATTGAGAAAATGACCGAAATCGCCATTGTGCTGGAAGAAGCCGAGCGCCTGAACGTGGTACCGCGTCTTGGCGTGCGTGCGCGTCTGGCATCGCAGGGTTCCGGTAAATGGCAGTCCTCCGGTGGCGAAAAATCCAAATTCGGTCTGGCGGCGACCCAGGTACTGCAACTGGTGGAAATTCTGCGTGAGCGCGGACGCTTAGACAGCATTCAACTGCTGCATTTCCACCTCGGTTCGCAGATGGCGAACATTCGTGATATCGCCACTGGCGTGCGCGAATCGGCGCGCTTCTATGTTGAGCTGCATAAACTTGGCGTCAATATTCAGTGCTTTGACGTGGGCGGCGGCCTTGGCGTGGACTATGAAGGTACGCGTTCCCAGTCCGATTGTTCAGTCAACTATGGCCTGAATGAATACGCCAACAACATCATTTGGGCGATTGGCGATGCTTGTGAAGAGCACGGTCTGCCGCACCCGACGGTGATCACCGAGTCTGGCCGTGCCGTCACCGCGCACCATACCGTGCTGGTTTCCAACATTATTGGCGTTGAGCGTAACGAGTACACGCCAGCGACGCCACCGGCTGAAGACGCGCCGCGCGCATTGCAGAGCATGTGGGAAACCTGGCAGGAGATGCATGAACCGGGTACCCGCCGTTCGCTACGCGAATGGCTGCACGACAGCCAGATGGATCTGCACGATATCCATGTCGGTTACTCCTCCGGCACGTTCAGTTTGCAAGAGCGCGCGTGGGCTGAGCAGCTTTATCTGAATATGTGCCACGAAGTGCAGAAGCAACTCGATCCGAGCAACCGCGCGCATCGTCCGATCATTGATGAGTTGCAGGAGCGCATGGCGGACAAAATGTACGTCAACTTCTCGCTGTTCCAGTCGATGCCGGATGCGTGGGGGATCGATCAACTTTTCCCGGTTCTGCCGCTGGAAGGGTTGAACCATGCCCCGGAACGTCGTGCGGTGCTGCTGGATATCACCTGTGATTCCGATGGCGCTATCGATCACTACGTGGATGGCGACGGGATTGCGACCACCATGCCGATGCCGGAATACGATCCGGAGAACCCGCCGATGCTGGGCTTCTTTATGGTCGGTGCTTACCAGGAGATCCTTGGTAACATGCATAACTTGTTCGGCGATACCGAAGCGGTGGACGTGTTTGTCTTCCCGGATGGTAGCGTTGAAGTGGAGCTTTCTGATGAAGGCGACACCGTGGCGGATATGCTGCAGTACGTGCAGCTCGATCCGAACACGCTGCTGACGCAGTTCCGCGATCAGGTGAAACAGACCGGGCTTGATGAGACGCTGCAACAGCAGTTCCTCGAAGAGTTCGAAGCCGGGCTTTACGGCTACACCTATCTGGAAGACGAATAACGCAGGTTATAGCGTCTGACCGGTAACGAACTGAATCCCTTCCTCGCCAGCACGGTGCGGAAGGGATTTTTTTATCTAAGGCTCGACACAAAGAGCGTTGCGCGAAAGCGGTGTTACTCGCGATCTGCTTCCTTTGCATCGCCGCAGATGGATCAAAGAGGCCGGGAAGGAACAACGTGTAGTGATCCTGTGATAACGGCGCAATGCGGCAGTCACTCTGCTTCGTTCAGCGAGAGGCGGTTTCAGCCATAGAAAAAAAGGGAGGCAAGATTGCCTCCCAATGCATTATTTAATGCCATCTGCCGCCATGCGATCGCGGATATGCTGCGCACGTTCAGCCGAGGCGGGGTGATCGTCAAACATCGAACTCTGACGGCCTTCTTCCATCTTCGCCAGTTTTTCGAAGCTGGTGGCTAACCCGGCTGGACTGATGCCGCGTTTGCGCAGCAGATCATAAGAGTAGTCATCCGCTTCGGCTTCCTGGCGCTGAGAGAACTGGGAGTTAACCAGTTGCTCGCCCAGTGCGCCAAGCTGCGACTGCGACAAGCTGCCCACAATCCCGCCGGCGGAGGCCGCCGCCGCGCGCACCGCATTGGTGCCGAGCGCAACCTGCATGCCTTTCTTCACATGGCCTAGCGCCACGTGGCCCATTTCGTGGCCAATCACCGCTTCAACTTCGTTATCGGTCATCATGTCCATCAGCGCACTGTAAACACGGATGCAGCCATTCGCCATGGCGAAGGCGTTGACGTCTTTCGCCACGTAGACTTTGTAGTTCACCGGCTGGCCATTGATGTTGTCACCCAGAGCGGTGGCAATTTTATTCAAACGCTGCGTGTACGGGCTGCTCGCCGGGGCGATAGTCGCTTTGCTGTCCATCTGCTTACAGGCGTCATCGCTTAGCGCTTTTACCTGCGCGTCGCTCAACGTATAGGCCTGGAACGCTTCCGCTCCTGAGCTGAGAAAACCGTTGGAGTTCATGTTCTGACACCCGGCAAGCAGGGTGGTCATTCCCAGAGCAAGCAGGGCTGGGCGAATTTTCATTTGTTCTCTTCCGCAATGATTGGATAGCTATTCTGTTCATACACCAATTCAGGCGAACCGGTGGTGAGCCTAAGTATAAGGAACAGAACAGAAGGCGGGCGAGGAGATTGCGCAACATGCGAGCAGCTTCCAGAGATTTCTGAATCGGCAAAAGGATGCTCCATGTACATGACTTGTCGCTTAGGTTACATTGTTGGCACTTTTTTCCGGCGTAGCCCAAAACGCGCTGTCGTCAAGTCGTTACGGGAACAGCCCTTAACAGTCCGATCTGGAGTCAAAATGTCCTCACGTAAAGAGCTTGCTAATGCTATTCGTGCGCTGAGCATGGACGCGGTACAGAAAGCCAAATCCGGTCACCCGGGAGCCCCGATGGGGATGGCCGATATCGCCGAAGTGCTGTGGCGTGATTTTCTGAACCATAACCCGACAAATCCGGCCTGGGCTGACCGTGACCGCTTTGTGCTGTCTAACGGCCACGGCTCAATGCTGATTTACAGCCTGCTGCACCTCACCGGCTATGATCTGCCGATGTCTGAGCTGCAGAACTTCCGTCAGCTGCACTCAAAAACGCCAGGTCACCCGGAAGTGGGTTACACCGCAGGTGTTGAAACCACTACCGGTCCGCTGGGCCAGGGCATTGCCAACGCGGTAGGTATGGCGATTGCGGAGAAAACTCTCGCAGCGCAATTCAACCGTCCTGGGCATGACATTGTTGACCACTTCACCTACGCCTTTATGGGCGACGGCTGCATGATGGAAGGCATCTCCCACGAAGCCTGCTCGCTGGCCGGTACGCTGAAGCTGGGCAAACTGGTGGCGTTCTATGATGACAACGGCATCTCCATCGACGGTCACGTGGAAGGTTGGTTTACCGATGATACGGCGAAACGCTTTGAAGCCTATGGCTGGCACGTGGTTCGCGGCATTGACGGCCACAACGCGGATGCTATCAAACGCGCCGTTGAAGAAGCTCGTAGCGTGACGGATAAACCGTCCCTGTTGATGTGCAAAACTATCATCGGTTTCGGTTCGCCGAACAAAGCAGGTACCCACGACTCCCACGGTGCGCCGCTGGGCGATGCGGAAATCGCGCTGACCCGTGAGCAGCTTGGCTGGAAATACGCACCGTTTGAAATCCCGTCTGAAATCTATGCTCAGTGGGATGCAAAAGAAGCTGGCAAGGCGAAAGAAGCGGCGTGGAACGACAAGTTCGCGGCTTACGCGAAAGCCTTCCCGCAGGAAGCGGCTGAATTCACCCGCCGTATGAAGGGCGAGCTGCCGTCTGACTTCGATGCTAAAGCGCAGGCGTTTGTTGAAAAACTGCAGGCCAATCCGGCGAAAATCGCCAGCCGTAAAGCCTCTCAAAATGCTATCGAAGCCTTCGGTCCGCTGCTGCCGGAATTCCTCGGCGGTTCCGCTGACCTGGCGCCTTCTAACCTGACTCTCTGGTCCGGTTCGAAAGCGATTAACGAAGACGCTGCCGGTAACTACATTCACTACGGCGTGCGCGAATTCGGCATGACCGCGATTGCTAACGGTATCGCTCTGCACGGCGGTTTCCTGCCGTACACCTCCACCTTCCTGATGTTCGTTGAATATGCCCGTAATGCGGTGCGTATGGCAGCGCTGATGAAACAGCGTCAGGTGCTGGTTTACACCCACGACTCGATTGGTCTGGGCGAAGACGGCCCGACTCACCAGCCGGTAGAGCAGGTCGCTTCCCTGCGCGTTACTCCGAACGTCAGCACTTGGCGTCCGTGTGACCAGGTAGAATCTGCGGTGGCGTGGAAATACGGTGTTGAGCGCCATGACGGCCCAACTGCGCTGATCCTCTCCCGCCAGAACCTAGCGCAACAGGAGCGTACCGCGCAGCAGCTGGCAGATATCTCCCGCGGTGCGTACGTACTGAAAGATTGCGCAGGTCAGCCGCAGCTGATCCTGATTGCCACCGGCTCAGAAGTTGAGCTTGCTGTCTCGGCATGGGAAAAACTCTCTGCCGAAGGCGTGAAAGCGCGCGTGGTTTCCATGCCGTCCACCGACGCATTCGACAAACAGGATGCGGCTTACCGTGAGTCCGTACTGCCGAAAGCGGTCTCTGCTCGCGTGGCGATTGAAGCCGGTATTGCTGACTTCTGGTACAAATATGTCGGCCTGAACGGCGCTATCGTCGGTATGACCACCTTTGGTGAGTCCGCCCCGGCAGAGCAGCTGTTCGAGGAGTTTGGTTTCACCGTCGACAATGTTGTAGAAAAAGCGAAAGCGCTGCTGTAATCATCCTCTGGCCCGGCGGCGCAAGTCCTGCCGGGCCAGCATGACCACCATTTCCCATTGTGCCTGGGTTTTATCAAGGCCACAGATTTGCAGGCCAGCTAAACATAGTTTTATCCACCCCTATCCCCCTCAATCAGCCATACCGCTGCGTTAGCGTCTCCAGCCGTTTACTTCCCATTTTTAGCCCTCTTTTTACAGAACAACCTCTACGCCGTTGATTTGTGCATAAAAAATATACTGGATATTTGTACAGTAAGTCGTATAATAATTCTACAGATTATCCAGGGTGAGTATGTGTAAGGAGTGAACCTATGGTAATTCCTGGTGAAAATTTCAATTCCCAACAGGCTCTGGCGACGGTCAGCAGCCGCGAAATCGCGAAGTTGACAGGCCTGACTCACACCGAAGTGAAACGGATGGTGAAAAGCCTGGAGACTGCGCAACGACTCTCCCAGCCGGTGAACGAACATGTGTATGAGCGGGAAGGTGAGATGCGACAGGAGTTTTTGCTCAATAAGCGGGACTCACTGCTGACGGTTTCGCGCCTCTCGCCAGGCTTTACTGCAGAGATGCTCGATCGCTGGCAGGAGAAAGAAAAAGATATCAGCCTGCCCGATTTCACTAATCCCGCAGCCGCGGCGCGCGCATGGGCCGAACAGTATGAAAAGCGCCAGCGTGCGGAAGCGCTGCTTGCCGTTTCTGCCCCAAAGGCGGAGTTCTTTGACCGGTATGTCAGGGTTGAGGAGTCGCTTGGTTTCCGGCAGCTTTGTAAGATGCTACGGGTGAAGGAGTCTCTGTTCCGGAGCTTTTTGCTTGAGCGCAACATTATGCAGCGCGTCGACGGTGCGCTGATGCCGCCGCAGTACCATATCGATGCGGGCTACTTTACCGTCCACGGCGGCGTAGGGGAAAACAAACGTAGCTGGTCTCAGGCGCGTTTTACCGCCAGGGGCGTGAAATGGGTAGCCGATCTGTGGGCTAAACAACTCTCCTCGCTGCCGGTTGAGATGCCGCGTGCAGAGCGCACCGAACCAAAAATAGCGGAACGTAGCTGGTTTTAATCATCCCCAGTAAAGCGTTTTGCCGGGATCAATCTTCCTTTATCAACACATCACGCAGGGATGCGTTGTTGCGCTTGTTCCCCTTTCTATTAATTCTTAACCTCAGCAACAAGCCCTTCGGACGCGCCAATTATTCCAGTGAAAATGTGATGCAGGTCAGATTACTGGCGAAACCGTCTGGACAATCATTCCTTTTATTCCATGTTTCGCTTATTCTAGCTGAAGCGTTTCAGTCGGCTAAATGTTCGACAAATAATCAAACAGACGCAGTTTAAGCAGGCGAGGATTCCCCTTCTGTGGTTGCTGGATTACTCTGTCATCCACTTCAGGCTGGCTAGCCTTGCAGGAGAGTTATGACCGTACGCATAGCGATTAATGGTTTCGGTCGCATCGGGCGCAATGTGGTTCGTGCTTTATATGAATCCGGACGTCGGGCGGAAATCACCGTGGTGGCAATCAACGAACTGGCCGATGCCGTGGGCATGGCGCATTTGTTGAAATATGACACCAGCCATGGGCGTTTCGCATGGGATGTTCGCCAGGAGCGTGAACAACTGATAGTCGGCGATGACGTTATTCGCATTCTGCATGAGCGTGCTATCGATGCGCTGCCGTGGCGTGAGTTAGGCGTTGATGTGGTGCTCGACTGTACAGGCGTGTACGGCAACCGTGAAGATGGCGAGGCGCATCTGGCGGCGGGGGCAAAAAAAGTGCTCTTCTCCCATCCTGGCAGCAACGACCTTGATGCAACTATCGTTTTCGGCGTCAATCAAAACACGCTGCGAGCCGACGATCTGCTGGTTTCTAACGCGTCCTGTACGACAAACTGTATTATTCCGGTCATAAAACTACTCGACGATGCGTATGGCATTGAGTCAGGAACCGTGACAACGATTCACTCGGCGATGCACGACCAGCAAGTGATTGACGCCTACCATCCCGATTTGCGGCGTACGCGCGCGGCCAGTCAGTCCATCATCCCGGTGGATACAAAACTGGCGGCAGGCATCACGAGAATTTTCCCGCAGTTTAATGACAGATTTGAAGCGATAGCGGTACGTGTGCCGACAATTAATGTCACCGCTATCGATCTGAGTGTAACGGTGAAGAAACCGGTAAAAGCCAGTGAAGTCAATGCGTTGCTGCAAAAAGCAGCGCAGGGAACATTTCATGGTATAGTTGACTATACGGAATTACCGTTGGTTTCAACCGATTTTAACCACGATCCGCATAGTGCCATTGTTGATGGCACGCAGACACGGGTCAGTGGCGCGCACCTGATTAAAACCCTGGTATGGTGCGATAACGAATGGGGCTTTGCTAACCGAATGCTCGACACGACGTTAGCAATGGCGGCTATTGGTTTCAGGTAGGGCGCAACAGCGCTCGCAAAACTTTAAGAATCATTGAGAGGATTCACCATGTCTGTAATTAAGATGACCGATCTGGATCTGGCTGGTAAACGCGTTTTCATCCGTGCTGATCTGAACGTGCCGGTTAAAGATGGCAAAGTGACCAGCGACGCGCGTATTCGTGCTTCTCTGCCGACCATTGAACTGGCGCTGAAGCAGGGTGCGAAAGTAATGGTGACTTCCCACCTGGGTCGTCCGACCGAAGGCGAGTACAACGAAGAATTCTCTCTGCTGCCGGTTGTTAACTATCTGAAAGACAAATTGTCCAACCCGGTTCGCCTGGTTAAAGATTACCTGGACGGCGTAGAAGTTGCTGCGGGTGAGCTGGTCGTTCTGGAAAACGTTCGCTTTAACAAAGGCGAGAAGAAAGACGACGAAGCACTGTCTAAAAAATACGCTGCACTGTGCGACGTGTTCGTGATGGACGCATTCGGTACTGCACACCGCGCTCAGGCGTCTACGCATGGTATCGGTAAATTTGCTGATGTCGCTTGCGCAGGCCCGCTGCTGGCAGACGAACTGGAAGCGCTGGGTAAAGCGCTGAAAGAACCGGCTCGTCCGATGGTTGCTATCGTGGGTGGTTCTAAAGTTTCCACTAAACTGACTGTTCTGGACTCTCTGTCCAAAATCGCTGACCAGCTGATTGTTGGCGGCGGCATCGCTAACACCTTCGTTGCTGCTCAAGGCCATAATGTTGGCAAATCGCTGTACGAAGCTGACCTGGTTGATGAAGCCAAACGCCTGCTCGGTACTTGCGATATCCCGGTTCCGACAGATGTTCGCGTTGCGACTGAGTTCTCTGAAACCGCAACTGCAACCCTGAAATCTGTTTCTGACATCAAAGATGATGAGCAAATTCTGGATCTGGGCGACGTTTCTGCACAAAAACTGGCTGAAATCCTGAAAAACGCCAAAACTATTTTGTGGAACGGTCCGGTTGGCGTGTTTGAATTCCCGAACTTCCGTAAAGGTACCGAAATTGTGGCTAACGCGATTGCAGACAGCGACGCGTTCTCCATCGCAGGCGGCGGCGACACTCTGGCGGCGATTGACCTGTTTGGTATCTCTGACAAGATTTCCTACATCTCCACTGGCGGTGGCGCGTTCCTCGAATTTGTGGAAGGCAAAGTACTGCCGGCAGTAGCCATGCTCGAAGAGCGCGCTAAGAAGTAAGACATTCAAGGGCAGGGAAACCTGCCCTGTTTTCAGCGCGCTTTCGGGCTCGCTTTAATTCTCTACACAAAATCATTCAAGTTGCATCAAGGCGGCAACGGAGTGAATCATCAGGAACTGACTGCAATAAGTCTCTGATGTAAGCGAAGGCAGCCAGCGCCGAGTCAGCTTGAAGGATGATGTGTACAACGGCCGAAGATACAGGACTACGTAACATGTCTAAAATTTTTGATTTCGTAAAACCTGGCGTGATCACTGGTGATGACGTTCAGAAAGTGTTCCAGGTAGCTAAAGAAAACAACTTCGCTCTGCCTGCGGTTAACTGCGTAGGTACTGACTCCATTAACGCTGTTCTGGAAGCTGCAGCGAAAGTTAAAGCGCCTGTTATCGTTCAGTTCTCTAACGGCGGCGCAGCGTTCATCGCGGGTAAAGGCGTGAAAACTGACGTTCCTCAGGGCGCGGCAATTCTGGGGGCTATCTCTGGTGCGCATCACGTACACCAGATGGCAGAGCACTACGGCGTACCGGTTATCCTGCACACCGACCACTGCGCGAAAAAACTGCTGCCGTGGATCGACGGCCTGCTGGACGCGGGTGAAAAACACTTCGCAGCTACCGGTAAACCGCTGTTCTCTTCTCACATGATTGACCTGTCTGAAGAGTCTCTGGAAGAGAACATCGCGATCAGCTCCAAATACCTGGCGCGTATGGCCAAAATGGGCATGACGCTGGAAATCGAACTGGGTTGCACCGGTGGTGAAGAAGACGGCGTAGACAACAGCCATATGGACGCGTCTGCACTGTACACCCAGCCGGAAGACGTTGATTACGCATACACCGAGCTGAACAAAATCAGCCCGCGTTTCACCATCGCCGCTTCCTTCGGTAACGTACACGGCGTGTACAAACCGGGTAACGTGAAACTGACCCCGACTATCCTGCGCGACTCTCAGGAATATGTTTCTAAGAAACATAACCTGCCGCACAACAGCCTGAACTTCGTATTCCACGGTGGTTCCGGTTCTTCCGCTCAGGAAATCAAAGACTCCGTAAGCTACGGCGTTATCAAAATGAACATCGATACCGACACCCAATGGGCAACCTGGGAAGGTATTCTGAAGTACTACAAAGAAAACGAAGGCTATCTGCAGGGCCAGTTGGGTAACCCGAAAGGCGCAGACCAGCCGAACAAAAAATACTACGATCCGCGTGTATGGCTGCGTGCTGCGCAGACCAGCATGGTGACTCGTCTGGAGCAGGCTTTCAAAGAGCTGAACGCGGTAGACGTTCTGTAATTTACACTGCTTCTGTCTGAAAAGGCCCGCATTTTGCGGGCCTTTTTTATTGTGAATTCAACAAAATGCCTGCGAACACAAAATGTGATCAACTTGGCGAAATGGCGGCTTATTGTTTACCCTTTAGGGATCTCTCCTTGCTGGAAGGGGTGGTTTTCCCGTTTTGGAACAACATAAGGAAGCTCGAATGGAAGATCTTGACGTTGTCGACAGCATTAATAATGCAGGTTCATGGCTGGTGAACAACCAGGCGCTGCTATTGAGCTATGCCGTTAATATCGTGGCGGCTATTGCTATCATCATTGTCGGGATGATTGTGGCGCGCATTGTCTCGAATACTGTTAACCGCCTGATGGTGGCGCGCCACATTGACGCGACGGTGGCGGATTTCCTTTCCGCGCTGGTGCGCTACGGTATTATCGCGTTCACTTTGATTGCCGCACTGGGGCGCGTTGGCGTGCAAACCGCCTCAGTGATCGCGGTTCTTGGCGCCGCCGGTTTGGCCATCGGTCTGGCGTTGCAAGGCTCGCTCTCTAACCTTGCTGCTGGCGTGCTGCTGGTAACTTTCCGCCCGTTCCGCTCAGGCGAGTATGTTGATCTGGGTGGTGTGGCCGGTACGGTATTGCAGGTGCAGATTTTCTCCACCACCATGCGCACTGTCGATGGGCGTATTGTGGTTATACCGAATGGCAAAATCATCGCCGGGAATATTGTTAACTTCTCCCGTGAACCGGTGCGGCGCAACGAGTTTATTATTGGCGTGGCGTATGATTCAGATATTGATGAGGTGAAACGCATCCTGACTGAAATTATTCAGGCTGACGAACGCATTATCAAAGATCGCGAAATGACGGTACGCCTCAATGAATTAGGACCTTCATCGATCAATTTTGTAGTTCGCGTCTGGAGCAAAAGCAGCGATCTGCAAAACGTTTATTGGGATGTGCTGGAACTTATCAAACGCCGTTTTGACGAACACGGTATCAGTTTCCCGTATCCACAGATGGACGTGAATTTCAAACGCGTGAAAAATTCCACAGAGCAGTAAACATCAAGGCCGGGGTTCCGGCCTTATTGGTGCTCTTCTGTATTAGGAATGCTTATTAACGATTAATATTATCCATTTCATCTAATGATTGTCCCGCGCTATAGTCAGTGTTCGAAACAACTCTGATGGAATCACCTCGTGCTATCTTATTATTTTCAAGGCCTTATGCTTGGGGCTGCGTTGATCCTGCCGCTTGGGCCACAAAATGCCTTTGTCATGAATCAGGGCATCCGCAGGCAGTTCCATATCATGACCGCAGCGCTTTGCACGCTCAGCGATGTATTACTGATTTGTGCGGGTATTTTCGGTGGGAGCGCATTGCTGATGCAGTCGCCGTGGCTGTTGGTACTGGTGACGTGGGGGGGCGTAGCGTTTCTGTTGTGGTACGGCTTTGGTGCACTGAAAACGGCGTTCGGTAGCACCATTGAACTGGCGAATGCTGAAGCAATGCGCCAGGGGCGCTGGCGCATAATCGCCACGATGCTGGCGGTTACCTGGTTGAACCCCCACGTTTACCTCGATACGTTTGTGGTGCTCGGCAGTTTGGGCGGTCAGCTGGATGCGGAGCCAAAACGCTGGTTTGCGTTGGGCACGGTGAGCGCCTCCTTTCTGTGGTTTTTCAGCCTTGCTTTACTTGCGGCCTGGCTTGCTCCACGTTTGCGCAAAGTGCAAGCACAGCGGGTGATTAACACGCTGGTGGGGCTGGTGATGTGGTTTATCGCTTTCCAGCTGGCGCGCGAAGGCGTGCACCATATGCAGGGATTATTCAGTTAAGGTAAGTCCGATGGACAATTCACGCTTAGCCGCTAAGCTTGCTGCCAGGCGTCCTGCAATTATGGGCGTAACAAAAGCACCATGGAGGAGCAACTGTGAAATTTAAAGTGATGGCCCTGGCGGCAATGGTCGGTTTCAGCGGGATGGCGGTACAGGCGAGCGAGTTGCCGGACGGCCCGCATATTGTCACCTCAGGTACGGCAAGCGTGGACGCGACCCCGGACATCGCCACGCTGGCGATTGAGGTTAATGTCGCCGCGAAAGACGCTGCCTCAGCCAAAAAACAGGCCGATGACCGTGTTGCGCAATATCTTAGCTTTCTTGAGCAAAACGGCATTGCCCGGAAAGACATTAATTCCGCGAACTTACGCACACAACCTGATTATGACTACCAGAACGGCAAAAGTATTCTGAAAGGCTACCGCGCAGTGCGTACTGTGGAAGTCACGCTGCGTGAGCTGGATAAACTTAATTCATTGCTGGATGGCGCGCTGAAAGCGGGGCTGAACGAAATTCGTTCTGTATCGCTGGGCGTTGCGCAACCGGAGTCTTTCAAAGATAAAGCGCGCAAAGCGGCTATCGATGATGCAACGCACCAGGCGCAGCAGTTAGCGGCGGGCTTTAACGCTAAACTCGGCCCGATCTACAGCGTGCGCTACCATGTGTCCAACTATCAGCCGAGCCCGATGGTACGCATGATGAAAGCGGATGCGCCAGAAGCCGCATCCGCACAGGAAACCTATGAGCAACCGTCGATTCAGTTTGCTGATCAGGTAGATGTCGTATTCCAGCTGGAACCGACTCAGAGCCAGCCGCAGGCTGCGGCACCGGCGAAGTAATCCTCTTCGCCCTCTCCCGGCCGGGAAGAGGGCGTTTTATTAATCCTGCCTTAACACCCGATGCCCATATTCCAGCAGTGCGTCCGTGACGTTGCGCATCATCCGGCTTTCCGGCGCAAAACGGTGCCAGTACAGCATCCGGCGCTGCAGCAAACCGGGCGTCAGGTCGATCAGATCGCCGCTGTTCAGCTCTTTTTCGATTTGCAGATGTGGGATCATGCAGCAGGTCGTCCCCTGGCGCGCCAGTTGAACAAACGCTTCGGAAGAGTTGACGATATGGCAAGGCACGCTGCCCGGCGGTAAGTCGAAATACTGCTGTAAAAACGCCTGATGCATATCATCGAGATGATCAAACGCGACCGCCGGTGCTTTGAGCAATGCGGAGCGGGTGACGCCGTTCGGGAAATAGCGCTCGGCGAACGCTTTCGAACCGACGAACAGATAATCCAGCGCGCCAAGTTGGTCGACCAGGCAACTGGGAAGCGCCTGTGGCTGAATACTCACCGCGCCAACGACCTCACCGCGACGCAAACGCTCCTGAGTGCGGGTTTCGTCTTCCACCTGCAGATTCAGGCGAATTGGTGAGTCGGCCAGTACCGGAGCTAATGCAGGCAGCAGCCAGGTCGCCAGGCTGTCGGCGTTGACCGCCAGCGATAACAGCAGCGGTGTGGAGCCGGTTTGTTCGTCGCCAAGCCACTCTTCTTCCAGTAGCTCGACCTGGCGCAGCAACGCCAGCAACTTTTGCCCCTGCTCGGTGGGACGAGGTGGAACGGTACGCACCAGTAGCGGCTGACCAAACATATTTTCCAGTTGCTTAATGCGCTGCGACACGGCGGACTGGGTAATACACAGCTTTTGTGCGGCACGTTCAAATCCGCGCTCACGAATAACCGCATCAAGCGCCTGTAATGTTCTGTAGTCCGGACGTTTCATTGCTCGGGCATTCTCCTGAAAAAATCGTACTCAGCACTATGACATAATTTTTTGTTCGGTACAGACGAAATTGGACGTCGCGTAATGTGACACTGGTCACAGGGACATTTTGGGTAACGCTGGTCTATAATGCGCCTGAAATTTCACACCACAGGCAAACGACCATGACGCAGGATGAACTCAAAAAAGCAGTGGGCTGGGCAGCGCTGAAGTATGTAGAACCTGGCACCATTGTAGGGGTTGGCACCGGCTCTACCGCTGCACATTTTATTGACGCGCTGGGCACGATGAAAGGCCAGATTGAAGGCGCGGTTTCTAGCTCGGACGCGTCCACCGAGAAACTGAAAAGCCTTGGCATTACCGTGTTCGATCTCAACGAGGTGGACCGGCTTGGCATTTATGTGGACGGCGCGGATGAGATTAACGGCCAGATGCAGATGATCAAGGGCGGCGGCGCGGCGCTGACGCGTGAGAAAATTATCGCCTCGGTGGCGGATAAATTCATCTGCATCGCGGATGCCTCCAAACAGGTTGATATCCTTGGCAAATTCCCGCTGCCGGTGGAAGTGATTCCGATGGCGCGTAGCGCTGTTGCCCGCGAGCTGGTCAAGCTGGGCGGTCGCCCGGAATATCGCCAGAACGTGGTGACGGATAACGGCAACGTCATCCTGGATGTTTACGGTCTTGAGATCATCGACCCGATTGCGTTGGAAAACAGCATCAATGCGTTGCCGGGCGTAGTGACTGTAGGGTTATTTGCTAACCGTGGCGCGGATGTGGCGCTGATCGGCACCGCTGATGGCGTGAAAACTATCGTGAAATGATCTGACAGGGAGGCGCATGCCTCCCTGTAAAAAATCTGCAATGGGCAAATTTGGTGATATCTGTCACGTTTTCGCCCTCGTCATGCGTTACCTGCCGCTTGCGTCTTGTTTTTTAGCATTTTTCTCTGCCATTTCCCGCTGTATGACATTTCTTCAGATACCTGACGCAAACGTTCATATTGCCGCGATAGTTTTTTTTGATATGTTGACTAACGCGGATTGCAATCTGCACAACATCACAGTCAAGACAAAAAACAGGGTCGGGTAAATGGCAAAGGTATCACTGGAGAAAGACAAGATTAAATTTCTGCTCGTCGAAGGGGTGCACCAGAAAGCTCTGGATAGCCTTCGCGCTGCGGGTTACACCAACATTGAGTTTCACAAAGGCGCGCTGGATAGCGAGCAACTGAAAGAGTCCATCCGTGATGCCCACTTTATCGGCCTGCGATCCCGTACTCAACTGACTGAAGATATCATCGCTGCGGCGGAAAAACTGGTGGCTATCGGCTGTTTCTGTATCGGTACCAACCAGGTGAATCTGGATGCGGCGGCGAAGCGCGGTATTCCGGTATTCAACGCACCGTTTTCCAACACCCGTTCGGTGGCAGAGTTAGTCATTGGCGAGCTGCTGCTGCTGATGCGTGGGATTCCTGAAGCGAACGCCAAAGCGCACCGTGGTATCTGGAACAAGCTGGCAGTTGGTTCGTATGAAGCGCGCGGTAAAAAACTCGGTATTATCGGTTACGGCCATATTGGCACGCAGCTCGGTATTCTGGCGGAATCGCTGGGGATGCACGTCTATTTCTATGATATCGAAAGCAAATTGCCACTCGGCAATGCAACGCAGGTGCAACATCTCTCCGACTTGCTGAATATGAGCGATGTCGTGAGCCTGCATGTGCCGGAAAACGCTTCTACAAAAGATATGATTGGGCCGGAAGAGCTGGCGCTGATGAAGCCGGGCGCACTGCTGATCAACGCCGCACGCGGTACGGTGGTGGATATTCCGGCACTGTGCGATGCGCTGAAGCGTAAACATCTGGCGGGCGCGGCAATCGACGTGTTCCCGACTGAACCGGCGACCAACAGCGATCCGTTCGACTCTCCGCTGTGTGAATTCGATAACGTCCTGCTGACGCCGCACATTGGCGGTTCCACGCAGGAAGCGCAGGAAAATATCGGTCTGGAAGTGGCCGGTAAACTGATCAAGTACTCCGACAACGGTTCGACGCTTTCTGCGGTGAATTTCCCGGAAGTTTCTTTGCCGTTGCACGGTGGCCGTCGTTTACTACACATCCACGAAAACCGCCCTGGTGTGCTGACCGCGCTCAACCAGATTTTCGCCAGCCAGAATATCAACATTGCCGCGCAGTACCTGCAGACTACGCCGTATATGGGTTATGTGGTTATTGATATTGAAGCGGATGAAGATGTGGCGCAGAAAGCGCTGCAGAGCATGAAAGCGATTCCGGGCACCATTCGTTCCCGTCTGCTGTTCTAAACGTTGCGCTTTCCTCTCCCGCAAGGGAGGGGAAAGTTACCATTGCCATATTCTGGATGGCGTAACCACCGCAGGCAGCGGGATATCCCACTCTTCTACTGGCAGCTTCTCCACACCCTGGCAATCATGCGCATAACCCACCGGTTGCAGGCCATACTCACGCCAGTTTTGTAACGTGCGATCGTAAAAACCACCGCCCATGCCCAGGCGTTGCCCTTGTTCATCAAAGGCGACCAGCGGCGTAATCAGCACGTCGAGTTGGCTGAGCGGCAACACATCACGCACATCCAGCTTCGGTTCCTGAATTTTCAGACGGTTAACAACCAGCTCGCTGTGCGGATGGTAATGCAGAAACAGCAAATTACCGGGGCTAAAGGGATGCAATACCGGCAAGTAAACGCGTTTACCGCTACACCAGAGTTGCTCAATCAGCGGTTGGGTATCCAGCTCACCATCAAAAGAGAGAAACAACGCTACGCTGTGTGCCATCACAACCGGCGCATATGCTATCATGCGTGCCGCGGCCTGCTGGGCGAAGTGCGTTTGTTGTTCAGGAGTGAGTTCACGCCGGCGCTGGCGAATAATTTTGCGGATTTCTTGTCGTGACGAAGGAAAATCAGGAAGTTGCGTCATGATGGTTGTAAAAAAAGAAGGGAATCTCCGAGATGCCGCCGCTGGCTGTAACCCTTGAACCCTTGGTTCAAGGTGAATGCGTCGTCATAGCTTTAAGGCTTCTCGGACGGACCGAGCATGCTCACCAACCATGGATCGCCACATTCTTGTGGTATGAAATATCGGCTCAGGGGACTGGCCCGCTTGCAAACATCTCAGAGATATTTTTTGGCTTCACGGTCACTCTAACACAGATGACCCTGAAGCGTTATTCAAACTTTGGTCCCGGTCTTTCTGTTATGCGACCTTGATCAAGCAATGCCTGTTCGATGGTCTGCTGTAACATCCGAATACGCTGTTCCATGCTGGCGGCGTATTCGCGGGTCTTTGCTTTTTCCTGAGTCAGCTCGTAACTAATGTTCAACGCGGCGATAAACACCAACTGCTCAGTATTTGTGACTCTAGTGCGAACCTTCAGATCTTGCAACCGCTGATTCAGATCCTCCGCGGCCTGATTCAGAGCATCCCTCTGTTCAGGCGGGCAATTCACTCGCAGTGAACGGCCAAAAATTTGGATATCGACGGGTTGTGCAGACATGCCACCTTCCTGCTGTTTGACTGCGCCCTGCCTTCGCATCCGAGCCCTGGGCTGCGAAGGGGCGACACTATAAGCTACCCCGGCGCGCGCTTTCAAGCTTTTTGCGTCTATACCTTAATGATTCGGTGTGCATGCAAACGCATGGAACGTGAAGCATCACGGGTATATCACCAGGGGCCAAAGTGGTAGCATATCATGAATATTCCCCCCAACGACGACGAATGCGCATGTCTATACAGAACGAAATACCTGGTTACAACGATGTAGCCCAGCTACTCAACCAACAGGGCGTGGGATTACTTCCTGCTGAAATGCACGGGCTTATCGCGGGGATCCTTTGCGGCGGTAACAACGATAGTTCCTGGCAGCCGTTGCTGCATGATTTAACCAACGACGGTCTGGCATTCGGTCACGAGCTGGCGCAAGCGCTGCGCAGCATGCATTCAGCCACCAGCGACTCGCTGGAAGATGACGGTTTCTTGTTTCAGCTCTATCTGCCGGATGGCGACGACGTTAGCGTTTTCGACCGCGCCGACGCGCTGGCGGGCTGGGTGAACCATTTCCTGCTGGGGCTGGGCGTCACCCAGCCGAAGCTCGATAAAGTGACGGGTGAAACCGGCGAAGCGATTGACGATCTGCGCAATATTGCGCAACTGGGTTATGACGAAGACGAAGATCAAGAAGAGCTGGAAATGTCGCTCGAAGAGATCGTCGAGTACGTCCGCGTCGCGGCGCTGCTGTGCCACGACACGTTCACGCGCCCGCAGCCTACCGCACCGGAAGTGCGTAAGCCCACGTTACATTAATTCACCTTGTAGGGAGTCGGTGTCATGACACAGCTTGAATTTCTCCGTCGGCGCCAGGGATTGCTGGCGCAGATGGTTCCGGGCAGCGCGGCGCTAATTTTCGCCGCACCGGAAGCCACCCGCAGCGCAGACAGTGAATACCCGTACCGCCAGCACAGTGATTTCTGGTATTTCACCGGTTTTAACGAGCCGGAAGCGGTGCTGGTGCTGATCAAAAGTGATGACACCCACAACCACAGCGTGCTGTTCAACCGCGTGCGCGACAAAACCGCCGAGATCTGGTTTGGTCGTCGCCTGGGTCAGGAAGCCGCGCCGGAAAAGCTGGGCGTCGATCGCGCACTGGCGTTCCCGGAAATCAACGAACATCTTTATCAATTGCTTAACGGTCTTGATGCCGTGTACCACGCGCAGGGTGAATTCGACTATGCCGACACCATTGTGTTCACTGCGCTGGATAAGTTGCGCAAAGGCTCGCGTCAGAATCTGCTTGCGCCGCCAACGTTAACCGACTGGCGGCCGATGGTGCATGAAATGCGCCTGTTTAAATCTGCCGAAGAGATAGACGTGATGCGTCGCGCCGGGGAGATCTCCGCGCTGGCGCATACCCGCGCGATGCAGGTTTGCCGTCCGGGGATGTTTGAATATCAGCTTGAAGGTGAAATTCAGCACGAGTTTAACCGCCACGGCGCGCGTTTTCCCTCCTATAACACCATTGTGGGTTCCGGCGTCAACGGCTGCATTCTGCACTACACGGAAAATGAGAGCCAGATGCGTGACGGCGATCTGGTGTTGATTGATGCCGGTTGTGAATACAAAGGATATGCCGGTGATATCACCCGCACCTTCCCGGTAAACGGTAAATTCAGCCCGGCGCAGCGTGAAATCTACGATATCGTGCTGGCCTCGCTGGAACGAGCCCTTGCGCTTTTCCGCCCAGGCACGTCCATCCAGGAAGTGACCAGCGAAGTGGTGCGCATCATGATTACCGGGCTGGTGAAGCTCGGCATCCTGAAAGGTGAAGTCGATGAACTGGTGGAAAAAAACGCCCACCGCCCGTTTTTTATGCACGGCTTAAGCCACTGGCTCGGGTTGGATGTGCACGATGTCGGTGTCTATGGCAAAGATCGCTCGCGTGAGCTGGCACCGGGCATGGTGCTGACGGTTGAACCAGGTCTTTACATCGCGCCGGATGCCGATGTGCCGGAGCAGTATCGCGGTATTGGTATTCGTATTGAAGATGACATCGTCATCACCGAAGACGGCAACGAAAATCTGACCGCCAGCGTCGTGAAAACCGCTGACGAGATTGAAGCGCTGATGGCGGCATCACGTTCATGAGTGTGATTATCGTTGGCGGTGGCATGGCTGGCGCAACGCTTGCGCTGGCGATTTCTCATCTTACTCACGGCAAATTACCTGTTCATCTGGTAGAAGCCAGCGTTCCCGGCGCATCCGCACATCCGGGGTTTGACGCCCGCGCCATTGCGTTAGCGGCAGGCACGTGCCAGCAGCTGGCGCGTATCGGCATCTGGCAAGCCATCGCTTCCTGCGCAACGCCAATTTCAACGGTTCATGTCAGCGATCGCGGCCATGCAGGTTTTGTCACGCTGGATGCGCAGGATTACCACATCGATGCGCTTGGCTACGTTGTCGAACTGCACGACGTTGGGCAGCGGCTGTTCACGCTACTGCAAAACGCGCCCGGCGTTACGCTGCATTGCCCGGCGAAAGTCAGCGCGGTTGCCCGTGATGAGGGGCAGGTGAGCGTAACGCTGGAAAGTGGTGAATCGATTACTGGTCAGTTATTGGTGGCGGCAGACGGCTCCCGTTCACGCATTGGCGAGCAACTGGGTGTGGACTGGCAGCAAGCGCCTTATCACCAGGCGGCGGTCATCGCCAACGTCACCACCTCTGTGGCGCATCAGGGGCGGGCGTTTGAGCGTTTTACCCAACATGGCCCGCTGGCAATGTTGCCGATGTCACAAGGTCGCTGTTCGCTGGTGTGGTGTCATCCGCTGGAAAAACAGCAGCAGATTGCCGCCTGGTCTGACGAACGTTTCTGCCACGAGTTACAAAAAGCCTTTGGCTGGCGGCTTGGGCGCATCCTGCACGTGGGCAAACGCAGCGTTTACCCGCTGACGCTGACCGCGGCCTCTTCGCCTGTCTCGCACCGCGCGGTGCTGGTCGGCAATGCCGCGCAAACGCTGCATCCTATCGCCGGACAGGGTTTTAACCTCGGCATGCGCGATGTGATGACGCTGGCGGAAACGCTGGCTGAGGCGTGGGCGGCTCAGCGAGATGTTGGCTACTATCCCGTGTTGACGGGCTACCGCGATCGCCGCCATGCGGACAAAAAAGCCACTATCGGCGTCACCGATGGGCTGGTGCATCTGTTTGCCAATCACTGGATGCCGTTGGTCGTCGGGCGGAATGCCGGGCTGATGGCAATGGAATTATTTACTCCGGCGCGCGATGCGCTGGCGCAGCGTACCCTCGGTTGGGTTGCCCGTTAAAGACAAAAGGAGCGAAGAGTGCAGAGTGTTGATGTTGCGATTGTCGGCGGCGGTATGGTCGGGCTGGCGCTGGCCTGTGGTTTACAGGGCAGTGGGTTGCGCGTGGCGGTGCTGGAGCAGAATGAACCGACACCGCTGGCGGAGGATGCGCCTCCGGCGCTGCGCGTGTCAGCGATCAATGCTGCCAGCGAAAAGTTACTGACGCACCTTGGCGTCTGGTCAAACATTATTGCCCAACGTGCCGGGCGCTATCACGGCATGGAAGTGTGGGACAAAGACAGTTTTGGCCGCATCGCGTTTGACGACCAGAGCATGGGCTACAGCCATCTTGGTTACATTATCGAAAACGCGGTGATCCACCAGGCACTGTGGGATAAAGCCCGCCAATGCAAGGACGTCACCCTGCTGGCCCCGGCTGAGTTGCAGCAGGTGGCGTGGGGCGAAAACGACGCGTTTCTGACCTTAAAAGATGGCACCATGCTTACTGCACGGCTGGTGGTTGGCGCAGATGGCGCGAACTCCTGGCTGCGCAACAAGGCCGATATTCCGTTGACGTTCTGGGATTACCATCATCATGCGCTCGTGGCGACCATTCGCACCGATGAGCCGCATCAGGCGGTAGCGCGCCAGGTGTTTCACGCCGACGGCATTCTCGCGTTTTTGCCGCTTAACGATCCGCATTTGTGCTCAATTGTCTGGTCGCTGCCGCCTGAGCAGGCGAAAGCTATGCAGCAGGCGAGCGATGAAGCATTCAACCAGGCGCTGTGTGTGGCGTTCGATAATCGCCTTGGACTGTGCCGTGTTGAGAGCGAACGTCAGGTCTATCCGCTCACCGGCCGCTATGCGCGCCAGTTTGCCGGGCACCGCCTGGCGCTGGTTGGCGATGCAGCGCACACTATTCACCCGCTGGCGGGGCAGGGTGTTAATCTCGGGTTTATGGATGTCGCTGAGTTGATCACCGAGCTGAAGCGTCTGAGCCGTGAAGGTAAAGACATTGGTCAACATCTTTATTTGCGCCGCTATGAGCGCAGCCGCAAACACAGCGCGGCGCTGATGCTGGCCGGGATGCAGGGCTTTCGCGAACTCTTCTCAGGTGCAAACCCGGCTAAGAAACTGCTGCGCGATATCGGCCTGAAACTGGCAGATACCCTTCCCGGTGTGAAAACGCGGTTGTTACGCCAGGCGATGGGTCTTAACGATCTGCCTGAGTGGTTACGTTAACTGCATCACACTTTCCCTTCCCGGTCCCGGGAAGGGATACCTCTACCTCATTTGAAATATTCTAATTTCACCTCATTTTTCGGATTAGATTTTCTCATGTTACGTTTTTTTCTTTTCGGGAAAATCCACTCTTTTACAGAGTGAAATGCTGCACTCTCCTCTGGTTTGTCGTTGATGCTGATTTTTTATGAAGGGTGAGGCGTTATTCAACAGAATAATGCTCTAATGGCATTTTGTGCGTGACGGGTCATAAGCTAATGTGATGGACCATTTTTCCTTATGGTTAAGCACTGCTTTCGGTGATAAGTTCAGGCCAAAGAGAACGTTTGCGTCGACGTCGTAAAACGGTGTCGGCACCAGTTGTTTTGGCGCAAATCACGCCGCCGAAAAACGTGATGGCTCAGCTTATTCGACGAGGAAAAGATGGCTCAGCAGACCCCTTTATACGAACAACACACGCTAAACGGTGCCCGCATGGTGGACTTCCATGGCTGGATGATGCCGCTGCATTACGGCTCGCAAATTGACGAGCACCATGCGGTGCGCACCGATGCCGGAATGTTTGATGTGTCGCATATGACCATCGTCGATCTCAAAGGCAGCCGCACCCGGGAGTTTCTGCGTTATTTGCTGGCAAACGACGTCGCAAAACTCACGAAGCCCGGTAAAGCGCTCTATTCCGGTATGCTAAATGCCTCGGGCGGCGTAATTGATGACTTAATCGTCTATTACTTTACCGAAGATTTCTTCCGCCTCGTTGTAAACTCCGCCACCCGCGAAAAAGACCTCTCCTGGATTTCCCAACACGCTGAACCTTATGCCATCGACATCACCGTCCGTGATGATTTGTCGCTGATTGCGGTCCAGGGCCCGAACGCGCAGGCGAAAGCCGCCAGCCTGTTTACAGACGAGCAGCGCCGCGCCGTTGAAGGTATGAAACCGTTCTTTGGCGTTGAAGCCGGTGATCTGTTCATTGCGACCACCGGTTATACCGGTGAAGCAGGGTATGAAATTGCGCTGCCTAACGAAAAAGCGCCCAGCTTCTGGCAGGCGCTGGTCAATGCGGGCGTGAAACCTTGCGGCCTGGGCGCGCGCGACACGCTGCGTCTGGAAGCGGGTATGAACCTGTACGGTCAGGAGATGGATGAAGGTATCTCTCCGCTGGCCGCCAACATGGGCTGGACGATTGCCTGGGAGCCGCAGGAGCGAGACTTTATTGGCCGCGACGCGCTGGAACTGCAGCGTGAAAAAGGCACCGAACAGCTGGTTGGCCTGGTGATGACGGAAAAAGGCGTATTGCGTAATGAACTGCCGGTGCACTTCACCGATGCGCATGGCAATGTGCAAAAAGGCGTGATCACCAGCGGTACGTTCTCGCCTACGCTCGGCTACAGTATTGCACTGGCGCGTGTTCCGGCGGGGATCGGCGAAAATGCCGTTGTACAGATCCGCAACCGTGAAATGCCGGTCAAAGTCACTAAACCTGTTTTTGTGCGCGCTGGCAAAGCTGTCGCGTAACCTTTTTATCTGGAGAGAATGAAATGAGCAACGTACCAGGCGAACTGAAATACAGCAAAGAACACGAGTGGCTGCGCAAAGAAGCGGACGGGACCTACACCGTTGGCATCACCGAACACGCACAGGAACTGCTGGGCGATATGGTGTTTGTCGATCTGCCGGAAGCGGGCACGACCGTTAGCGCGGGCGATGATTGCGCCGTTGCCGAATCGGTAAAAGCGGCTTCTGATATCTACGCGCCAATCAGCGGTGAGATCGTGGCAGTCAACGACCAACTGGCGGATTCACCAGAGCTGGTCAACAGCGAGCCGTATGGCGAAGGCTGGATCTTCAAAATTAAAGCCAGCGACGAAGCAGAAATTGCCGCCCTGCTGGACGCAACAGCCTACGCCGCACTGCTCGAAGACGAGTAAATACGCCTTATCCTTCGCGTAGCAGACGCGTTGGCTTCCTCGCTATCCCCAGTTGCTTACTGATGTTTGCGCCTGGGGATATGCTGCGTCGCCGCCTTCCTGCAACGCGAAGGGTTCAGCGTATTCAGGTAATTTCTACATCGATTCACTGCACGTTTCAGGAACCATCGCTCATGACACAGACTTTAAGCCAGCTTGAAAACCGTGGCGCTTTCATTGGACGTCACATCGGGCCGGATGCTCAGCAACAGCAGGAGATGCTGAACACAGTTGGCGCGGATTCGTTAAACGCACTGATTGGCCAGATCGTGCCAAAAGACATCCAGCTTGCAACACCGCCGCAGGTTGGGGAATCGACCACTGAGTTCGCGGCCCTGGCCGAGCTGAAAGCGATTGCCAGCCGCAACAAGCGCTTTAAGTCTTACATTGGCATGGGCTACACCGCCGTGCAGCTGCCACCAGTTATTCTGCGCAACATGCTGGAAAATCCGGGCTGGTACACCGCTTACACCCCGTATCAGCCAGAAGTGTCGCAGGGTCGCCTTGAAGCGCTGCTCAACTTCCAGCAGGTTACGCTCGATCTCACCGGGCTGGATATCGCTTCCGCGTCGCTGCTGGATGAAGCCACTGCGGCGGCTGAAGCAATGGCCATGGCGAAGCGCGTCAGCAAACTGAAAGGCGCCAACCGCTTCTTCGTCGCCGCCGATGTGCATCCGCAAACGCTGGATGTCGTGCGCACTCGCGCCGAAACCTTCGGTTTTGATGTGATTGTTGATGACGCGGCCAAAGTTCTTGATCACCAGGATGTGTTCGGCGTACTGCTCCAGCAGGTCGGTACCACGGGCGAAGTGCATGATTACAGCGTGCTGATTAATGAGCTGAAATCCCGCAAAATTGTGGTTAGTGTCGCCGCTGATTTGCTGGCGCTGGTGCAACTGACTGCGCCGGGCAAACAGGGTGCCGACATTGTGTTCGGCTCCGCGCAGCGCTTTGGCGTGCCGATGGGCTACGGTGGCCCGCACGCGGCATTCTTTGCTGCAAAAGATGAATTCAAACGCTCCATGCCAGGCCGCATTATCGGCGTGTCGAAAGATGCCGCCGGTAACACCGCGCTGCGCATGGCGATGCAGACGCGCGAGCAGCATATTCGCCGCGAGAAAGCCAACTCCAACATCTGTACTTCGCAAGTGCTGCTGGCCAACATTGCCAGCTTGTACGCGGTGTTCCACGGCCCGGCCGGGCTGAAACGCATTGCCGGACGTATTCATCGCCTGACCGATATTCTTGCTGCCGGTTTGCAGCGTGGCGGCCTGAAACTGCGCCACGCGCACTACTTCGACACCCTGTGTGTTGATGTCGCGGACAAAGCCGCCGTGCTGGCCCGCGCCGAAGCGCAGGAGATCAACCTGCGTAGCGACATTCTCAACGCCGTTGGCATCACGCTGGATGAAACCACCACGCGTGAAGATGTGCAGGTGCTGTTTAACGTGTTGCTGGGCGATAAACACGGCCTCGATATTGATGCGCTGGATAAAGAGGTCGCGCTCGACAGCCGTTCTATCCCGCAGAGCATGCTGCGCGAGGATGCTTTCCTGACGCACCCGGTGTTTAACCGCTATCACAGCGAAACCGAGATGATGCGTTACATGCATTCGCTGGAGCGTAAAGATCTGGCGCTGAACCAGGCGATGATCCCGCTGGGTTCCTGCACCATGAAACTGAACGCGGCGGCGGAAATGATCCCGATCACCTGGCCGGAATTTGCCGAACTGCACCCGTTTTGCCCGCCGGAACAGGCAGAAGGTTATCACCAGATGATCGCCCAGCTCTCCGACTGGCTGGTAAAACTGACAGGGTATGATGCGCTCTGCATGCAGCCGAACTCCGGCGCGCAGGGTGAATACGCAGGCCTGCTGGCGATTCGTCACTACCATGAAAGCCGCAATGAAGGTCACCGCGATATCTGCCTGATCCCAAGCTCTGCGCACGGCACCAACCCGGCATCGGCGCAGATGGCGGGGATGCAGGTTGTGGTGGTTGCTTGTGATAAAAACGGCAACATCGATCTGGCCGATCTGCGTGCGAAAGCAGAGCAGGCGGGCGACAACCTCTCTTGCATCATGGTGACGTACCCGTCCACCCACGGTGTGTATGAAGAGACAATTCGCGAAGTGTGCGAAGTGGTGCATCAGTTCGGCGGCCAGGTTTACCTGGATGGCGCGAACATGAACGCCCAGGTGGGCATCACGTCACCGGGCTTTATCGGCGCGGATGTGTCACACCTCAACTTGCATAAAACCTTCTGCATTCCGCACGGCGGTGGCGGTCCGGGCATGGGGCCGATTGGCGTGAAAGCGCATCTGGCACCGTTTGTACCGGGTCACAGCGTGGTGCAGATTGAAGGGATGCTCACCCGTCAGGGCGCGGTCTCTGCGGCACCGTTTGGCAGCGCATCGATTCTGCCAATCAGCTGGATGTATATCCGCATGATGGGCGCGGAAGGGCTGAAACAAGCGAGCCAGGTGGCGATCCTTAATGCCAACTACATCGCCAGCCGTCTGAAAGAGGCTTTCCCGGTGCTGTATACCGGTCGCGATGGTCGCGTCGCGCACGAATGTATTCTCGACATTCGCCCGCTGAAAGAAGAGACCGGCATCAGCGAACTGGATATCGCTAAGCGCCTGATCGATTACGGTTTCCATGCGCCGACCATGTCCTTCCCGGTTGCCGGTACGCTGATGGTGGAACCGACTGAATCAGAAAGCAAAGTCGAACTGGATCGCTTTATCGATGCCATGCTGGCGATTCGTGCGGAAATCGAACGTGTGAAACAGGGCGAGTGGACGCTGGAAGATAACCCGCTGGTTAACGCTCCGCATACGCAGAATGAGCTGGTGGCTGAGTGGAACCACGGTTACACCCGCGAACTGGCGGTGTTCCCGGCTGGTTTTGCCAACAAATACTGGCCGACCGTGAAGCGTCTGGACGATGTGTACGGCGATCGTAATCTGTTCTGTTCCTGCGTACCGATGAGCGAATATCAGTAATACACTGATTAAGCTATCTTTTAAGGGCGCTTCGGCGCCCTTTTACTTTTCAGGAGACACAGATGGCGATTGCATTAATCACCGGTGGCAGCCGGGGAATCGGTCGCGCGACCGCGTTGCTGCTGGCGCAGGAAGGCTACACCGTTGCGGTTAATTACCACAGCAACAAGCCCGCTGCCGACGGCGTGGTGGCGGAAATCATCGCACAGGGTGGTCATGCGTTCGCGGTGCAGGCCGATATCAGCGATGAAGCGCAGGTACAGGCCATGTTCGCGTGTATAGATGAAAAACCGGAACCGCTTACCGCGCTGGTCAATAACGCCGGGATCCTGTTTCAGCAAAGCCGGGTGGAGCAACTGAGCGCAGAGCGTATTAATCGCGTGCTGGCGACCAACGTGACGGGCTATTTCCTCTGCTGTCGCGAAGCGGTCAAACGGATGTCCACCCAACACGGTGGGCACGGCGGCGCGATTGTTAATGTTTCTTCGGCTGCGGCGCGCCTCGGTTCGCCCGGTGAATATGTGGATTATGCGGCCTCCAAAGGCGCGGTCGATACGCTAACGACCGGGCTGGCACTGGAAGTTGCGGCGGATGGCATCCGCGTGAATGGCGTGCGTCCGGGTTTTATCTATACAGAGATGCATGCCAGCGGCGGCGAGCCCGGGCGTGTGGACCGGGTGAGCAGCGCGATCCCGATGCGGCGCGGTGGGCAACCGGAAGAGGTGGCGCAGGGAATAGTCTGGCTGTTAAGTGACAAAGCGTCGTATGTTACCGGCAGTTTTCTGGATTTAGCCGGTGGCAGATAAGCACTCCTCTCCCGCCAGGGAGAGGAGTTAACAACGTCAAAGATTTTCGCCGTTGCTGGCAATCACTTCTTTATACCAGTTAAAGCTCTTTTTACGGGAACGCGACATATCGCCAGTGCCATCATCGTGCTTGTTCACGTAGATAAAACCGTAGCGTTTGCTGTACTGGCCGGTGGTAAAAGAGACGCAGTCGATACAGCCCCAGGGTGTATAACCCATCAGATCCACGCCATCGTGGGTCACCGCTTTGACCATCTCTTTAACGTGTGCCCGCAGGTAATCAATGCGGTAATCGTCGTTGATGCTGCCGTCAGCTTCGACGTTGTCGTACGCGCCAAACCCGTTCTCCACGATAAACAGCGGTTTCTGGTAACGTTCGTACAGCTCGCACAATGCATAGCGCAGGCCAACCGGATCAATCTGCCAGCCCCAGTCAGACGCTTTAACATGCGGGTTAGGGACACTGCCCTGGAAACCAGAGAGCGCATCGCCAGCGCCGCCTTCCGCTTTCACCGCGTTAGTCATGTAGTAGCTGAAACCGAGGTAATCGCAGCACCCTTCGCGCAAAATCGCCTCGTCACCGGCTTCCATGTTGATGGTAAAACCACGGCGTTCCCATTCGTTCAGTACATAAGAAGGGTAGTAGCCGCGCAGTTGCACGTCGGTAAAGACATAACGCTCACGCATTGACTCTTGCGCGTACATCACATCGTCCGGCTTACAGGAGAAGGGATACAGCGGCACCATTGCCAGCATGCAGCCAATTTTCATTTCCGGGTTAATACGATGGCCGATTTTCACCGCCATGGCGCTGGCCACGAACTGGTGGTGCAGCACCTGATACATGGTCTCTTCCGGGTTTTCATGTTCGGTGTAGACCACGCCGGAACAGCAGTAGCCAAACAGCGGCGCGCGCCAGTTGCGCTGGTTGTTGATTTCGTTAAAGGTCATCCAGTATTTGACCTTATTCTTGTAGCGCTCGAAAACCACTTCGGCGAAGCGTACAAAGAAATCGACCACTTTACGGTTAGTCCAGCCGCCGTATTGCTGGACCAGGTGCAGCGGCATTTCGAAGTGGGACAGCGTGATGACCGGCTCGATGTTGTATTTCAGCAGCTCATCAAACATGTCGTCGTAAAACTTGAGCCCTTCTTCATTCGGCTGTTGCTCATCGCCCATCGGAAAGATGCGGGTCCAGGCGATGGAGGTGCGAAAACATTTGAAGCCCATTTCGGCAAACAGCTTGACGTCTTCTTTATAGTGTCCATAAAAATCAACGGCTTCGTGGTTCGGGTAATATTTGCCCGCGACGACTTCCTGCGTGATTTCACGTGGAACACCGTGCGCGCCGCCTGTCAGAACATCGCAAATGCTCGGGCCTTTGCCGCCTTTATTCCAGCCGCCTTCAACCTGGTGCGCGGCAACCGCGCCGCCCCATAAAAAGTCTTTCGGTAAGGTCAATTTTTTCATTGTTGCTATTCCCGTTATATTGGCTGATAACGAGTCTAACAAAGGCGAATTAAATGTCACGATATAACAAATTGCCGCTGGGGTAATTTGTTACACCGAAAAAACATACTGTTTTTTTATGCTATTTTCTTCGCCAGTTTACGTCCCAGCGACTCGAGAATATAAATAACAGGGATTTGCGTAGTGATATCGTAGCCGCCGCTAATGCGCATTTGCGGCACATGCCAGGAGATATTAAAGTCCGCCAGTTTCGCCAGTCGGGAGTGTTCGTGGCTGGTGATCGACAGCACTTTGCAGTGGTGCAGGCTGAACTGGCTGGCAAAACGGAGGATCTCTTCCGTCTCGCCAGAAACTGAAAGGACAATTGCCAGCGCATTTTTTGCCATATCATTGGTAACCGGGAAATAAGGATCGTCGATATGGTTACTGAACTTACCGATATTTGAGAAAAATCTTGCACCATATTTAGCCAGTGCACCCGATGTGCCTGCGCCGACAAATATAACGCGCTCGGAAGATAATATAATCTCAACGGTGTTATCTAATAATTTATCAAACTCATCATTGTTGACGCTTTTAAAAAAGCTGATCACTTCGCTGGCGCCAAAATTCGCTTGTGGCGGCTCATTTTGCTCTAAATATAATTTAAAACGTACGCGAAATTCAGAGTAGCCTTCGCAGTTGAGCTTGCGGCAAAAGCGCAACACGGTCGTGGTGGAGACGCCCGCTGCATCGGCCAGTTCACGAATGGTCATGTACATCACTTTGTCGCGATTTTTGATGACAAAGTTGTAAACCAACATCTCCAGAGTATTCAGGCTGGCGATGGCGGAGTGAGTAAACATTGTCACGGCGATATCCTTTGCTTGCTGTAAACGTAGCCCAATACAACCCGGCAGGCTTTTTGCGTGCCCACATGCTGCCATAACTCCGGCGCCGTTTCCCTGACTTTTGCATTCATGGGGGCAGCCCACGTCATGAAACATTCATCAACGATATTTATTTTAGCGTACAGGTGTGCACTGGAATCATTCTCAGTTACTCTAGTGTTGCGACGTTTTTTTGAGTTTTCCCGGAGTTACCATGGTTAAGAAACCTTTAATCGCACAGGGATACACACTGGCAGAGGAAATTGCCAACAGCATCAGCCACGGCATCGGGCTGGTGTTCGGTATTGTCGGCCTGGTACTGCTGCTGGTGCAGGCGGTAGACAGCAACGCCAGTATGACGGCGATTACCAGCTACGCGCTTTATGGCGGCAGCATGATCCTGCTGTTTCTGGCCTCCACGTTGTACCATGCGATCCCCCATCAGCGCGCAAAAGTATGGTTAAAGAAATTTGACCACTGCGCCATTTATCTGCTGATTGCCGGAACCTATACGCCTTTTTTACTGGTTGGGCTGGATTCACCGCTGGCGCGTGGGTTGATGATTGTTATCTGGAGCCTCGCCTTACTGGGGATCCTGTTTAAGCTCACCATTGCGCACCGGTTCAAAGTGCTGTCGCTGGTGACATACCTGACGATGGGCTGGCTGTCGTTGATTGTGATTTATCAGCTTGCGACGCGGTTATCCGTGGGCGGCGTGACGCTGCTGGCTGTCGGCGGGCTGGTGTACTCGTTGGGCGTCATTTTCTACGTCTGTAAACGTATCCCCTACAATCACGCGATCTGGCACGGCTTTGTGCTGGGCGGCAGTGTGTGTCACTTCCTGGCAATCTATTTGTACGTCGGACAAGTTTAAACGGTAGCGCCGGGCGGCTTTTGCCGGCCCGGCTGTAGCATGCGCGGATGTGTTAACGCGGATTATTCTTCTTCCAGCGAGTAGGGCAGAGGCTCAATGCTTAACGTATTGGCGTCGTCGCGTACGCGGAACACGCTGTCTGGTTCCATGTCATTATTCATCACGACCTGAACCAGCACGCGGCCATCATCTAACTGAGTTGATGCCAGCACCGTACCGGTGCGACGCCAGTTTTCACCCATTTTTAACTCAAGATCTTCACCCGCTTCCGGCGTGCGGCTGGCAGCGCCTGCCAGGTACCACAGCGCA
This sequence comes from Enterobacter sp. R4-368, assembly GCF_000410515.1. Lineage (NCBI taxonomy): Bacteria > Pseudomonadati > Pseudomonadota > Gammaproteobacteria > Enterobacterales > Enterobacteriaceae > Enterobacter > Enterobacter sp. R4-368. The sequence goes on along the minus strand of NC_021500.1, from coordinate 2,109,527 downwards.
CGTTTGTTGGCTCCGCGGAATTTCGCGCGAGCAACCATTTCCTGCCCGGTATAGCACCCTTTTTTGAAGCTGATGCCACCCAGCGCCTGCAGGTTGGTCGCCTGCGGAATAAACTGTGCGCTGTTTGGCTCGTCAATTACGGGTAACCCGGCTTCGATATTCAGCGCCAGCCACTGTTGGCTGTTATTAAGCTGTGCTTCACCGCGCAGTTTATCCGTCACCTGTTCTGCTGTTGCGACATCGGTAACCAGCAGGAACCGTTCGCCCGGATGTTCAAACCACAGAATGGTTGTTTCACCGTCTTGTACAACCTGCTTTTCGCTGTCCGGCAGGGTTGTGAAGAGATTAGCCAACGCGGCGCGAGCCTGAAAACCAGCAACGCCCAGCAGCACATGTTCGTCATCTGCGGCGATAGTGACTTTTGAAAATACGGCGTACTTTTTCAGTTCGCGCAACTGCGATTCACGCACGCTGCGGCGCAAAATCCAGGCAAACCCTTCCTGATAGTGAAACAACCGCATATTGCTCCACATTTTGCCTTTAGAATCGCAATGCGCCGCCAGCAGATGCTGATCCGCCGCCATCTTCGATACGTCAGCGGTAACCTGGCCTTGCAGATATTTCTCGCTATCCGCACCGGTAATGGTTGCCAGCGCCCAGTCATCGAGCGTCATAAGCGTCAGCGGCAGACGGGCAGATGCGGTCGGCTGACGCGGAGGAAATGGAGTAAAAGCCATAATAATGTCCTGATTAGCTTAACGCTGTGTTGGTACTTAATGGTAAAAGAGCCATTGTTCAATGCAAGCGATAAAGCATGCGATTTGTGCCATTGTGCGAGCATTGCGAGGCGCTACGCAGCACAGTGATAATTTTGCAGACGATGCGATTTATTCTGGAAGCTGGCCCGGGAAGCGAAATATTCCGCAAAAGGAATATTAAAAACACGTTACAATAGGCCTTCATGCCTATGAAGGGAGAAGAACATGGATATTAATAATAAAGCCCGTATCCATTGGGCCTGTCGCCGCGGAATGCGCGAACTCGATATCTCCATCATGCCTTTTTTCGAACACGAGTACGACTCGCTCAGCGACCATGACAAGCACCTGTTTGTGCGTCTGCTGGAGAGTGATGATCCGGATTTATTCAACTGGTTGATGAATCATGGCAAACCCCAGGACGCGGAGTTGCAGCGAATGGTGCAGTTAATTCAGACACGGAATCGGGATCGTGGTCCTGTGGCAATCTGATTTACGCGTCTCATGGCGCGCACAATGGATTTCGTTATTACTGCACGGGCTGGTGGCGGCGTTCATTCTTTTTATGCCCTGGCCGTTGAGCTATACGCCGCTGTGGCTTTTGCTGCTGTCGCTCGTGGTTTTCGACTGTGTGCGCAGCCAGCGGCGGATCAACGCCTGCCATGGCGAGATCAAATTGCTGATGGATTCCCGCCTGCGCTGGCAAGGTGTGGAGTGGGATATTGTCGGTACGCCCTGGATGATCCGCGGTGGCATGATGTTGCGTTTACGCCGTGCGGAAGATGGGCGGCGCCAGCATTTATGGCTGGCGGCAGACAGTATGGATTCGCAGGAGTGGCGCGATCTACGCCGGATGATCACCCAAAACCCGGCGCAGGGGCTGCATTAAGGTGGGGGATGGCTCAGCCGAGCCGTTCCGCCATTTCCGTGAGTATTTGCTCGCACCAGCCTTGAATACGTTCATCGCTTAAATCGTACTGATTGGTTTCATCCAGCGCCAGCCCGACAAAGAGCTGCCCGTCGGCAATGACTGGTTTTTTACTGGTAAACTCATAGCCTTCTGTCGGCCAGTAACCGATGAATGTCGCGCCTTTGGGGGCCAGTTTGTCGTGGAGCATGCCGAGTGCGTCGAGGAACCATTCGCCGTAACCGAGCTGATCGCCCATGCCGTACAACGCAATGATTTTTCCGTCGAGATTGAGGTTATCAAGCTGATCCCAAATCGCTTCCCAATCTTCCTGCAGCTCGCCGAAATCCCAGGTTGGAATGCCCAGAATAAGCGCATCGTACTGTTCCATCAGGGCGGGAGCATCGTCTTTCAGGTTGTGCAGCGTCACCAGTTCCGGGCCGATAATATCGCGAATTTTTTCTGCCGCCATTTCGGTGTAGCAGGTGCTGGAACCGTAAAACAGACCGATATTCATAACGTAAACTTCTCGATTCTTGATGTGTCTTTTCACGCAGTGTACCAGAATCGTACATCAATCAGGCATAATGCAGCGTTTGAGTAAAGGAGACGCTGGATGGAACAGGATCTCGTACGTATCGAACAGTTTCTCGATGCTCTCTGGCTTGAGAACAACCTGGCGGAAAATACGCTAAACGCTTACCGCCGCGATTTGAAAATCGTGGTGGAGTGGCTGCACCACCACGCCAGCAGTCTTGAAAAAGCGCAAAGCGATGATTTACAAGCGCTGTTAGCTGAAAGGGTGAGCGGTGGTTATAAGGCCACCAGCTCGGCGCGCTTGCTTAGCGCCGTGCGGCGTTTTTTTCAGTACCTTTATCGGGAAAAAATACGCAGCGACGATCCCAGCGCTTTACTCGCATCACCTAAATTGCCGCAACGTTTACCGAAAGACTTGAGTGAAACGCAGGTGGGCAGGCTTTTGCAGGCGCCGGTGGTTGACCAACCGCTGGAGTTACGCGATAAAGCGATGCTTGAGGTGTTGTATGCCACCGGCCTTCGCGTCTCTGAACTGGTTGGCCTGACGATGAGTGATATCAGCCTGCGCCAGGGCGTGGTGCGAGTGATTGGTAAAGGTAATAAAGAACGCCTGGTGCCGCTGGGCGAAGAGGCGGTGTACTGGGTCGAAAACTATCTGGAGCATGGTCGCCCCTGGCTGCTAAACGGTGTCTCGATTGATGTGCTGTTTCCCAGCCAGCGCGCGCAGCAGATGACGCGCCAGACTTTCTGGCACCGCATCAAGCACTATGCGGCGCTTGCGGGCATCGACAGTGAAAAGCTCTCGCCCCACGTTTTGCGCCATGCGTTTGCCACTCATCTGCTGAACCACGGCGCGGATCTGCGCGTGGTGCAAATGCTTTTAGGCCACCAGGATTTATCGACCACGCAAATTTATACGCATGTCGCTACCGAGCGACTGCGCAAGCTTCATCAACAGCATCACCCGCGGGCGTGAATGCTGACAATCTAAGGATGTGTTATGAAAAAAGGTTTAGTGATGTTCACCCTGCTGGCTGCGTTTACCGGCGCGGCGCATGCCGATGATGCGGCTATCAAACAGTCGCTGGCAAAACTGGGTGTACAAAGTGGTGAAGTGCTGCCCGCACCTGTTGCCGGAATGAAAGCCGTATTGACCAACAGCGGCGTGCTGTATGTAACCGAAGATGGCAAACATATCATCCAGGGACCGATGTACGATGTCAGCGGCGCGCAGCCAGTGAACGTCACCACGAAGATGCTGTTACCGCATCTGAACGCGCTGGAAAAAGAGATGATTGTCTACAAAGCGCCACAGGAAAAACATGTCATCACCGTGTTCACCGATATCACGTGTGGCTACTGCCAGAAACTGCATAGCGAAATGGCAGACTACAACGCGCTCGGCATCACCGTGCGTTACCTTGCCTTCCCGCGTCAGGGTGTGCCAAGCGAAGTTGAAAACCAGATGAAGGCTATCTGGTGTGCAAAAGATCCTAAAAAAGCCTTCGATAACGCGATGGAAGGTAAAGAGGTGAAACCCGCCAGCTGCGATATCGACATCGCCAACCATTACGCGCTGGGCGTGCAGTTTGGCGTCAACGGCACGCCAGCCATCGTGCTGAATGACGGCTACCTCGTTCCGGGGTATCAGGCTCCGGCGGAAATGAAAGCCTTCCTCGATCAACATCAAAAAGCGACCGGCGGTAAATAATTCGCGTGAAAGCTCAGATAAAACTTCGCCGCCGTGAGGTGGATGACGCAGCAGAACTGGCCGCAGACTTGCCGCCGCTGCTGCGTCGCTTATACGCCAGCCGCGGTGTGCGCACGGCCAGTGAACTGGAACGCAGTGTTAAAGGCATGCTGCCGTGGCAACAACTTACCGGTATCGATGATGCAGTGGCGCAGCTTTATAACGCCTTACGTGAAGGGCTGCGCATTATTGTGGTGGGCGATTTCGATGCGGATGGCGCAACCAGCACCGCCCTTAGCGTGCTGGCATTGCGTGCGCTCGGTTGCGAAAACGTCAGTTACCTGGTGCCGAACCGTTTTGACGACGGGTATGGGCTGAGCCCGGAAGTGGTTGATCAAGCGCATGCGCGCGGTGCGCAGCTTATTCTGACGGTGGATAACGGCATCTCCTCACATGCCGGCGTGGCGCGGGCGCATGAACTCGGCATTCCGGTGGTAGTGACCGATCACCATCTGCCGGGTGACACGCTGCCGGATGCCGAAGCGATTGTTAACCCGAATCTGCGCGACTGTGATTTTCCATCGAAGTCGCTGGCCGGGGTTGGCGTCGCGTTCTATCTGATGCTGGCGCTGCGCGCCTTTTTGCGTGACAACGGCTGGTTTGAGGCGCGCGGCCTGGCGATGCCAAATCTGGCGGAACTGCTTGATTTGGTTGCGCTGGGAACGGTAGCGGACGTGGTGCCGCTGGATGCCAATAACCGCATTCTGACCTGGCAAGGGCTGAGCCGTATTCGTGCCGGACGCTGCCGTCCGGGCATTAAGGCGCTGCTGGAAATTGCCAACCGCGACGCGCAAAAGCTGGCGGCAAGCGATCTCGGTTTTGCGCTCGGGCCGCGCCTTAACGCGGCGGGCAGGCTGGATGATATGTCGGTAGGGGTTGCGCTGTTACTGTGCGATAACCTTGGCGAAGCGCGCCAGTTAGCCAGCGATCTTGACGCGTTGAACCAGACGCGCAAAGAGATTGAGCAGGGGATGCAGGCAGAAGCGCTGACGCTGTGCGAGCAGCTTGAACGCAGCGGTGAAACGTTGCCCGGCGGCTTAGCTATGTACCATCCCGAGTGGCATCAGGGAGTGGTCGGCATTCTCGCTTCGCGCATTAAAGAGCGCTTTCACCGCCCGGTGATCGCCTTCGCGCCAGCCGGAGACGGGGTGCTGAAAGGCTCGGGGCGTTCGATTCAGGGGCTGCATATGCGCGATGCGCTGGAGCGTCTGGATATGCTGTTTCCTGGCATGATGCTCAAATTCGGCGGTCACGCAATGGCGGCCGGTTTGACGCTGGAAGAAAACCGTTTTGAAGAGTTCCGCCAGCGCTTTGGCGAGCTGGTGACCGAATGGCTGGATCCGGCGTTATTACAAGGTGAGATTGTCTCTGACGGCCCGCTGTCGGCGCAGGAGATGACGCTGGAAGTCGCGGAGATGCTGCGGGAAGCTGGCCCCTGGGGGCAAATGTTCCCGGAACCGCTGTTTGACGGTGAGTTTCGCCTCCTGCAGCAGCGGTTGGTGGGTGAGCGTCATCTCAAGGTGATGCTGGAGCCGGTTGGCGGCGGTCCGCTGCTTGATGGTATCGCTTTTAACGTCGATACCTCCTGCTGGCCGGACAACGGTGTGCGGCAGGTAAATATTGCTTATAAACTGGATGTGAACGAGTTTCGCGGCAATCGTAGCGTACAGCTGATCATCGAGAATCTCTGGCCACTTTAGCGCCAGTATTCGCTATAAAACAGGGCGGGAATCCGGTAAACTTCCGCCCTTATCACCGCATTTTGACTAGTCCATTAAAAGAAATCAGACCATGTTTGAAATTAACCCGGTAAAAAATCGTATTCAGGACCTCACGGAGCGCTCCGACGTTCTTAGGGGGTATCTTTGACTATGACGCCAAGAAAGAGCGTCTGGAAGAAGTAAACGCCGAGCTGGAACAGCCGGACGTGTGGAACGAACCTGAGCGCGCACAGGCGCTGGGCAAAGAGCGTTCCTCACTCGAAGCTATCGTTGATACGCTGGATCAAATGCGTCAGGGGCTGGAAGATGTCAGCGGCCTGCTGGATCTGGCGGTTGAAGCCGAAGACGAAGAAACCTTTAACGAAGCGGTCGCCGAACTGGATGTGCTGGAAGAGAAACTGGCGCAACTGGAGTTCCGCCGCATGTTCTCTGGCGAGTACGACAGCGCCGACTGCTACCTGGATATTCAGGCCGGTTCCGGCGGCACCGAAGCGCAGGACTGGGCGAGCATGTTAATGCGCATGTACCTGCGCTGGGCGGAAGCGCGCGGCTTTAAAACCGAGATTATTGAAGAGTCCGAAGGTGAAGTTGCCGGCATTAAATCTGTCACCATTAAGATCATGGGTGATTACGCCTACGGCTGGTTGCGTACCGAAACCGGCGTTCATCGCCTGGTGCGTAAGAGCCCGTTCGATTCCGGCGGACGTCGCCACACCTCGTTTAGCTCCGCGTTTGTCTACCCGGAAGTGGATGACGATATTGATATCGAAATCAACCCGGCGGACCTGCGCATTGACGTGTATCGCGCATCCGGCGCGGGCGGTCAGCACGTAAACCGTACGGAATCCGCGGTGCGTATTACCCACATTCCAACCGGGCTGGTCACTCAGTGCCAGAACGACCGCTCCCAGCATAAGAACAAAGACCAGGCCATGAAGCAGATGAAGGCGAAGCTTTATGAACTGGAAATGCAGAAGAAAAATGCTGAGAAACAGGCGATGGAAGACACCAAGTCGGACATCGGTTGGGGCAGCCAGATCCGATCTTATGTCCTGGATGATTCCCGCATTAAAGATCTGCGCACCGGGGTTGAAACCCGCAACACGCAGGCGGTGCTGGACGGCAGCCTGGATCAATTTATCGAAGCAAGTTTGAAAGCAGGGTTATGAGGAACCAACATGTCTGAACAACAAGCACAAGGCGCTGACGCGGCAGTCGATCTTAATAATGAACTGAAAACTCGCCGCGAGAAGCTGGCGCAACTGCGTGAGCAGGGCGTGGCGTTCCCGAACGATTTCCGTCGCGATCAGACCTCTGACAAGCTACATGCGGAATTCGATGCCAAAGAGAACGAAGAGCTGGAAGCGCTGGGCATTGAAGTCGCCGTTGCGGGCCGTATGATGACCCGCCGCATCATGGGTAAAGCCTCTTTCGTAACCTTGCAGGACATGGGGGGCCGCATTCAGCTGTATGTCTCTCGTGACGATCTGGCGGAAGGTGTCTACAACGAGCAGTTCAAAAAATGGGATCTCGGCGATATCCTCGGCGCGCGCGGCAAGCTGTTCAAGACCAAGACCGGTGAACTCTCTATCCATTGCACCGAGCTGCGCCTGCTGACTAAAGCGCTGCGTCCGTTGCCGGACAAATTCCACGGTTTGCAGGATCAGGAAGCGCGCTATCGTCAGCGTTACCTGGATCTCATCTCGAATGATGAATCCCGCAACACTTTCAAAATTCGCTCGCAGATCCTGGCCGGTATCCGCCAGTTCATGGTAGGCCGCGACTTTATGGAAGTGGAAACGCCGATGATGCAGGTGATCCCGGGCGGTGCGTCTGCGCGTCCGTTTGTCACCCACCATAATGCGCTGGATCTCGACATGTACCTGCGTATCGCGCCGGAACTGTACCTTAAACGTCTGGTGGTTGGCGGTTTCGAGCGCGTGTTCGAAATCAACCGTAACTTCCGTAACGAAGGTATCTCCGTTCGCCATAACCCTGAGTTCACCATGATGGAACTCTATATGGCGTACGCGGATTATAAAGATCTGATCGAGCTGACCGAATCTCTGTTCCGTACGCTTGCGCAGAACATCCTCGGCAAAACCGAAGTGCCGTACGGCGACGAAGTGTTTGATTTCGGCAAGCCGTTCGAAAAACTGACCATGCGCGAAGCGATCAAGAAATACCGTCCGGAAACCAACATGGCGGATCTGGATAATTTCGACAGCGCGAAAGCAATTGCTGACAGCATCGGTATCAAGGTTGAGAAGAGCTGGGGTCTGGGCCGTATCGTCACGGAGATCTTCGAAGAAGTGGCCGAAGCGCACTTGATCCAGCCGACCTTCATTACCGAATACCCGGCGGAAGTTTCGCCGCTGGCGCGTCGTAACGATCAGAACCCGGAAATCACCGACCGCTTTGAGTTCTTCATTGGCGGACGTGAAATCGGTAACGGCTTTAGCGAGCTGAACGACGCGGAAGATCAGGCGCAGCGCTTCCAGGATCAGGTCGATGCGAAAGCAGCGGGCGACGACGAAGCAATGTTCTTCGACGAAGACTACGTGACCGCGCTGGAACACGGCTTACCGCCGACTGCCGGCCTGGGTATCGGTATCGACCGTATGGTGATGCTGTTCACCAACAGCCATACCATTCGCGATGTGATCCTGTTCCCGGCGATGCGTCCGGTGAAATAATCGCTCAGCGATAAAAAAAGCCCCGGCGTTTGTCGCGTCGGGGCTTTTTTATTGCGCTAATTCTGCGGCAAATTGTCGTAACTGCTTTTCCGCGCTTGTGGCTTCCGCCGCCATCCACGGGCTGAAAGCCCAGGGCGCAGCATTGAGCGCGTGCAGCAACGCATCCAGTTTAACCCACTGATATTCCATCACTTCATCACTGTTTATTTTAAGCGGCGATACGATCTCTGCGGCAAAGACCGGGCAGATCTCATTTTCGACAATGCCTGAAGGATCGGTTTCCCGGTAGCGAAAACCCGGTGCGATAGTGGTGATAGCGGCGATTTCGGCTCCCACTTCGTAGCGGCAGCGGCGGACAATCGCCTGCTCAATGGTTTCACCCATTTGCGGATGGCCGCAAACGGAGTTGGTCCAGACGCCGGGCCAGGCTTTCTTACTCATGGCGCGGCGGGTAACCAGACATTCGCCTGTCGGGCGAAAAAGCCAGGAGGAGAAAGCCAGATGCAGCGGTGTATGTGAGGTATGCGCGGCATATTTCTCCTTTGTGCCGAGTACCTCTCCCTGGTCGTTAACTAAAATAACGTGCTCTTGTATAACCATAACGACTCCCGAACATAACAACGCCGGGTGGCGCTATGCCTGACTTACCGGGAGAACGTGATCTCGCGGACCTGCCAGGCACAGCGCCACCGGGCAAACGCTAGTATATCCGAGGCTCAGGCAAAAAGAGTGGCCCAGAGAGCGGAAAAGGGCATCACCAGTACCAGACCGGGAAGCATGTTCGCCACCGGAAAAGGCTTGATATTACAAATTCTCAGCCCGGTCGCCACCATGATTAAACCACCCGCGCAGGAGAAGTCGCCCATCATATCCGGGGTGATCATATGCAGGATAAAGACCGCGAGCGTAGCCAGCGCTACCTGGACGATGATCAGCGGAATACCGATAGTCATCACTGAGAAGCCGAGCATGGTGGCAAAAATCGCCGCCGTGAACAGATCCAGCACCGTCTTGATATACAAAATCGAGGGATCGCCGGTCATGCCTTCATGCATCGCACCGAAAATCCCCGTGCCGCTGGCGCAAAACAGCACCAGAATGGCGACGAACTTCTCGGTGAATTCATCATGGGTAAGACCCTGAACCGGCGGGAAAATACGGTTGATTAAACCACGCGTGGTACCGGCCGCTTTGCCGATCTGTTTTTCGAGGAAAAACGCTTCGCCGATCACCGCGCCGATTACCATCGCCAGCACCACGGCGGGCATAAATTTCACTTTAATAACGAGATTGATACCCAGACCAACAGAGCACAAACCAAATGTCAGCGGCAGCGCCACTTTCACACGTTCGGGAATGCGCGTACCAACCAGTGAACCGAGCAGACCACCAACAATGACGGCGGCGCCGTTCACATAAGGACCGATTAACATAATGTTTCCTGCACGTTACGCGTGATGAGCGAGGTTTCCCTCGCCCCAGCGCGGGAGATTTTTCACATCAATACCAAACAGATCCAGCGCACGGCTGACGCTGTGGGTAATGATCTCATCAGTGGATTGCGGACGCTGGTAGAGCGCCGGGACCGGCGGGAAAATAATCCCGCCCATTTCCGTCACTGCCTGCATATTGCGAATATGCCCGAGATGAAGCGGCGTTTCGCGCGCCAGCAGCACCAGACGGCGGCGCTCTTTGAGCACCACGTCGGCGGCGCGGGTTAGCAGGTTATCCGTCAGGCAGTTGGCGATAGATCCCAGCGTTCGCATGGAGCAGGGCGCAACCAGCATGCCCATGGTTTTATACGATCCGCTGGAAATGGCAGCCCCAAGATTGCCGACAGGATGCACCACATCCGCAAGCGCCATCACCTCATCTAGCTGATAATCCGTCTCCAGCGCACAGGTTTTTTCCGCCCCTTTCGAGACAACCAAATGGACTTCCAGCGGCTGCCCGCGCAAAAGCTCAAGTGCTTTTACGCCATACTGAAAACCGGAAGCGCCGCTGATGCCAACAATGATGCGTTGCAATGTGGTCACACCGGCCCCCTTATTCGAAATCTGGCAGGAAGCGTTTCACATCCACCGCTTTGAATTTCGAGCGTTCAAAGTGGCTTTTCAGATGGAACGGCACCGTACAGTCAAAAATGGTTTTGCAGGACATGCCCTGCTGCAAAATGCTCGGGCTGTATTCCGGCACCTGCGATGGATCGAGCGGGTGACAACGTACGCCGGGAATGGTGACGGTATCGACATCGCCCTGATAACGGGTTTGCATCGCCCACAGCACATCGTCGCTGTCGAAAATGTCGACATCTTCATCAACCAGAATCACGTGTTTCAGTTCCGGGAACGCGGAGAATGCAAGCAGCGCGGACTGGCGTTGACGGCCTTCATCCGCAGGCGAGAATTTTTTGAATTGCATCACTGCCAGCAGCTTGCCGCCGCCCGCTGAGTGTGCGAAGACGTTAAGCAGTTTACCCGGCATGGCGCGCCCCACCATATCAAGAATGCTGGCTTCTGTCGGAATACCCGCCATGTTGACGTGTTCTTCGCCCGGCCCAACCGTGGTACGCCAGATCGGGTTATAGCGATGGGTTACCGCTTTCACCTTGATAACCGGCAGGGCTTCTTTGGCTTCGCCGGTGTAGCCAGGAAACTCAGGCATCGCTTTGCCGGTATCGGTGTTCTGATCTTCACGCAGACGCACGTGCGGCAGCAGTTCGCCTTCAATAACGATTTCCGCATGGGCAATGGCGCGTTCGTCGATGGTTTTACACTGCACCATTTCCACGGCGTGCCCGCGTAGCGCACCGGCAACGCTCAGTTCGTCATAACCCAGCGGTGTGGTCGGCGGCTCAAAACAGGCGGCAATTTCAATTGCCGGATCGACACCGATACTGATGGAGATCGGCAGCGGTTTCCCCGCTGCTTCCGCTTTCATGCGAAATGCGTCGATATGGCGACCCGGCGTTAGCCACATCGACAGTTCATCGCGGCTCTGCACGCACAGGCGGTGAATGGTGATATCGGATTCACGCGTTTCTGGATCAGAGGCGTAACACAGACCCATGGTAATGTAGGGGCCAGCATCTTCTTCGGTGTTCGTTGGTGCAGGTAGCAATTTGCGTAGATCGAAATTCGCATCACTTGCCAGATGCACCACTTCCTGGCACACCGCGTGGTCTTGGGTCAGCACTGGCGGAATCGGGTTTTGTACCGAGTCTTTCAGCAGGTGACCAAGTTTTTCCGGCGCGCAGTTAAGGAAGTGGCTAACGCGTTTGCGGGAACCGTTGAGGCCGATGGCGACGCTGATATCCTGAAAACCTTTTACCTTGTTGAACACCATCACCGGGCCGTTTTTCCGCGTCGGGCGCTGGCAGGTTCCGCCTGCGCCAACATAACGATAAACCCCGGAGAGTTCCGCGTGTGGATCCACTTCGGTGTCGGTTTCCACATATTCACCGGGCAATGTTTTGAGTAATTCAAGAGCAGAACGTAAATCGCAAACGCCGCTGGCATTATGATTTTTGCTATTTGACATGGTCTTTTCCATTTTCAGATGGGAATTTACTGACTGCCGTTACCTTATTTTTCCTGTGGTGATTAAACAAATACCGTTTTCCTGAGGCAGACCAGATCAAAAAAGTACTCTTTATAAGAATGTTAAATTCAGGTTGATAAATGACATAAAATGTCGTGCTTTTCCTTTTTTACGCCAGGTGTGATACTGAGCGCTCAGGTATAGCGGAGAAAAGCGGTATGGATTTGAAAAGATTGCGTTATTTTTGCCGTGTGGTAGAGCAGGGCTCCGTAAGCCAGGCGGCGAAAGTGCTGAATATGGCGCAGCCGCCGCTCAGTAAACGGATCCAGGAACTGGAGGAAGAGTTACAGGTTTCCTTATTTTCGCGTCAGGGAAACAGAATTGAACCCACAGAAGCCGGTTATTTTCTTTATCGTAAAGCCTGTGAAATATTACGTCAGGTTGAAGATACGGCACGGGAAACTGTAGCAATTGCCAATAAAGAAAAATTCCAGCTAAGACTCGGCTTAACCCATCTTTTTCAATGCTATTTTAAACCGTTATTACTGGAGCTTTATAAGCGCCACCCCGACGCTGAAATTAATATATCCGTTACTGATTCCAGCCATTTAGAAACCATGCTCAATGAAGGCACGATCGATCTGGCGATGATCCAGCGGCCTTATCGCAGCGAAGGCTTCGATTATGTGTCTTTTGATCCGGTGCGGCTGGTGGCGGTGATCAGTAAGCAGTGCCTGGCGCAAGCTCCTGTGAGTTCGTTTGATTACCAGGCGCTGGCGGCGTTCCCGCTGGTGCTGCTGCACCGGGCAAAAGACGCCGGCACTTACGAGATGCTGATCGATCTGTTTCGTAAAGCGGGTGGTAACCCGAAGGTGATTATGCACATCACCCAGCCGGGGGTGATTCTGGAGTGGCTGGAGTCTGGCCTTGCCGCGGCAACGCTGCTGCCGTCATCGGAAGTCGACGCCCGTAAACTCAGCCATTGCCATGTTGTGGATGTGTTTCCCTCACCGCAGGTATTTTATCCGGCGCTGGTGAAGATGCCCTCCACGCCTTTTTTGCCGGAGATAATGGAAATTATCGCGCAGGGTTACCCGATTCCGCGCAACTCCGTTTGAAGGGTTTAGCAACCGGCGAGTGGCTGGTATGATATGTCGCCATTTATTCTATTCGAGGATCTGTTTTGCGCGCAGGATGCCTGACGAAAAGCCCGTTTCGTATTGTCATTTGCCTGGCAATCAGTTTGCTGCTGGCGAGCTGCGCCGGTAGTAACTCTACTTATTCCGGCTCCGTTTATACGGTGAAGCGGGGCGATACCCTGTACCGCATATCCCGTATTACCGGCACCAGCGTAAAAGATCTTGCCAGCATGAACGGTATTTCACCGCCGTATACCATTGAAGTGGGGCAGCGATTGAAAGTGAATGGCTCGTCGAAAACCACCTCATCCTCGACAAAATCCGGTACTAAGACTGCGAAAGTGGTGCCTTCCTCGCAGGTTCCGCTCTCGTCGTGGCCGCCGGTAGGGCAACGCTGCTGGCGCTGGCCGACAACCGGAAAAGTCATCATGACCTATTCCACCTCTGATGGCGGGAACAAAGGCATTGATATCGCTGGTACACGCGGCCAACCGGTTTATGCCTCTGGCGCCGGGAAGGTGGTCTATGTCGGCAATCAGCTGCGCGGCTACGGTAACCTGATCATGATTAAGCATAGCGAAGAGTACATTACCGCTTACGCGCACAACGATACGCTGCTGGTCAATAACGGGCAGAGTGTGAAAGCGGGGCAGAAGATCGCCACCATGGGCAGCAGTGACGCGGATTCCGTGCGCCTGCACTTCCAGCTGCGCTATAAGGCGACAGCTATCGATCCGCTGCGTTATTTACCGCCTCAGGGCAGCCCGCCGAAATGCTGATGAGTAAAGCTAACAGGCGGTCGCCCGGCCTGTTAGCTCGAATAGTTGTCTGGAATTAATTGTTTTGCGTATCCTGGCCGCCGAAGATATTTGCGCGGCTGGTTGAGGACTTACCGTTGCTGTAGCTAGTATCCTGGCCATCGAAAATGTTGGCCCGGCTGCTGGAATGGCTACCGTCGCTGTAATCGGTGTCCTGGCCGCCAAAGATATTCGCTCTGCTGCTGGATGATTTACCGTCACTGGACGTTGTATCTTGCCCACCAAAGATATTGGCTCGGCTGGTTGTGGTTCTTCCGTCGCTGTACCTGGTATCCTGCCCGCCGAAAATATTGGCCTGGCTGCTGGATGTTGTGCCATCGTCATAGCGGCAATCCTGGCCACCAAAAATGTTCGATTGGCAACTATCCGCCAGTGCAGTATTCAACGAGCCCGCAAAAATAATAAATCCCAAAACCAACGGCTTAGCGTTCATAGCGATTCTCTGAAAATGAGTGGGAACTACGGGAGCTATGCTATGCCTGAAAGCGTAACGCGGGAGGTTATGTTGTCCTAATTTTCGCAACAAAATGACGGCGCTATACCAGAGAAGATTAACTGCTTAAAACTCCAGCGGTTACCCGCAAACTCGCCTTGCTCTCACGCGCTAAGAGGTTATAATGCCTGTCGCATCTCAATGCGGGCGTAGTTCAATGGTAGAACGAGAGCTTCCCAAGCTCTATACGAGGGTTCGATTCCCTTCGCCCGCTCCAGAATTCCCTTCTTCTTACAAAACACCGCCGAAAATTGGTCTGCATGTGTTTAGTTTCAGAAACTTACTATGCGAAGGTTGTTTTTGATCGTTCTGACATTCAACGACGAACCACCAACGGGTATTCGGCGTGTATTGTCTTAATAAAAAGAAAGGGAAAGGCTGGATCTCTCCAGCCTTTGGCGGTCATCTTACTTTCTTGAAGATGAGCAAGATCAAAGGAACGCAGACAGCGAAACCTATAAGAGAGGCTAATGCCGAATCAACGTGATTTTGCGATAACTCCATAACAAACCAGGTCAGCTGAGAGGGCGTAAAATCCCATCCCTGGCTTACTGTTTCTGAAAAGTTCACTGCGAATACAAGCTCGAAGCAAATCACGATAACGTAATACGCAACGCAGATGAGCGCGATGCTCGTCCACCTAATCCAGTACTTCTTATTCATTATCGTACCGTTTTAAAGATAATTAAGATCAGCGGGACACAGATCGCAAAGCCAAAGAAGGCGACACTAAAAACGCCATCAGTGGCTTGCATGAGCGAGTCTATTGATGCTTTGTATTCTTTTAATGGGATTGGGCCATAAAACTGCATACTTTCTCGCTCACTGAATGCACTGTAAGCGAATGTTGATGCTATCAGTGTAATAAAGTAGCAAAGTGAAACTATGCTAATTCCACCCCATCGGAGGATGGTTTTAACTCTATTCTTCATTGTCATAAGATCCCCTTAATATACCGCCTACAGTACCGCCGGAATAGGGAGATAATGAATCTCCTGTGGCTGCACCTTCTGCTAAAACATGCTCGACTACGCCGCCGGGAGTTTCCTGGTATGGTTGCAAATGACCCGAATTTGGATACTGTTCTTTGAGCGCAAACGTCATCTCAACGACAAGCATTGAGGGCATCTCAATCTCATTTTCTTGAAGATGAGAAAGAACAACGAGAAGCAGACAGCGAAACCCACAATAAAGGCTAACGCCAAATCTTGGGGATTTTGCGATAGCCCCATAACAAACCTGGCCAACTGAGACGGTGTAAAATCCCATCCATGGATTACTGTTTCTGAAAAGTTCACTGCGAATACAAGATCGAAGTAAAGCACGATAACGTAATACGCAACGCAAATAAGCGCGATACACGCCCACCTGATCTAGTACTTCTTATTCATCATCTTACCTTTTTAAAGATAAGTAAGATGAGCGGCACACAGATCGCAAAGCCAAAGAAGGCGGCGTTATAAATGCCGTTTGTAGCTTGCATAAGTAAATCAATCGCCTGGTAATACTCTTTTAATGGAACAGGGTTTGAAACAAGGGTCTGATTTTCAGAGAAAATAGCGAATGCTTGTGAGGCGACAAACAGCCCAAGGAAGTAACCTAGGCAGACAATACAAATCCCTCCCCATCGGAGAATGGTTTTAGTTCTACTCGTCAACGTCATAAGATCCACCTAATACACCGCCAAAAGTACCGCTGGAATATTGTGATAATGAATCACCAGTAGCGGCGAACCCCGCCGCAATGTGCTGAATTTTCCCTTTTGGTGACTCTTGATAGGGCGATAAATTGTCCTTATTGGAATAGAGTTTTTTAAACTCGTCCGTCATTTCAATAACTGTCATTGATGAGAAGTCAGAACTTTTGGTCTCAAGATAACGCTGCAATGAGAGAGGAATGGTGAAATCTTCTTCTAATTCGATAGGAATCTGAGTTGTGGTGGATGTGTAGCTATGTTCGAATACCATCGACCCGGCAAACTTAATTCCCTCAACAGAGTGAGTGGTACAATTATTTCCTGTTACGTCGTACTCATCGATGGTGTGGCCTCTTCGCTTGATTTTTTCTTCCATCTTAGATGTTTGAATCGCTGGTTCGCCTTTGTTCCAAAGATCTTCAAAAAATTGCCTCGTTTTCGTCGGGTCAGCGTCACCTATACGGAATGCTCTTGCGCCCATCCGATATAGCTCGACCCTATAGTAATCTCTTGCGTCTTCATCTTGCAGGAAGTTAAGAATACCGTCCCCCGTGAAACCTCCGGGAGCGGTTCTACCGTATCGCCCATATGTGTAAAGGGAGACAGTGTTGTTCTCATGTACCGAAACGAAAACGTGACCTGCTCTTTTGATTTCAGTCCAGATATAAACGCCGTTCAATAGCGGGTTATCTTCGGGCCCACAGGTGTCCGCAAAGTTATTTTTCTTCTTCGCCGCTTGTGCATATTGTTCAGGTTCTGCAATTTTTGCAGGTTGAGGAGGAGCGTTTGCAACTGGCGGGGCAGCGACAGGAATGGCTTTAACTGGTTTTGCTTCTTCAAGCCAATAAGAGGCATTTGGAAATGACGAAATAAATCTTGCTCTACAGGGACATGTGCTTCGGCTATGCAACGTCCCTGCTGCTGCAACGCCATAAATCCAGTAATCGGGTATGCCACCCGCGATGTAGTAGATCTTTCCATCTTTACCACACGATACAGAGTCACCATTCCTTGCGGTCGCCATCCCGCCAAAGCTATGGCGCGGAGAGCCTGAAAGAATATGGCCGCCGCATGTTGTCTTATCGCCAGGACGTAGAAAATAACCCGTTGGCATAGAATCATCCTTAATAAATTTTATTTACAGAGATACTTACGCAAGCATTTCGATTTACCTGTTGTTTTCATCCTGACCATTCAATAATCACTAATTATGCTGCCCGCATAACAGTTTGATGAATCATAAATAGAGGCGCATATTGCCAGTAATTTATATTTCTCTCCTCTAAGTTTGGTTTTTTCACTCTCCTGCCGGGGGATTATTCTACAAACACGTATCCTGATTTTTATAGAGAATATGCTTACGTTAAATTCTGATTTTTAAATAGCATCAGAAGAGGCATTTCAGGTGTTGCGTGAGGTTCTTTGTTAGAGCATGAAGGCCTGTCATCACGTTTTTACGCATAAAGTTTTATTCCCTGCTGCCGTTAATATGAGCAATGGATTTCAGGAGTATTGCGCATGCTTCGCCCCACATTTACTGGCTCTCTCGATCTTTACGTATCCTCTTCCGCCAAAGGAGGAACGGTTCGTACTCAGGAGGCCACCCGCACCAGTGAAATCGTTAACCCCACGCCTGCCAGCATTGTGACGCTCAGCCCGCAGGCGAAAGAGTATTACGAAAATTTGCAGGAAAACCTCACCACGCTTAATCGCTTTACGCAGGAAAATGCCCGGAACAGTAAAGCGAATGCGCGCGCAAAACTTGAGGCATTGAAACGGGAAATCGCCCGCCTGAAAGCGCTGGCCATGTTGTTTGGCGGCTCCGGGGGCTACATTATGAAACAGCTCAAACAGCTGTCATCTCAGCTTGGACAACTCGCTTCCCAGCTAGGTCAGAGTGATAACACTGGTGCAGGCAATGGTGCCGATGCTAACGCTTCTGACGCAGCACAGGCTTCTACCGGTGAAAGCGATGAATCTGCCATAAAAGCGCAGGCCGCCTCTGACGCTGAAGTGAGTGACGAAGAAAATCCGACCGAAAAAGAAAAGTCGGCAGAGATCGCGGGCGCACAATCTACTATCGATAACGTTATCAATACGCTACAAAACGCCAGCCAGCGTCAGGAAGATGCCCGTTCCCTGAAAGAAGCGCTCCGGGAGCTAAAATCGCTGCTGTCGCTGATTAAAAGCAAAATGCGGGAAGAGGGAAAAGCGTCTGGCAATGAGCGCAACGATGTTGCCTCTGTTGAGCAGAATCTTAACGGCAGTGGAAATATCATTTCGCAGATGGAGCTAACTCCAGGATTTTAAGCGCGCGGAACCATGTGGTGAAATGCTGAATGTTGTGCGCGCTTATGCAACTTTTGATATTCACTTTTGTCGTGTAACTTTCTGCTTTTCATTTATAAAGAATGTATTATGCGACACCATAAAACAGTGACACCTGTTTTCTTTGATAAATTCAAATGCGTTGGCCCGGATTGTTTAATTTCCTGCTGCCGTAGCTGGAAAATAAATATTGATAAGAAAACGCATCAACGTTATCTGTCCTCATCCAATCCTGTTATTGCAGCCATTGCGAAAGAGAATTTAATCCCGGTTCATAACGGCAAAAATGAATATTCGGTCATTAAATTGAATGAGGATAAGCAGTGCCCGTTTGTTGATGAAAACCGGCTTTGCATGGTTCACCGTGATTTAGGTGAAAAAGCGTTATCCCCTACATGCTCAACCTATCCGCGTGGTGTACGCAAATATGCCGATGAAGTACGCTTTAGCATGACGCTCTCCTGCCCGGAAGTGGTACGCCAGGTGCTTTTCGACCCGCAAAGCATGCTGCTGCAAGAGAAAAGCACGCTGGTTGCCCGCTCAAAAGTAAAATTACTGCAGCAGCAAAAGCCGCGAGACCAGGTGGGCCATCTGATACATCTTTTCGCCTGGAATCTGGTTCAGGCGCAGAGCAACAATATTGAAGAGAATTTGATGGCGCTGGCGCAATTTATTCTCTATCTGCAAATGCTCAACTTTGATCTGCAGAATAATCTGGCTGAAGTGGAAAACTTTTATGCAGGGCTGATCGATGAACTACAGAACGGTCGAACGCTGCTTCGTGCGCAAAATACCGTTCGCGCGGCCAGTATGAAAGTCGATGCGTTAACCGTGATGGGTAAACATGTGGCGAAATACGCTTCGCGCGATCCGCTGATATCACAAGGGCACCTGCAAGTTGCTGAATATCTGGCAATTACGCCAGAGACGAAAGCGTCGGCGCTGAGTGAGAAGTTTGCCGCTCTTGATCAGCAGTGGGAGCAATTGTGCAAGCATTCCTGTCTGGGTGAACCGCATGTGCTGCGAAACTACTTACTGTATAAGCTTTATGAAAGCGATTTTCCCGGCACGAATACGGCGACAATATTGCGCCAGTTTTATCGTATCGTTATGGACTATTTTTATCTCAAAACGTTCCTCAGCGTACAGTCGCTGCATGTTGAGATAGACCCGCCATTGGTGATGAAAACGATCGCCAGTTTTTCTGAAAAAACCATGCATAACAGCACCATCAACAAACGCATGGATGCCGCGATCGATACGATCAACGGCGGCGATGATCTCTCCTGCCTGCTGTTGATCGGCTAACCACGATGGGGCTGGCTATAAGCCCCACCCATACAAACCGTTGGCAACGGAGCAGGTTTGCTGCTACGTTGCCAGCATGCCTGTTAAATATTCATCCTATTTATCTATTGCGAGCATTATTCGCACTGTCAATCGACCGGTGGGATAACGTTCGTCCTTTTCCCGCCAGCACGGCGGGGCCTTGCTGGCAGCAACCTGCGAGGTGATGTTATGAATGTTTGTTCCGCTTCTTCTGCAACACTCCATCTTCTGTGCGGCAAAATCGCATCGGGTAAATCGACGCTTGCCAGCGAGCTGGTAAAAGCGCCATGCACGGTGGTGCTGAGCGAAGACAGCTGGTTATCGTTGTTATTTAAGGACGCGATGACCACCGTTGAGGACTACGTTTTCTACTCGGCAAAATTAAAATCCGCCATCAAGCCGCATGCCATCGCGCTACTGCGTGCAGGCGTTAATGTGGTTCTCGATTTTCCCGCCAACACGCTGGCCAGTCGCCAGTGGATGATGTCGATCGTTAACGAATCCGGCGCGCCGCATTTGTTGCACTACTTGCCGGTTAGCGATGAGATTTGCAAGGCGCGTTTACGCCAGCGAAATGCCGCAGGCGACCACGATTTTGCCGCTACCGACGAGCAGTTTGCGCTTATTACCCGCAACTTTGTCGAACCGACTGAACAAGAAGGGTTTCGTATCGTTCGTTATTGATTAAACGCCGGAGGGTGCGTAAAAGTAGAGCGGCTATGCTTACTTTTCCAACACCAAAAAGAACAGGGGCAATGTCATGGATAAGGAACTGCTGGACGCGGGTTACCGCGTCTATACCGGTGAAAAGATTGACGTTTATTTCAATACTGCGGTCTGTCAGCATGCAGGAAACTGCGTACGCGGCAGCGCGAAGCTTTTTAACCTGAAACGCAAACCGTGGATCATTCCCGACGAAGTGGATGTCGCAACGGTGGTGAAAGTCATTGATACCTGCCCGAGCGGTGCGCTGAAGTACCGCCACAACTAAGTGAGAAAACCATGGAAATTCTGGAAGGCCACAACAAGTTTTATGTTAATGACGCCCAGGGAACGCAGGTTGCTGAAATCGTCTTCGTTCCCACCGGCGAGCATTTAAGCATTATTGAACATACGGATGTGGATCCGAGCCTTAAAGGGCAAGGCGTAGGTAAGCAGCTGGTCGCGCGAGTGGTGGAAAAAATGCGTGCGGAAAACCGTAAAATCATCCCGTTATGTCCCTTTGCCAAACACGAGTTTGACAACACACGCGAATATGACGATATCCGTGCGTAAATAAAAATACCGGCAACGCCGGTATTTTTTAATTTTTGATATGCAATCCAGTAAATAGCTTTTAGTTTTTTCGCTTTATTAATTCGCATTTTCAGAATTTATTCATTTTTGGCAAAATAGTTGTTTCCTTATGGGGGAAGGAGTATATGTTAGCGTTGCTAATAATCCTGAATAACCCATTGGGCGCAGACTGCGTTTATCGTTGCAGTATGCGTTTTTCCTTGTGCTTTATTCATGGTGAAACAAATTGAAATTTACTTGATGAATCAAGGATGGGGTATGTCTGTAAAGAAGGGAAGATTAAAATATACCGTTATATTTTCCTACGTGATTCTTTTTACTTCGCTTTTATTTGTTTCGGGCTATTCGCTGCTCGCTCTGAACAATATCAAAGAGAGCGTGAGGGGCTTAGCTCTCGGGTTTTATCAATATGATGCGCTTGCTCAGACGAGTGCACGTTTGCAGTTCGAAGGCCTGACAGCGACGCAGAGAAGTGCGGCGCTGGCAGAGGTTGCCAGAGCCTATAACGGTTTTCTTCAGGTTGCGCCTGTCAAGACCGAAAGTGGCGTGAAAATGACGCGGGAGATCACCTCAGCTATTGAGTCGATTAAACAAGAGCCAACGCGTGAAAATGTTAATACGTTTAATAAGCTGGCCAGGAATTTTCGTGGATTAATCGTCAAATATGATGTTCAGGGCACGCAGGATTATGTAGCTTCTGCCCATAGATTTACGGTTATCACTATCATAACCACATTATCTGCGTTTTTAATTGCATCAGTGATTTTGTTCTTTATATTGCGCAATGAATTTTTGAGTATTACCAATACAATCAAAAAGAATATTCATAGGATATCGCAAGGGGATTTGCATCACGACGCTGATAATAGCGGTGGCGATATTAATGGGGTGCACCATGAACTTGATGGAATGAGAGCATCGCTGACAAAAATCACCGCTTCGCTTAAGACATCGGCCGCGCAGATAAAATTAATCTCGGGCGAAATGGCCAGCGGCAATCACGATCTCGCTTCACGCACTGAACAGCAGGCCAGCGCTTTACAACAGACCGCCGCCAGCATGGAAGAGATAAAAACCACCGTTGTCGGTAACACCGAGCATGCTCATCAGGCGAATATGTTAGCGGCAAAAGCCAATGAAATCGCGCAAGCTGGCGCACAGTCCATGTCGATCGTGATCGCCGGGATGAAAAAAATTGAACAAAGCACGGCGCATATTGCAGAGATTAACCATGTCATTAATGGTATCGCGCATCAGACGAATATTCTGGCGCTGAATGCCGCAGTAGAGGCAGCACGCGCCGGGGAGCGTGGGCGAGGATTTGCCGTGGTGGCAAGCGAAGTGCGTAGCCTGGCGAGACGAAGCGCTGAAGCCGCCGATGAGATCAATTCGCTCATCCAGGGCTCAATGCACGATGTCAGCGCTGGCGCGAATCAAGTTCAGGATGCAGCGAAAGCGATGGAAGACGTGGTGGATTCAATATCGCAAGTTAGCGCCATTATGAATGAGATTACCCACTCCTCCGAAGAACAGCGCACCGGTGTGAACCAGGTGGCAGTTGCGCTCAACGAGATGGATAGAGCCACGCAGCAAAATGCAGCGCTCGTCGAGCAGTCGGCGGGAATCGCGCAAAGCATGGATGAGTACGCGCAGCAGCTGGCCGATGTTGTGGCGTTCTTTTCCCTTGATGAGCAGAAAAAAACGCCGTCAGTCCACTGACCGTACAGGAGGGCTGCAAAACCCGTATTAACTCACCCATCCGCTCCCTGCGCCGCGTAAAACGCAAGGAGCGAAACGCAGACAACGTTCAGGTTTCGCCAGGCCGGTTATCCAGCCGAAATACAATAGCCAGCCTCACTACACGCCTTATCTGATGGCAGCTCAGCCAGAATGACGCTGTGCTCACATAAATCAGCTGCGATAGCGCAGCAGTACCATCATCACCAGCGCCAGCGTGCTGAATGAAACTGTATATAACGCCTGCGTTGCTCCCCATTCTGCCGCCAGTAAGGCAGCAACCAGTGTCGCCACGGCGGCACAGCACGATTGCCAGCGCCATACTTTTGCCGTGGCGGTGGGAACGGTATCGGCATGGAAATTATGCAACAAGCCGAATGTCCCGACGGCAAAGACCATATTCGACGCCAGATGAGCGGCAAAGATGATGAGCAGCGCGATTTCAGGAAAGGATGTTAAACCCGGCAACACACAGTAAGCTGCCAGAAAGGCCAGTAAACAGCCGACGAGATACCGGTTGTGGCTGGCATAGCGTTCGAGGTTATCGGCCTTTAGCAGCAGCGGGCCACAAAGTTGGCCCAGGCTGCGCGCAAAGATAAGCGGCAGTGCAAGCTCAGTGGTTTCAGCGGGACGCATTTGCTGTATCAGCGCCGGCAGCAACGCCATTGCCGGTGCGCCAACGGCGGCAAGTGCCGGTAACAACAACAAGCTGCGTTTTTGAATGACCGGTAAATGATGCCAGCGCAGGATCACCCTCTTTTCGTGGCGATCCTCGTGGCTTACCTGCGGCAGGTAACGTGCCGTGGCGCATAGCAACACCGTAGACAACACGAAACTGATGGCATCGATTGACAGCAGTGACAACGGTGATACCCGGTCAAAAAGCACCACGCCGGCGCCTGCGCCCAACAACACCTGAGAGGCGAAAATCACCGTTTCCATACTGGTCGCCGCCGGCAGTTCGTTTGCACTTAAACCCCGTTTAAAAACCAGGCTCATGGCAGGCCAGGATAACCCGGCGGCAAATGCTTCGAGTGATTGCACTGCAAGCAGCGCGGGAATGCTGTGCGCCAGCAAGCCGTAGAGGGGGAAAAGCAGCCCGGTAATGCCAATTAGCTCACATAGCAACAGTAAGCGTAGCGGCGAAACACGCCGGCACCCGTATTCCCCTAATAAACTGCCAAAAAAACCGGGTAGCGTAGCCAGCATATAGCTCAGCGTGAGCGTTGCCGGGGAGGCATGCCAGCGTAATAACTGACCAAGGATCAGGGTTTGCGTTAACCCATTGCCGATAGAAGAAAAAAGATAGGCACTACCAAACAAGCACAGCCAGCGGTGCTGGCGCAGCGCGCGCACCAGAACCATCAATAATGTGTTCATTGTCGACATTCTCACGTAAACAGAAAACCGCGTGCGGCATATAGCGCACGGTGCAAAGGTATGTTCACAAAGAAAATGTCGTTACATTGGCGAGCCTGATGAATTGCCGAGATCTGTAAACCTAGCATCACTTTTCGCGAAAGAGAAGGGGACGGGCGCATCCTTGTCCCCGTCGGTTTTCATCCGCTACGCGATAAACAGGCTGAGCAGCAGAACCATACCTAAGCCGACCACCGAGTTTATTAACTCCAGCAGCCCCCAGGTTTTGAAGGTGTCTTTCATCGAAATGCCGAACGTCTCTTTAAACAGCAGAAAACCGCCGTCGTACATCAGTGTGATGGTGTTGCTGCCGCAGGCAACGGCCAGGCACATCAGTGCCGGATTGAGGTGAAACGCGCTGACCATCGGCGCAACGATACCCGCCGAGGTGATGGCCGCGACGGCGCCCTGTCCGGTGAGAATGCGGATTATCGCCGTGATTATCCACGCCACGATAAACGGCGACAGCGGGACGTGACTCATAATGTCCACGATATGGTTTCCCACACCGGAAACTACAATCACCTGTTTCAGAATGCCGCCGGCGCTGATGACAAACAGCACATTGGCGATTTTCGCAATCGCGTCGCTGGCGCAGTGGGTGACGCCTTCTGCTGACATCCCACGCTTGATGCCAAGAAACCAGATTGCCGCCAGCGTGGCTAACAGCATGCTGATTTCCGCGCTGCCAAAGAAGGTGCAGACTTTTACCAGCTCCGAGCCTGCGGGCATTAACCCTTTGATAATCGACGCGACAATCATTAGCACCGCCGGGATCAGCGGGATCAGAATGCTGATGCTGAACGGTGGCAGATCCTGCGCGGTTTTCTCTTCGACCGGTTTCAGTAGCGAATTCAACGGAATCGCGTTAATACCCGGCAGGTATTTGGGCAGCAGAATGCCCGCGCAGAACAGCGCCGGGATAATCACTAAAATGCCGTACAGATAGACCTGTACAATGTCGGCGTTGAATGCGCTGATGAGCGCGACCGGGCCTGGCTGCGGCGGGAAAAGGCTGTGTCCCATGGTCGCGCCAACCACGGTGGGCACCACTAATTTCATATACGGAATATTGGCTTTTTTAGCGATATTCAGCACCAGCGGCATTGCAATAAGAAATGCCACTTCATAAAACATGGCGATGCCAAAAATAACGCCGATAAACATCAGCCCGACCGAAAGAAAACGTGTTCCGCAGCGTTCAATAACGCTATCCGCAATCCGCTGGCTGGCACCAGATTCGGTCATGAATTTACCGATGATAGCGCCAAATATAATAATCAATGCAAGATGGCCGAGAATACTTCCCAGACCGTCCTGAATAACCGTGACAATTTTATCCAGCGGAATACCTTCCATGATCGCAACAAATATCCCTGCAATCAGCAAGGCGAAAATATTGTGAAATTTATATTTAAGATTCATAACGACCAGGAGCGCAATACCAACCAGCACCCAAAATAGCGCTAACAACGGGGACATAGAGAATACCTTTCGGATTTGCCTTACATGAAAGCCGGTGGAGTCACCGGCCTGAATGACATTTTATTAATGTTGTTTTTCGAGTGCTTCCCACAAACCGTGCAGGTAGGTGACACCGAGGGCGCGGTCGTAAAGCCCGTAGCCCGGACGCCCGGTTTCGCCCCAGATAAAGCGCCCGTGGTCGGGGCGGATATAACCATCAAAGCCGTTATCGTAAAGTGATTTCATTATCTGGAACATATCCAGCGAACCGTAGCGGGATAAATGCGCAGACTCATAAAAATCTTTATCTTTAATGAGTTTAATATTTCTAACGTGGGCAAAGTGAATACGTTTGCGGCGGGTAAATTCTGCGAGGATTTGGTAGACATTATTATCCGGATCTTCAGCAATGGAGCCAGTGCATAATGTAATACCATTGGCTTCTGAATCCACCGCATTACAAATCCAGTCGAGATCGTCGCGGTTTTTTACAATACGCGGCAGACCAAAAATAGAATATGGCGGATCGTCCGGATGAATGGCCATTTTTATGCCGACTTCTTCACACACCGGAATAATGCGTTTAAGGAAATACACCAGGTTTTCGCGCAATTTCGCGTCGTCGACATCTTTATATTTGGCAAACAGCTCCTGCACTTTTGCCAGCCTTTCTGGCTCCCATCCGGGCAGGGCGAAACCGTTGGAATTCTCCAGCACCTCTTTCACGACTTCATCAAGAGTTTTATCGATGCCTTTTTTCTCGAACGCCATAGTGAGTGAACCGTCTGGCAGAACATAGTTCATGTCGGTTTTCATCCAGTCGAAAACCGGCATGAAGTTATAGCAAATCACCTTGACGCCGACTTCCGCCAGGTTGCGAATAGTCTGCTGGTAGTTGGCAATTAGCTGCTCGCGGCTGGGCAGGCCAATTTTGATATCATCGTGAATGTTAACGCTTTCAATGACTTCCATCTTTAAACCAGCCTGATGTACCTGATCGGCAAGCGCGCGGATTTTCTCTTTAGGCCACACGTCGCCAACCGGAACATCATAAAGCGCGCCAACGACACCTTCGACGCCGGGAACTTGCCGGATGTGCTCCAGCGGAATTTTGTCTTCAACTGGACCAAACCAGCGCATTGTCATTTGCATGCTCATTACCACCCTTAAACGTTTTGCTTAACTACCATACTAGTATTGATAATAGCCGGATGGTAAGCGCATTTGTGCGATCCACTTCACACAAACCCCTTTGCCGGGATTGAATCCCTGAGAAGCAAACAGAACAGCACGTTAATCTGCTGATAACGTTTTACTGATAAATATTTTTAAAATAGTGCTTGCGCTGTCAATGCAACCATGCGTTAATGCGTCGTCGGTTTGATAAATCATTATCTCCAGCAGTTCACTAAAGTCTTTCTCATCTCTAAGTACCTCCTTGCTACTTCTTTTTGGGTCTTCGCTTTACACTCTGATAAAAATAATGTCTCAGACCATTACTGCCGCATTCGGCGAACAAAAAGAAGGTAATAAGCATGTCTACTAAAATGAACGGTATCGTTAAATGGTTTAACGCTGAGAAAGGCTTCGGTTTCATTACTCCGAAAGATGGCAGCAAAGATGTATTCGTACATTTCTCCGCTATCCAGAGCAATGCATTCCGTACTCTTGAAGAAAATCAAGAGGTTGAGTTTACTATTGAGAACGGCCCGAAAGGTCCGGCTGCGGCCAACGTGGTTCCGCGCTAAGGATTTAGAATTATTAATCGTATTCATTTTCGCTGCCCGTGCTGTCACGGGTCGCAATACCGAATTTCCAGCTTTGATATAACTGAGAAAAATCCGGCAGGTGCCAAATGTATTTTTTGCAAATCAGCAATGACTACATTTGATAATATCGCCGCATTTGTTCAGGCCAGCCAGGCGCCACTGGAATTCCGTAAATAATAAAAAACAGGTCAGTTTTCTGGCCTGTTTTTTTTATGTCGAGCAATAAACTTCATTTTTTTCTGCGATATACAGAATCCGCGCCCGAATTACTCGTCCATTAACATAATCATTTTGATCGAACGGTTGCTGGTTAGCTGCCAGGTCATCTGCCGGTAGTGCAACTCGCCTTGTTGCGGATGATGAAAAACGCGTTCGCCACCCTCACGCACCACCACTTGCTGGCGCGACCAGAACGCGCGAAACAGTTCGCTGTCGTTACTCAGACTCTGCACAAACTGGTTCAGTCCTTTGTCGTGCGGGTAGTGCATCGCGTCCGCGCGTAGCTCGGCGACAATCCGGCTGGCGCGCGTTTCCCAGTTGATAACCAGCGTTTGCGCCAGCGGGTGGCGAAACATAAAACTCATCATATTCGGTTGGGTATCCTTATCCAGCCAGCCGCTGAACAGTGTCTCAGCGGGTGTATTCCACGCCAGCATATTCCAGGTCAAATCCAGCAAATAGCAGGGGCAGGCCATCTGATTCACCGTGGCCAGCACAGCAGGTTCGACGGTAATGACGTGCTCTTCCTGCGGGTCGTTTTGCAGCGCCAGATGAAACAAATACTTGCGCTCTGCGGCGCTCATTTTTAACACGTTGGCGATATTCGACAGGGTTTGCGGCGAAACAACAATATCCCGCCCTTGTTCAATCCACGTATACCAGGTGGTGCTGATGCCGCTAAGTTGCGCCACTTCCTCCCGCCGCAATCCACGCGTGCGCCGCCGCCCTTGCGCCGGCAAGCCAATATCCGCAGGCGCGGTATTTTCCCGCTGCGATCGCAAAAAAGCGCCAAGGGTTTTCGGCCCGGCAAATAAGGTACTTTCCATGGGGGGTACTCATTAATACCAGTATAAGTACACATATTGTACCCCTATAAATGCGGTCGTATAGTCGCCAAAGAGCAACTTTTTGTCGTGCTAAAAAGGAAAAAGAGAATGTCGGTTAATCATCATGAGTTAACAAAAAAGCAGTTTGGCGACCAGGCCCAGGCCTACCTGACAAGCCAGGTGCATGCGCAAGGCGCAGATTTAGTGCGTCTGGTCGAGTGGCTGAGTACTGATGCGGATGCCTCGCTGCTGGATTTGGGCTGCGGTGCCGGGCATGCCAGTTTTGCCGCCGCAGGCGTGGTGCGCGAAGTAACAGCGTATGACTTATCGGAAAAAATGCTGGCGGTAGTGCGCCAGGCGGCGAGCGATCGTCAGTTACACAACATCACCACCGCACACGGCGCGGCGGAAAAGCTGCCCTTTGCCGACAATACATTTGACGTGGTAATCAGCCGCTACTCGGCGCACCACTGGCATGATGTCGCACTGGCGCTGCGCGAAGTAAAACGTGTGCTGAAACCCGGCGGGAAATTTATCCTGATGGATATCGCCTCGCCTGGCCGTCCGGTGCTGGATATCTGGCTGCAAACCATTGAAGTGCTTCGCGATCCGTCCCACGTACGTAACTACTCGCCAGCCGAGTGGCTGCAAATGACGCAGCAAAGCGGCATGCAGGTTGAGAAGATGGTTTCTGATCGGCTGGCGCTGGAATATCAGCCCTGGGTGGAACGCATGAACACGCCGGAGGTATTGCGCGCGGCGATCCGCTACCTGCAAAACCAAACCTCCGACGAGGTGAAAGCGCACTTTTTTATTGGCGACGATGGCTCGTTTACGTCCGACACACTGATGTTTCAGACGCGTGCGTAAGCAAAATCGGTGCGCCCACCCCGCGGGGCGCACCGGTTTCTTAGCCAATCGCGTTACCAATCACGTCACGAATGCGTTGGGCAATGTAGCCAACATGGGTTTCCAGTGCGAAATGCCCGGTATCAAGCAGCTCGACCACCGCATTTGGATTATCGCGTTTATAAGCGTGCGCGCCTGGCGGGATAAAAAACGGATCGTGCTCGCCCCAGATAATCAGCGCGGGTGGCTGGTGGGTGCGGAAAAAGGCCTGAAACTCCGGGTAGCGCTTCAAGTTGCTGGCGTAATCAAGAAACAGATCCAGCTGGATCGCTTTATTTCCGGGGCGCTCCATCAGTAATGTATCCAGTTGATAACCTTCCGGAGCGACAGTTTCAGGGTCGCGCACACCGTGCAGGTACTGCCATTTTGTCCCTTCCAGATTGAGGATCGCATCGTGAACGACCTGCCGGTTTTCCGCGGTCGGCGCGTGCCAGTAAGCCTGTACCGGCGCCCATGCGTCGCCTAAACCGTCCAGATACGCATTGCCATTTTGCGAAATAAACCCGCTCACCCGCTGCGGATAATGCAGCGCCAGCCGCAATCCGGTCGGCGCACCGTAATCAAAAACATACATGGCAAAACGTTGCAGATTCAGCGCATCGACAAAAGCAATCAGCGTGTTTGCCAGCCCATCAAAGCTATAGCGGTAATCGCGCTCAGCGGGAACTTCGGTAAAGCCGAAGCCGGGCAGATCCGGGGCGATAAGGTGAAACTTATCTGCCAGCAGCGGGATCAATTCGCGAAACTGATGCGAAGAGCTGGGAAAACCGTGCAGCAGCAGTAATACCGGGTTTTCCGGGTTACCGGCTTCACGGTAAAACACCTTGACGCCATCGGCGTCTGCATACTGATAGCGAACCGGGAAATGCGTATTGGCAGTCATATCGTCACCTCTTTTGAAACCGTTAAAAATTAATTTATAGGGTTACTTCAGGGTTGAGTATGGCGAAAGCATGTAACTGTGTAAAATATATTTTATCGGTTACAATGTGCGGAAGAATGAGAAACAGGGGAGAGCAACGATGACAGCAGCCACGTTACCCGGTGCGGAAGGCCCGTGGTTCATAGCCGAAGACCACGCGCTGGATTTTATCAACACGCTGGCGATGGCGGAAAAATCGCCGCATGACTTTTGGCAGTCCGATGACGATGTGCGCCAGTGGCTACAGCATGTCGGGTTGCAGGTTAACGCTATGGCAAAGCCGGGAGAGTTGCTGGCTGAGGCGCGTAAGCTGCGTGCGTTGATCCGCCAGCTTGTCGAACAGAAAAAGCACGGGCGGGAACCGTCGCTGGATGAGTTGAACGGCTGGCTGGCGCAGGCGCAAAGCCACTTACGCCTCGTGGTCGATGAGCAAGGCGCGCTGCAAACGCAGCGCGTATATCTGCTTGATACGCCGCAGCAAGCACTGGCACCGGTCGCAGAACAGGCGGCAGCGTTACTGGCAAACGGGCAGTTTGACTATATCCGCCAGTGCGAACACCCGGATTGCACACTGTGGTTTTACGATAAGACCAAAGCGCATCGCCGCCGCTGGTGCAGCATGGCGCTGTGCGGCAACCGGGCGAAAGTGGCCAGATTTCGCGCCAAAAGTAATTAATTCGGGAGCCAACCAGGAATAAGCCACGGTGAAGTAACTGTTTTTGCGCAATAGTCCTCGTACAGTCACCGCCGCAACGCCGAAAATCAACGGCGTCGATATTTAGTATCTCACCGCCACCAACGCCAGTGACGCGACGTTCGTTAGCGGTTTGCCGGAATTGGCCGCGCAAAATGTCACTTTGCGGCACAGCAATATCGCCGCCAACTACGGTATGTGAACCGGCAGGGGAATGCGGTGCATAGCGAGGCGCAGCAAGGGGCAATGCCGGAACAGTGCCGCAGACGGCGTTGAACCTAAATTGAGGAATTGCCCGGCATGTCAGCGCTGCCGGGCAAATACTGCTTTAGCGTGGGATAATGTTTTCCGCTTTCAGGCGGTCAAACAGCGCGGTGAAGGAATCCAGCGTGCTGCGATAACCGGTAAACCCGGCTTTTCGGCTCTTGCTCATATCAGCGAAGGCTTCCATCGGGCGACCGAGATCGGCATCCGTATGCCACCAGGAGGCCAGTTTACCGATGTCTGATTCTGCCAGTTGATACTTGTCCGCGATCTCTGTCCACGCCGCTTGCGCCTCTTGCATGCGCCCTTCCAGCGGCATCATGCTCGCCGGGAAGGCGGCCGCTTCAATGCCGAAATAAGCCGCCAGCCGTGGCCATAACCAGTTCCAGCGGAACACATCGCCATTCACTGCGTTAAAATCTTCGTTCGCGCCACCGTCGCTCACCGCCGCCCAGCTCAGCTGCTCTGCCAGTAAACCGGCGTCGGTCACATCGGAGACACCGTTCCACTGCTCAGGTGAGCCGGGGAAGATGAACGGCCACCCTTTTTCGCGGCACAACGTGGCGTAAACCGCCAGCGTCTGCCCCATGTTCATGGCGTTACCGAGCGCATACCCGATGATGCTGTGCGGGCGATGTACGCTCCAGCGATAACCGTATTTTTTCGCCCCGGCGAACACTTCATCTTCCTGGGCATAGTAGAAGTTATCCACGTTCTGGCGGCCCTGCTCTTCGCGAAAAGGCGTTACCGGCACATTGCCTTTGCCGTAGGCTTCGAACGGGCCAAGATAGTGTTTCATTCCGGTGACCAGCGCGACATGCGCCCCGGCCAGGCGTTCGCCCAGCGCATCAATGACATTTTTCACCATCGCGGCATTGACGCGAATATTGGCTTTTTCATTCTCCTGGCGCGCCCAGACGCTAAAGAACAGCGCATCGGGTTTCTCGTTTTTCAGCGCCTCGTTGACAGCCGCCGCGTCGGTTAAATCCGCCGTCAGGCTGGTGCAGCCCGCCGGAACCGCGCCGCGCCCGCGTGATAAACCAGTAACCTGCCAGCCGTCTGCCAGCAGTTTCTCCGCCAGCGCCCGGCCAATCACGCCGCTGATGCCGACAATTAATGCTTTTTTCTGCATGAGATATTCCTCTGGGTTTTGTCTACCTCACAGGCTAATGGAGAATTAATTTCTTATCTCTGGTATTAATTCACACCATTCGTAACTTAAATTCACTAATGCCATGAGCGATCAACGTCTGAAAGATATCGTCCCCTTCGTTGCCAGCGTTGAAGAGGGGAGTTTTACCGCAGCGGCGGAACGCCTGCATCTGACCGGCTCGGCGGTGAGTAAAAGCGTTGCCCGTCTGGAAGCGCGGCTGGGTTCGCGTTTGCTGGAGCGCACCACGCGTCGTCTTGAAGTCACCGATGCCGGGAACGCGTATTACCAGACCTGCATTCGTATCCTGGAGGAGCTGGCGGAAGCCGAGTCGGTGCTGGCGGCACACCGCACCATTCCGTCCGGGCGGTTGCGTCTCGCCGTGCCAAACACCTACGGGCGGCTGGGTGTGATGCCGCTGCTGATCCCGTTTTGTCAGCAACACCCGGAAATTGATCTTAGCCTGACTTTCTCCGATCGTTTTGTAGATCTGTTCGATGAGGGGATCGACGTTGCTGTACGCATCGGGCAAACCGTCGATCTACCCGCATCGCTGGGGTGCCGGCAAATTGGTCGTGAAAAGATGGTGTTTTGCGCCGCGCCCGATTACCTGCAACGCGCCGGGACGCCACAACATGAGGCGGAGCTGATGCAGCACCGGGCTATTCTTTATGAGCGGGTGGATGGCAGCACCAAGCCGTGGTTATTTACCACCGCCGACGGGCACCCGGAGTGGCGCCGCGTGCCGTATCGCATGGCGCTCGGCGATGTCGATGCGCAGGTGCAGGCGCTTTGCGCCGGGTTGGGCGTTGGGCAGATGCCGACCTGGCTGGTGCATGAGCACGTGCAGCGCGGCGAGTTGCAGGTAATTATGCCGCAATGCCAGCCGCACGGGCTGGCGCTCACGCTGGTGTGGCCGCGCCGCAAGCAGCTATTACCAAAAGTGGACGCGTTACTGATGGCGCTCGGCGCGCTGGAGATCTCTCCGCCGCTTGCCGCACCAGCACTTGACCAATGACAAGGCGGGTGGGTAGGGACTCTCTTTATAATCAGCCCCGTTTCCCTTCTCACTGGTGTGATTTATGGCTTACCAACTCAACCTCAACTGGCCGGAATTTCTTGAAAAATACTGGCAAAAGAAACCTGTTGTCCTGAAACGCGCGTTCCCGGATTTTGTCGACCCGATTACGCCAGACGAACTGGCCGGGCTGGCGATGGAGCCGGAAGTCGACAGCCGCATTGTCAGCCATGTGAATGGTCAGTGGCAGGCGTGGAATGGCCCGTTTGAATCGTTTGACCATTTAGGCGAAAAAGACTGGTCGCTGCTGGCGCAGGCGGTTAACCACTGGCATATGCCCTCTGCCGAGCTGGTGAAGCCGTTTCGCGTGCTGCCGGAGTGGCGTTTTGACGATCTGATGATTTCTTACTCCGTGCCGGGTGGCGGCGTTGGCCCGCATATCGACCAGTATGATGTGTTTATTATTCAGGGGATGGGCAGCCGTCGTTGGCGCGTGGGCGATAAACTGCCGATGCGTCAGTTCTGCCCGCACCCGGCGCTGCTGCATGTTGATCCGTTTCCGCCGATCATTGATGAAGATCTGGAGCCGGGCGACATCCTCTATATTCCGCCAGGATTCCCGCATGACGGTTTTACACACCAGGAAGCGTTCAACTACTCAATTGGTTTCCGTGGGCCGAATGGCCGCGATCTGATCAGCAGTTTTGCTGACTACGCGCTGGAAAACGATCTCGGGAACGAGCACTACAGCGACCCGGATTTAACCTGCCGCGAACATCCGGGCCGGGTAGAAGCGTACGAGCTGGAGCGCGTACGCAATATGATGATCGAGTTGGTTAGCCAGCCGGAGCATTTCAAACAGTGGTTTGGTAGCTTTATTTCCACGCCGCGCCACGAACTGGATGTCGCACCGGAGCCCGATGATTACCGCGTTGAGGAAATTGTCGATGCGCTAAAAGAGGGGCAGGTGCTGACGCGCCTTAGCGGTTTACGTGTGCTGAACGTTGACGGCAGCGTCTTTATCAACAGCGAATATCTGGACACGGCCGATGCGCAGGCCGCCGATGCGCTGTGCCGCTACACCATTATCGGCCGCAAAGAGTTGGGCAACGCGCTGGATAACCCGGCTTTTGCACAAGAGCTGACCGATTTGGTGAATCAGGGTTACTGGTACTTCGACGAGTAAAATTTGTTCGTGTTTCCAGCAAAAAAGTGACTGAGCATTTATGGTGTTCAGTCACTTCAAATCCCGTGAAAAATAAAATCCATCGCGTTGCGGATCACGTCGCGCTGCGCGCGCAT
Source organism: Enterobacter sp. R4-368 (assembly GCF_000410515.1). Taxonomy (NCBI): domain Bacteria; kingdom Pseudomonadati; phylum Pseudomonadota; class Gammaproteobacteria; order Enterobacterales; family Enterobacteriaceae; genus Enterobacter; species Enterobacter sp. R4-368. Next base: position 2,074,825 of record NC_021500.1, on the reverse strand, counting down.
ACTGCAAACCTCTTCACCCAAAATCGCCAGGCTGACGCCTGCAAGATCGTGGGTCAGTAACAAATACGAGTTCCCTTCGATCTCCAGTACCGGATTTAACCGCTCAACCCGGCGGCGATCTTTGTAATCCGCCAGTGGGCAGAGCGGGATCACCACCCGCGAGTTCATGCTACCGATAATATCGCTCTGTACATCCAGCAGAAACGGGAAATCCCGGCTGTTACTTTTGTTCCGATAAACCGAATATTGCATGGATTAAAACTTCCTGTGTTCATCCGAGAAGTGGCCGCGTTCGGCAATAAATTCATTTAGATCGGCAATGGCGGCGGCATTTTCGCGCTTCCAGCGCTCAGCTGCCAGATTGCGCAGTTCACCTTGCAAGGCGGTCGCAAGTGTTTGCGAAAGGTTGATGCCTTCTTTGCGCGCTTGTTCCAGTAGCTCGCGCTCGACGGTCACGCTGACATTTTGCTTGTTTCGCTGTTTAGGTGCAGTAGCAGGCATGACGTCCCCCTCCTGTGTATAGATGTGTGTAGTATACGCAGGTGTTTGCATGCCATCTAGCCAAAATTTGTACAATACCAATACGTGGCGGAGAAAAAGAATTGCCCGCTCAGCGGGCAATATCTTTATCAATATCGTTATCTCGCGACGATAAAGCGCTTATCATCGTCGATGTAGCTCTTTTCATCAGCGGCAGTAACAATCGAACCAAAATTCATTTCTGCGCGCAGCTTCCAGCTTTCCGGGATCTGCCACGCAGTGCGAACATCAAGATCGATTAACGGGTTGTAGTGTTGCAGATTCGCGCCAATGCTCTTTTCCGCCAGCGCCAGCCACACCGCGTACTGGGCGATACCGCTGCTCTGTTCTGACCAGACGGGGAAATTATCGGCATAAGCGATGTACTGGCGCTGCAGGTGAGTGACTACTTCCTGATCTTCAAAAAACAGCACGGAACCAGCGGCGGCGGCAAAACCGTCGAGTTTATCGGAGGTGGCGTGAAAGCTCTCCGCCGGGATCACTTTGCGCAGCTGCTCGCGCACCATCTCCCAGAAACGATCGTGCTCTTTACCGAGCAGGATTAGCGCCCGCGAACTCTGCGAGTTAAACGCCGACGGCGCCTGGCGGATGGCCTCTTTAATGATGTCAACCACCTCATCTTCGGCGATGGGCAAATCTTTGCCGAGGGTATAAATGGTTCTGCGCGCTTTAGCGAGCGAGAGGAAGTCGTCCACCGCAACGTGAGCAATCCTCGGTTTTAACTCCGCTTCCAGCAATGCCTGAGGCTTGATGGCAGGTGGTGCGTCATCGGTGCGGGCGAGCGTTGATTTTAATATTTGCTGAAACGGATCCATCAGGTGCGGCTCCTGTCATGAGCGTCAGTGGGGTTAAACGTGTCATTATCAGAGCATAGGCCAGAGCATTTCCATCCTTCAAATAGATGAAAGAAAGCGTGGTATTTGGCGCAAAAAAAGAGGTGCCACGGCACCACTCTCGTGATGATGTGGAAAAGGACGAGGCTGTTGAGATAATCCTGAACCATACCTTTCCCCTTTAGGTGATAGATTTTCATCTTACAGGCGAAATAAGCTCAATATTATTCAACAATAACCTGAGTAAGGCGGCGTTTAATTTATGAAATAAATGAAAAACGGATATTTAGATCGATGCTGTCAATAATTGATCATGAATTAACCTTTTGCTTTATATGATTTTTTTAACGTTTTAAGACGATCCGCATAGCTAATTTTCCTGTTATTCTTTATTTTAAATAATATTCCTAAAGTATTTTCCAGACTGGTCGATGAATAGAGTTTCGCCAGGCATCGAGGAAAAAAATGAAAACGCAATCATTCGGTCAGGACCTGCCTTTGCACCCGGATCCGCAGGCGACGCAAAATATCCCGATCCCACCTTTTGTCGAGACCATTGCGGTGCGTTTATCCTGGGCCTCATCAGTTGCTGAATCGGAAGCGTATCGCCTGCTTGCGGCACCCTATTATCACGGTGCGGTGACGGCGGAAAACAGAGAACAGCTACTCGCATGCTTTCCTTTTATGGCGGAACTGAATGCGCCTGCGCCGATTGCCGACTATACGATTATGCTGGTCAGCCTGTGGCTTACTATTGAAGAGATGTATCACCGGGGCAAGTTATTGCCGGACGAGATTATGCAGGGATTAATGGCAAAAACGACAACCACGCATTTGCGTGATTGTCGTGAAAATGAAAACGGCTGCACGCAGAATATTCCACAACCGCACGATTAAGTTCACGCCATAACGTTGTAATCGAGAAGGTAGCGTTCCATATAACGGGCAATAACGTTGCGCAGAATTTCATATTTCTTGCGCATCGGATCGCTGCGGTGGAAAATCAGCACCACTTTACGTTTTGGCTCCGGGCTAACGCAGCGAATATAACGAATATTCTCGTTGCCGCCCTGCTGTGTGGAAAGCAGCGGAAAGAAAGAGACGCCGCGATTAAACGCCACACCGCGCCGCAGGGTTTCCAGATGCATGGCGACAAAGCGCGAATCCGGCTCCAGCTCAAATTGATAGCAGTAACGCAGTACCTGGCTATGCAGGCAGTTGCCGTCATCCACCATCAAAATCTTATTATTCTTCAGATGCCCCATATCGATTTCGCTCATTCGCGAATAGGGGTGCTGGTGGCTCACGCCCAGCACCAGCGGTTCGTCGAACAGCGGCAGCTCGACATATTTGCTGGTGTCTTTATTGGAGGTCATGATCGCGCATTTAATGGTGTCCGACTCCAGCATATGCAGCAACTGGTTGGTTTGCGCTTCGTGAATTTCCAGCTCGATTTCCGGGAAATTCTCGCGGCACACCGTATTGAGATGAGAAAAAATATAGGGTGCGAGCGTCGGAATAATACCGACATCCAGCGTCTGCATCAGGTTCTGATAATGGCTGCTGCTGGCCATATTTTTCAGCGCTTCAATTTCGCGCAGCACCACCTGGGTTTGCTCAACCAGCCGCAACCCGGTTTGTGTGAAGCGGATCTTACGCGTGGTACGTTCCAGTAACTGCAAGCCCAGCTCATTTTCCAGCTTGCGTAACTGGGCGCTGAGCGTTGGCTGGCTGACATTACACGCTTCGGCAGCGCGCTGAAAATGGCGATGTTTCGCCAGCGCGACAAGGTACTCAAGGTTACGGATGTTCATTGTGTTCCCCGGGGCGCAAGTTTCCGTTCTGCTGAGAACCCGCCTGTAACAACATGCTGTGCAAATGACGTGTGATTGTTTTCAACTCAGTCATCAGGTTTTCCCCCTCATGTTTGCACATGAGATTTGATGGTTTTTATTATTCATTTCGCGCTTGAAGCTTCCTGCCTGACTCCTGCGCAATCCCGCGCCGGCATTGTTGCTTTACTACTATTTCGTTTTTAATGAGACGGCAAAAAGCGACAACATGTGCAAAACGGACAAATAATAACCTTCGCCCGGTAGCACAGATGTCTCTATTTGCTGATAGTCGCCCATCGTTAAATCACGCACTGCCAGCATGCCGCCGGACATCGCGTAACTCGCCCGTTCGTCGCCGGAGACACTCACCCACGCAGGCGTCGTGCTGCGGGCATAATTAGCCCAATAATGACGGAAATTCTCCATCGAATGCGCTTGCGTATCGCTGAGGCTTAAATACAACGGAACGCGAATCGCGTCATAACCAAATCGCGCCGGCCAGTTTTCGGCAGGCATGACTTCACCACTATTCTTAATAAAAATCCAGTCGCTGGGCAGTTGCGGCTTACCGAAGCGCGCTTTATTGAGCAATTCGAGGCTTGAGCTTTTTAACTTAAGCCAAATCTCATTATGCCGCTGCCGCCAGAAGCTCTCCCACGCCGGAAAAATAAAATAAGAGGGGTTAACAATATAGCCGTCGTCTTTGGTAAAACCGCTCAGCCCCGGCAGCAAAAGCAGGCGGGAATCTTGCTCAATAATCAGGCAATTGATCAGCGCATCCTGAATATTATTCGAAGCCGCCAGGTAACTCTGATCGTGCCATTTATTACCGGCCAGCAATAAGGCCCAGGCAATCAGCGTATCGCCGTCGCTGGCGTTATTTTCGTCCGTCACGTTGTGCATCTTCGGATCGTAACGCCAGGCAAACAGCCACAGCGACGGGCGTAATAAGGTGTTGCGCGTCCAGCGCCACACTTTTTCAAACGTGGCGGGATCGTCATTCAGTACGGCCAGTAACATGCCATATCCCTGACCTTCCGAATGGCTGATATCACCATTTTCATGGTCAACAATGCGGCCATCCTGGCTCAGGTAATTCTGCTTAAATAGCACCCAGTTACTGTCCTGGCTGTGGGCTGAAAAAGCGGTCATGGCCAGCGACAGTAACAAACACGGCATGAGCCAGGTGGTTCTTAACATGAGATTTCCTGTGGTAGAGATAGGGCAGTTACCTGCCTAGGCGTTACACCGCTTCAGCGATACGTTCTACGACCTCAGCCACCGGCTTGAGCGCTAGTTCATGCTGCAGCCAGTGGCGGAAAGCCGGGCCGGTCGCGCCGTGGCGCAGGCCGTACTCCACAAACGCTTTCATATAGCCAATTTTGTCCCCGCAGTCGTGTGACTTGCCGGTCAGCGCATAGGCTTCAACCGGCTCACGCGCCAGCAGCATAGCGATCGCATCGGTCAGTTGAATTTCGCCGCCTGCGCCAACCGGCGTTTTGTGCAGCAGCGGCCAAATCGCTTTCGACAACACATAGCGACCCACCACCGCCATATCGGATGGCGCTTCATCGACCGGCGGTTTCTCCACCATGCCCTGTACCTGGCCGAAACCACCGGCGGGCAGGTTTTCACCGCCGCAATCCACCACGCCATAGCGCGAAACATCGTCGTGATTAACCTGCTCGATCATTAACTGGCTGGCGCCGGTGAGGGTAAAGCGATTGATCATCGCCGCCAGGTTGTCCTGCGCCATATCGCACTGGCTATCGTCGATCAGCACGTCCGGCAGCACGACGACAAAATCGTTATCGCCAATTAGCGGCTCGGCGCACAGCACCGCGTGACCAAGGCCTTTCGAGTGACCCTGGCGTACATGCATAATGTTCATCCCCGCCGGGCAGATGGTGCGCACCTCTTCCAGCAGCTGGTTTTTCACGCGCGATTCCAGCAAGGACTCCAGCTCAAAAGAGGTGTCGAAGTGGTTTTCTATGGCGTTTTTAGACGAGTGCGTCACCAGCACGATCTCGCGGATCCCGCAGGCGTAGCACTCCTGCACGATGTACTGGATAAGCGGCTTATCGACGATGGGTAACATCTCTTTCGGAATAGCCTTGGTTGCCGGAAGCATACGCGTGCCGAGGCCTGCCACTGGGATTACAGCCTTTAACATAGTTATTTCCTGTTTTTTTATTGCTGTTTAAATATCAACACACAACGGTGTTAATGATGCCACCCGATTCATTAATGCCCGGAACCTGGTAGTTAATATAATTATCACCGCCTCGCGCCTTCACTTTATAAAGGGCGGTATCGGCGGCTTTTAAAATGGAAGAAAAATTCTGCCCATGTTCGGGATAACTGGCGACGCCAATACTGACCGATAATTCCACCGTCTGTTGCAGGTACTGCAAATACATCGGCTGGCGGGTAGCTTCGACAATTAATTGCAACACGCCACGCCCGGTAGGTTCATCGACACCTTCAATGTACGTCAGCGCAAATTCATCGCCGCCAAGCCTGCCAAGCAGCGTGCCGCGAGAAATGCACTGTTTCACCCGGCTGATAAAACAGCGCAGCACTTCGTCACCAGCGGCGTGACCCAGGTCGTCGTTAATATTTTTAAAATTATCGAGATCGAGGATCGCCACCACAATCTGCGCGCCGCGCGCATTGGCGGCACGGATTTTCTTACGGCTGCGAATATAGTAGCCCTGGCGATTCAGCGTTTTGGTTAATGCATCGTTGTGCGCGCGAAAATGTAATTTCTCGCGAATCGCCATATGCCGGGTAATATCAAAGCCCAACAAAATAAACGCGAATATTTCACCTCGCTCATCTCGCTTAGGCATTAAGCGGGTATCGAGCCAGACAATTTCACCGCTCTTTTTACGCTGGGATATTTCTCCCTGCCAATTATCGCCGGTGGTCTTGGCGATATTTATCGCCGCCGCCAGTGAGATTTCCGTGTCGTCGTCCGCGGTCTGAAACAGCACCTGGCCTGTCACCTCATCCGGCGTAAAGCCGGTGAGCTGATAAAAGAACGGGCTGGCGTGAATCAGTCGCCCGGCGGTGTCGAGCACCAGCGAAACAAAGGCATTATCCTCCATATAATTAACGGCTTCGATTTCAAGTTTCCTGCCTGAAACCATAATTTCATTCACCATGATGATCACCTGATCGTTGATATAGAGTTTTCATGCCTTTGTGTACTTATTCGCCGATGGCGTAGCGGAAAATCAGTACATCTTCCGTGGCGTTGTCTTTCCAGCGTACCGGAACCTGGTTGCCCGCCCCCTGCGATACCAGCCACTGGGAGTAAGCCCCTTCCAGCACATACGCACTGGCACGACGCCAGCCCGCTTCATCGCGGTACTCCGGCGCGTGCGGCCAGGCGCAGTGCAGCAGGATCAGCTCGCGCTGCGCCGGTGCCATTTTCACAAAACCCCAGTTGAACAGCTCCAGCACCCGGTTAATGCTGGCTTCCAGTTCGCTCACCGTGGTGGCGTTATCAATGGGATACCACTGAGCCATCATCTGGCCGATGCGTCTCAGGGCGTCGGGATCTTTATCGCCACGGCCTTCGGTGTATTCGTTAAAAAACAGATACACCAGGTCATGCCAGCCAGCCTGATAATTGCGTTGTAAATAAGTGTCCTGATTGCTAAACATCATCTGTCCCACGGGTTATTTATCTTGATCGACGTAATATTTGAAATAAAACAACGCTTTACCTTCGTTATAACTGCCGAAGGTGTCATAGCCTAAGTTCGCACCCAGAGCCAGGTTGTCGCTGAGGTGGTAGCGCGCATCCACGCCCAACGTGTAGCCAATGCCGTTTTTCGAAGTGGCTTTGTAAACCGCATCCACATCGTCATCGTCGCTGGCGTAGCTGTTTAACTGCGATTGCAGGCTGCTGTGGCCGGGGAAATAGTCGCTCTTGCTCTGTTTGTAGGACTGGTAACCCACTGCGCCGTTGAGCGTCAGATCCCAGTCATTAAGATGGCGCGTTAGCGTGACCGGCAGCGAAACCGCCATAAAATCCTGCGGGCTGAAATAACCGCCCTGGCCGAGCGTGTAGTAACTGAGGTTACGGTCAAAGTTCATGTAGTTGACGTTAACCCCGACTTTCAGCTCGCTGTCGGCAGTTTTCCACGGCCGCAAATAGCTGCCCGCCTGCGCGCTCACCGCGTGGTTGGTCGGTACGTTGGTGCCAACATAGGTGTCGAAACCTAATTTGCTGTAAAGCCCGATTAACTCGTTATCCCAGGCGAATTGCGCCGACACGCCATTGCGGGTGATGCCGCCCCAACTCTCACCGGTGCTCTTATCCTTCACGCCGACATAAGAGAGCAGGCTGTCGGTCACCGCGCGGCGTTCTGCTTTCAGGTTCAGCGAGCTGTTTTGCGTCAGTTTCGGGTTCCACTCCACGCCGCCCACCAGTCGGGTGAACTCGCCGCCGGTCGGCGTGCTGCCGATATCCAGCTTATAGTTGTCGCCACTCATGCTGAGGCTGGCGGCAACGCCATTTGCCTGCTGGCTGCCTTGCGAAGTGGCATTCGTCGAGCTGGTGGTGGTTGAGGTGCTTGCCGCCGCTTGCGCCAGTTTTTCCGCATGCTCCAGCGCCCCGGAACCAAAGCGGTTCGCCGCTTCGCCGGACATCTCCCCGGCATTGAGTGACACCGGCGTGATATTCAGGTTCAGGCGCGTGGCGTCGCCAATGGCACCGGAGAGGATCATCGGCGCCTGCACTTCATCCAGCGCGCCAAGGCCGGACTCGCCATTACGGCTACGCAGCGAGACGCCCGCGCTGGTCCACGTGGCGCTCTTTTCCTGTAAATCGCGCATCATGCTGTTGATGCCGCTCATTGCCGTTAACTGCGCCTGGCGCGTCGGCGAGGGCAGGGACATCACGGCGCTGAGTTCGTCGTTGTCGTTCTCATCCCCCTGTTGCAGACGCCACTGGGCGGTGCGCAGCAGCGACATGGCGCGCTGGTTTTCACCGTTAGCGGCGGTGACACGCGCCGCCAACAGCATGTAATCGGCATCCTGGCTCGGCTCAAGCGTGGAGAACGCCCGCCGCGCCGCATCGTTATCGCCACGCGCCAGCGCCAGGTTTACCAGCCCGGTCAGCGCCTGTTTATCGCGCGGGGATTTGCGCAGCACGTACTGGTAGATCTCGGTGGCTTTGTCGTCCATGTGATCGGCCTGGTAAATACGCCCCACCGCCAGCAGCAGATCCGTATTGGTCGGGTTGCGTTGCAGCTCCGGCATGAGCAGATTCCACGCTTTGCCAATTTGCCCTTTTTCCCGCAGGCGGTCGGCGCGGGCGATCAGGCTGCCGGTACGGATATCGTTCATCTCCTGCTGGCTGGTGCCGTTTTGCAGCGCCGGGGCGTTGAGAATGCTCTCCGCTTCGGCGAACTGACCGGCCTGATTGAGTACGCGGATCTGTCCGGCGTAATCGATCACCGAACCGTGCAGCCCCTGCGCCTGGTTTTCCCGCACTAATTGCAGTGCGCCGCTGCTGTCACCGCTTTGCATTAACAGTTCTGCCAGACGGCCAACATCGACCGGGGTTTGCGGCGGGTTACGCTGCAACGCCAGCAGCGAGTTGCGCGCGGCGGCGGCATTGCCGAGCCGTAAATAGTTACGGGCAATATCCAGTTGTTGGTTGGTCTGCACGCGCGTGCTGAGCGCTGTCATATCGGCGCTGTAGCTGCTGCGCGGTACGCGGGCGAGCAGGCTTTGCGCGCGTGACCAGTCGTTCTCTTCGGCGGCGAAAACCGCGGCGGCATACAGCGCTTCTTTGCTGGTATTACTGCGCGTGGTAACGGCGGTCATTACCGTCGCGGCTTGCTGTTTCTGTCCGGCTTTGCGTAAAGCGCGCGCATAGTCGAGTTGCAGCCAGACGTTTTGCGGATATTTACCGGACGCCGCCTGTAAAATTTGCATTGCGCGTGAGCTGTTGCCCGCCTCCAGTGCTGACTGCGCGGCTTTGCGTTCGCCGTCGCCGTTATCGCCAACGGCGGCAAAGCGGGTGCGCAGGCTGGCGGGCAGGGTACGCAGCATGGCGTCCGCTTCGCTTTGCTTGCTTTGCTGCTTTAACACCCACCACAGGCCGGTGCGGATATCGGTGTTTTGTGGGCGTTCAGCCAGCAGCTTGCGATAAATCTCTTCCGCTTGCGGCAATTTTCCCTGGCGGCGCAGGATGTCGGCGCGCAGCATCTCCGCCGCCAGTTGTTGACTGTCGTCGTGAGTGTTGCTGCCTTCAAGGCTTGCCAGCGCTTGATCGTAGCTGCCTTTCTGGCTCAGGCTGCGCGCCTGGCCGAGCGCACCGTAAAAGCGAGCGTTATCGGCATCTTTCGCCCACTGCTCGTTGTTCGGATTAGTGGTGTCCTCCTGGGCGGCGCGGCGCAGAAATTTTTCCGCATCGCTGAAATTATTCTGTCGCAGCGCGACGTAACCCATCCCGGCCAGCGCGTTGCCGTTATTGGCGCGGGTTTGCAGCGCTTCGGCAAACTTATCTTTCGCACCGCCTAAGTCGCCGCTGTTTAACGCGTCGAACCCGGCTTTGGTGGCATCGCCTTCCACGCTTTTGCGGTAGTGATCCATCGGCGCGCTATCGTCCGGGTGGCGCTGCGCATACGCGGTGTAGGCCGGGAGATCGCCCACTTTTGCATCGAGCCACAGCAGCGCTTGTTGCAACGCTTTATCGGCGTTTTTATCGTCCGGCGCAAGGCGGCTCAACTGTGCGATCCCTTCCCGGCGCGTTGGCTCCTGGTAGGTGAGCGCCATCGCCAGCGCCTGTCTGGTCGGCACATCATCCGGCATCACGCTGGCGCGCTGGCGCATCGCGGCAACCGCTTCTGACCAACTGGCACTGTCGCCTGCCATCGTCTGGTAATACTCCAGCGCCACATCGTCCGGCGGCGGGTTGCCGTTAAACAGCGCACGCCAGGCGGCGATCGCCTCTTTAATCTGCCCACGGCTTGCCAGCTGGCGGGCCGCAGTGAGCTTGTCCTGCGGGATACTGCGCAGCGTGCTGGCGCTGTTCAGCGCGTTGAGGCGCGGATCTTGCGGTGAAAGTTCGGCGATTTTTTTCCGCCAGATTTCCGACTGCTGAACATTGCTTTGCTGCAACGAGTAGAGCGCCAGCAGATACATGGCGTCGATATTTTTGTCATCCGCCGCCAGCACTTTTTGCAGCGCGTCGATAGCCATTTCGTCGTGGGCTTTGCTGTGCCAGTAACTGGCCTGCGCCAGCAGTTTTTTCACCGCCGTGTCATTGGCGTTCGCATCCGAGCTTTCCGTCGCTGCCGCCGGGTGACAAGCTCCCAGCAGGCAAAGCAGATAAAAGGCGTGCGTCAGTGGTTTACGCGTATTCATTTTTTCGTCTTATCCTGCAAGCGTTGGTGGGCATGGCGCTGTAACGCGTTAAACAACATCGGGCCGGTGACGGCGGCAATCAGGCAGGTAAGGGCAACCAGCCAGAAGATATGCTCGCTGGCGAACCACAAAATTTTCATGTAGCCCGGCAGGTTGCCGCTGGTGAACTGCTCGCCCACGCGCCAGCTTCGCACGTCTCCCGCATTGGTGATGGCGGTGAAGTCCCCGCCGGCATTGGCGAGAAATGCCGGTTTGCTCATGTCCGCTGGCAGTAAGGCCAGTTGCTGGTTGTCCGTGCCGGTGGCAATGACCACGACGCGTTGTGCGTTCCACGGCGAGCGCAGGCTCAGCAGGCCACGCCACTGGTTGGTATCAAGCAGGTATTCGGCGGCGTCCATGTCTGTGCGTGGCTGGTCGCCGCTCAGCAGAGACAGCATCCGGTTGATCACGCTGGCGGTCATTACTTCGAGCGTGTTTTCGTTGAGCGTAAAAGCACTGCTTTGCAGCAGGGGCGTGAGCAGTTCACGGTTGCTCAGGCTGCCAATCGCCAGAATGTCGCTGTCAGCAAGCTGCGCTTGTGCCTCTTCCTGCCCCGGCATGCCGGTGTACAGGTGCAGATAATTGACGCTTACGCCGGTATCGCGCCCGGCTTGCGCCATCAGGTTTAGCAGCAGCGCAATATCCTCGGCGGACGGGTGTGCCGGCATCAGCACCGTGGTATGCGCCAGGTCGGCATGACGAGTGAACGGGAACATGGCGCTGCTAAACCAGGCCAGATTGGGCAGCTTGCCAAAGTGCCAGGCGCGGCTGAAATCGAGCGTCGAATCACCGTCAATGCGGCTTTGAATGTTCTCATCCGCCAGCGCGTTACACGGGGCATTTTTCTGCGCCTGCAAGCCAAACCAGAAGCCAAGCTGGTTGTTGCCGAGGATCGCCCGTGGGTCAATGTTCACCACCGCGCTTTGCTGGCGGTGCGACAGACCGAATGTCGCCAGCACAGGCGCCAGCAATCCCTCTTTACTTACCGGCAGGCGTTTGAGGAACTCACCGTTCAGGCTGACATTAAGGAACGATGCCTGATCGTCGAGCCAGTTTTTCTGCGCAAAGCTGTAGTTCAGGTGCAGGGGAACGGCAGAACCGTCCCATAAGAACAGATCCGGCGCGGTGCGAAACGGCAACTGATTCTCGCCGTGCCAGACGCCGTGCGCCACCAGCGCGCCTTCATCGCTGAGCAAAGAGCGTATAGCCACCGGACGTTCGGTATTGATCCAGCGCGGAGCATCCCAGGCCGCGCGTTGCGCCACTTTCAGGGGCGGCACATCCAGCGTGTCGCTGTCCGGCAGCCCCGGTATGTTCAGCCGCCAGGCGGCCTGGCGCAGTTGCATGTCGTTATGACCGCTTACGATCAACAGCTTGTATGCCGGGTTTTGTGGGTTGTCGATAACCTGCAATGCCGCGCCGTTGCTCTGCGGAATGGTAACGCCTCCGATGGTCTGGCCGGGTTTGCCAATCAGGATGCCATTGCCCGCAGGCAGGGTGTCGTACTGCACCTCAAAGCGGCTGGGTTTGCCATTACTCAATGCGCCAAACTGCGAGGCGACAATTGCCGACGCGGTGAGTACATCCGCATCCGGCGAGGCCGGATAAGCAATGCTAATCGTCTGGTCTTTGGTCTGCTTCACATCGAAGAACGGGCGCGGGAATGTGCCGAGGGTTTTGCGCACGTTCAGCCATAATCCCTGGTAATTCAACGACGATTCCGGCTGTAACATCACTTTGTAATCGGCGGGCAGCGCGCGCTGGCAGCTCCAGACGTTATTGATAATGTCATCGCCGGTTTTTAGCTGGAAGCTGAGGTTGTTGCTGGACGCAATCATCGACGCGGGCACATCAAGACTCCAGGCTCCTTTATCCTGCTGCAACTGATCGAGCGGAATCGCGCCCAGCGGCTGGCCGTTGAGCATCAGTTGCAGATTTTCACCGCTCACATCGTTACGGTTAACCTGCACATTCAAATTGATATGCGCATTGGTTACCACCAGATCGCCCGGCAGGTTGAACGACACGCCGTTTTGTAACTGCTGGCCGCTGAGGGTTAAACCGCCAGTTGCGCCCATATCGCCAAAGCTGAGCGTGCTGGCAATATCCTGGTTGCTGCTGCCCGCAACGGGTGCAGGTTGCGGCTGCGGTTTTGCGCCTTGCAGCGTGACCGGCAGCGGTAATTCCGGCAGCGCGTCGTTCTGGGCCGTAAAGGCGCAGATCGGGCTGAAGCCGCCCACCAGTAAGGCGGTCAAAGTGAAGGGGTTAAAGCGCATTGTTAACCTCTTCCTGTTTGTTCGCCACGGCGGACATCTGGCTATTAAAGCCACTCACGGTTTTTTTGCGGCCGAAGAACAGCTCATACACGCACTGCAAAATCCCCATAAACGACACCAGCGGGCGGTCTGGCGCATGCGGCGGGCGATACCAGGCATCGGCGCGGGAGAGCACCACGCGCACCAGCTTACGGCGTTCGCTCAGCGCCACGGTGTCGAACTCAAGACGGAGATCGCCCACGCCAGTCCCGGCGGCGCGAATCGGCACATGGGCGATTTCACCGCCCAGCCCCAGCTCGATTTGTACCGGGGTTTTGTGGCTCATATCTTCGCCTTTCACCAGCGCCACGCGCGCGCCGCCCATCGAGATATCAAAGGTGCGGGTCTGCATTTTTGAACCGTCAGAGAACAGCACCGTGACCGGCAAGCGGGCGTAAATACGGATGGTTTTGCGGATCTGCTTGGTCTCTTTCGCCACTGCAATAGAGGCCAGCAAAATAATGGTACTGAACGTGCCCCAGGCGATGTTGAACAGGATCACGCGCGGATCGATACCGGCGTAATCATGCATAAAGTAACGTACGCCAACCCAGATCATGCTGCCCACCATCAGCAGGGTGGTGATGATCAAGGGGCGTACCGTGTGGGAATCGAAGTAATCGCGGTCGGTCAGGTCGCCTTTATCGGTGACGTTGAACTTGCCCAGACGCGGTGAAATCAGGCTGAGTAGCGTCGGCAGAATCAGGTGGTACGCCATCACCGTTTCATAAATTTCGCCCCAGAACGCGTAGCGGTAGCGCCCGGTAATACGCGAGTTGACCATTGTCGACAGCACCAGATGTGGCAGTACATAGGCGAAAATCAGCGTTGCCGACGACGAAATAATGTTCAGATTGAACAACATAAACACCAGCGGCGAGGTCAGGAACACCACACGCGGCAGGCCATACTGGAAGTGCAGCATGGCGTTGAGATAACAGATGCGCTGCGTCAGCTTCAGACCACGTCCTAAAAGCGGGTTGTCGATACGGAAAATCTGCGTCATGCCGCGCGCCCAGCGAATACGCTGGTTAACGTGCAGCGCCAGACGTTCGGTTGCCAGTCCCGCCGCCAGCGGAATATCCAGAAACGCGGTGTTCCAGCCGCGACGCTGTAATTTCAGCGCGGTGTGCGCATCTTCAGTCACGGTTTCCACGGCAAAGCCGCCAACTTCATTGAGCGCGCTACGGCGGATCACTGCGCAGGAGCCGCAGAAGAACGTGGCGTTCCAGTTGTCATTGCCCTGCTGCACCGGGCCGTAGAACAACGCCCCTTCGTGCGGAACGCGCTTTGCCGCCGTCAGGTTGCGCTCAAATGGATCGAGCGAATAGAAGTGGTGCGGCGTCTGGATCAGCGCCAGTTTATCGTCACGGAAAAACTCGCCAATCGTGGCTTGCAGGAACACGCGCGTTGCCACGTGGTCGCAGTCGAACACGCAGATAAGCTCGCCGTGGGTGATGGTCATCGCGTGGTTGAGATTACCGGCTTTCGCGTGGCTGTTATCCGGGCGGGTAATATACCCAACGCCCGCTTCAGCGGCGAAATCACGGAATTCGTCGCGCTTTCCATCGTCAAGAATATAAACCTTCACTTTATCTTGCGGATATTCGATACACTGCGCTGCCAGAACCGTATCGCGAACAACTTCAAGGCTTTCATTATAAGAGGGGACATAAATATCGACGGTCGGCCAGATTGATTTATCTGCCGGTAAAGGCGCAATCGGGCGTTCTAATGGCCACGCCATTTGAATATAACCCAGCAGTAAAATCGTCCATGAGTAAATTTCTGCGGCAAACAGTAAACTGCCGAGCAGCATTTCAACCGTTGAATCAAAATGCAGCGTTGTTGTTGCGCGCCACCAAATATAACGTGTCGACATCAATACGGAGAGGGAAAGCATTGCCAGTACGGCTTTTTTGCTTTTTACTCTTCCCAGAATAAATACCACTGCCATCACGCTAAGGCCAAAAAGGTATTGTTTATCGCTGCTCATGGGAGTAATCACTACCAGCAGCGATAATAACAGCAGTATCAGCGTGAAAATAATCCCGATGATTTTTTTCATGTTGTTATCATCTTGCACAGAAAAGAATAAAGGCATACCGGCGCGACAATGTCTTCCGGTTACCAGTTAAAATTCGTGACGAGACGGATTTATCCGGTCAGTTAAAAATCGTTACTGTTTACCGGGCCGCAGGCCAAGAAAAATCGTGCGTTATTATTACCAGGTGAAGATTTCACATGGCAGAGCGATATTATTTACCAATAACGGAAAATAACATATCCAGCCGAACTGGATTGCGCTCGCGAACGTCCACCTCCGCCGGGCGGTGAAGGGCGGCCACGCTCTGCAGAATACCGTTAGCCGGTGCGCTAAAGGCGTCAGGCGCGGAGACCGGTACCGGTTTATTTTTAGGCCAGGAAAGGGTGTTAGCCGGGATGTCCACAGGTGCGCTGGCCTGGTTAGCCTCCTTGTGGCTCGCCGGCGTTGTTGCAAGCGCGGCGGCCTGCATATCGTCTTTGACCTCGGATGTGACTGTCGTTGTGGTTACTGCTTGCATTGTTGCACCATCTTCATCACTCATTTCCTGGAAAGAAACACCGGACATCTTCAGTTTTTCAGCCAAAGAACCTAAATCATCATACATAGTATTTGCCTGACTCCGATGTGTTGAATATGCGCTAATATAAGCACGTGGTGGTTGTTTTCTCTTTTATTCGCGAACAAAGGTTACGCGTTAAAACGGACGGGGTGTCGTTAATATTAATTTCCGCATTCCGCTTTAAATGAGAATTTCCTTATATACTGTCGGTGGCGGTCAGTTAAGGTCAAGTGACGTTATCGATAAATAGCCAGACACTTATTAAATGCATCTATGAATGCAACGTTTATTTATTGCTGTGCATCGCGTCGGGGCCGCTAAGTACGCGGGATGGCGAGGGGAAAGAGGTAAATATTATCGCTGTGCGTTACGTCAGTATTTTTATTGATAAGCACGTATAATTAAAATCTCCATAATTACTCCACAATTCTTCGTTTTTTGATCGTTTTTAATTGATCGGCATCTGCTGAGGTTTCTTTAACGATAAATAACTGTTTATTTATTGAGGTTCTCTATAAATGATATAGCCGCATAATATTACGGCTGGGTGATATTGAACCTGTTATTACTTTCAATTAGGATGTTGCCGAACTCTTCTTTAAGAAAAAAGATTATGCATTCTGAAAATGATATTTTCGGCTCTGAGAATATGCTTGCCGCACTCGAAAATGTTCACGATGCTGTCGTACTGCTGGATAGTACGGAAACCGTGTTTTTCTTTAATCGCGCGGCAGAGAAATTATGGGGCTACCCACGTATTTCAGTGCTGGGCTGCAAAGCCTCGACCATTCCGTTATTTGGCGCGCTGGATATGCTGCCCGGCGAAATGGAAAGTGAACGCGCGCTGACGGTGATTTCGTCTACCGGGGAAGAAACCTCGCTGGCGGCGACCATCAGTTATGAAGGTGCAAGAGGCGACCGTGCGCCTTGCCGCGTCGTGGTGCATATCGATCAGGAGCGCGTCACTAAGCTTTCCACGTTTGATCGTTTAACCGGGCTGCCCAATCGCAGCGCGCTGCATCACTATATTGATCAGATGATCGCAGGCGACATTCATCAGCGCGCCGCGTTTTTCTTTCTCGATCTCGACCATTTTAAAGATGTGAATGATGCGCTTGGTTACGCCGCCGGGGACAACGTGCTGGTGGCGATAGCGCAGCGTCTGCTGAGTGAATTTTCACGTCAGGGCTTTGTCAGCCACGCCGATAGCGACGCCTTTGTGCTGGTGATCCCGGACTGTGATTACACGCGTGCCACCAGCATTGCGCAGAAGATCCAGGCCCTGTTCCGTATGCCGTTCAATGTCGCCGATCTGGCGCTGAATGTGACGGTCAGTACCGGCATCAGCGTCTACCCGGATCACGGCGCCTCGCGCGATGGCCTGCTTAAACATGCCAACCACGCCTCGCATCTGGCGAAAGCGGCGGCCTCCGGCGGTTATCTGTTTTTCAGCCCGGAGATGAACCAGGTCGATCAGGAACGTTTAAAACTGGCGGCGGCGTTAAAGCTCGCTATCGCCAGTAACCTGCTGCATTTGCACTATCAACCGCAAATATGGCTGAAGAATGGCGAGCTTTATGGGGTTGAAGCGCTGGCGCGCTGGACAGATCCGGTTCTTGGCGATATTCCCCCCGGAAAATTTATCGCCCTGGCCGAGGAGACCGGTGAGATTGAAGCCATTGGCCGCTGGACACTCCATGAAGCTTGCCGCCAGATGGCGGAGTGGCGCAGCAACGGTATTCACGTGCCGGTGGTGTCGGTAAATCTTTCACCAATTAACTTCTATAACAGTAGTCTGCCGCACTATATCAACTATCTGTTGCGCCAGTACCGGATCCCGGCCAGCAGTCTGACCATTGAGATCACCGAAGGGGTGATGATGGATAAGCGCCCGGAAACGATGGAAGTGATTTGCGCGGTACGCGAGCTCGGCGTTGGCCTGTCGATGGATGATTTCGGCACCGGTTTCTCCTGCCTGTCACGCCTGGCGCACCTGCCTATGACCGAGCTGAAAATCGATCAAAGCTTTATGCGCGATCTCAGTGAAGGCAGCAAAATGAAAGCCATTGCCACCACGGTGGTGAAAATCGGCCAAAGCCTGCACCAGACGGTGGTAGCCGAAGGGGTGGAGACCGAACAGCAGCGTAATCAGCTACGGGATTTGCAGTGCGATATCGCTCAGGGATATCTCTATTCCCGGGCGTTAAATGCCTCGGCGTTGGCAGGGTGGTTACAAAGCCGACATGCAGCGCAATAATAAAAGAAGTGAGTTTGCAAGGTAGCAGCAGTGGCCCAGGCCCGCAAGGAGTGCGAGCCGGAATATATCCCCCGTTATCGGGGGATTATTTTATTGTTTTAATACCCATCTCGCCGATTCAGCTAAAAAACTTCAATACCAGAAGAAATAAGCAAAAGAATAACATTCCCCACGACATCTGGCGGTGCGCCTGGCGCGCCGGGTTGACGCTGGTGGTTTTATTTTTGCGGTTATCGCTATTCATTGTTTTTATAACCCTGCACTAATAACAAACCCGCACCAGGCCTTGCGGCGCGGCGTGGGTGATGAGTAAAGCGTTGTGGCTATACCGCCAAAGTAAATGCGGTAACGTTATTTTTATTTTATAGATAGTATTAATTAATTCGTCTTTATATATCGCTATTGTCTTGCGTGATAAATATCGATGGCGATAATCGGTGAAGAGAAAATATATTAACCGGAAAATTTAAAAAATCCAGGAGTAATTTGCCTTAAGGTAAATTAATTGCTTTAAATAGATGCGCTCTATAATTTCTTATTGTAATTAAGGTGACGATAAATAAATTGCAGGTTCTGGCCACGTTGCCGAGAGATAAAAAAATAAGCTGCATGAAAAAGTCTGACGAAATCGTGTACAGTGTGGCTATTATTACTTCTGGTGATTGAAAACAGGGTAAGCAGGCGCAAAACCGACATCTCGAAGCAGAGATGTTGCAGAAAAAAACGCCCAAAGTAAGTATGAATCTTATTCACTTTCATTGGGTTAAGGCGCAGCTTAGCAAAACAGATAGATATATTTTTGTGGTGAATATTTCTTGCCTTCACCACGCTGACCAGGCAAGTTGTTGCGCGCATAGCGGGCCATGCGGAACAGAAACCATGAATAATGACAAAAAACGGCTGGATCACCGGGAAGAAGATGCCAAACATCTCTTCGAATTGCTGCACAACAATTCTGACTGGGTGTGGGAAGTCGACGCGCAGGGACGTTATACGTGGTCTTCCGACGTCGTAACGGAATTGCTCGGCGTACCGCCTGACCAGGTGATTGGCAAAACCCCTTTTGATTTTATGCCGCCGGGCGAAGCGGAACGCGTGGCGGGCGCGTTTGGTGCCATTGTGGCGGAGAAGCGTGCGTTTTCTGGCCTGGTCAACCGTAATCAACGCGCCGATGGCAGCATTGTGGTGCTGGAAACCAGCGGCATCCCGCTGTTTGATGAGCAGGGTGAGTTGCGCGGTTATCGCGGTATCGATCGCAATATCTCCAACCTCGGTGAACGGGTGCTGCAACTGGAGACCATTTACGAAACCACGCCGGTGGCGCTGTGTATGATTGACCGCCACGGGCGTCTGGTGATGTCCAACAAGGCGATGGCGAAATTGCTGGGTGAGGCGCTGGAAACAGAGGATCACTTTCAGCGTTTGATGCCTGATTACTGGCCCTTTTTCCTGACGGATTTCGCGCTGGCGGATAAGGGCGAGGCGTTGCCGTCACGCGAGTTGGGCTGGCGCGATCGTTGTTACGATATTCAGGCGGTACCGGTACATGACGCCATGGATATGGTGGTGGGGCTGTCGGTCACCTGGGTCGATATCACCGAACGTCGCCAGGCAGAGCACAAGCTCGCCAGCGCGAATAAAGTGTTACAACAGTACGCGCAACACGATCATCTGACCGGGTTGTTTAACCGGCGCTATATGGATGAGTGTCTGCTGAGCGAGATTTCCCGCGCTTTGCAGGAGGATTTCCCGCTGTCGGTCTGTCTGGCGGATATCGACTATTTCAAAAACTATAACGATACCCAGGGGCATCAGGCCGGGGACGATTGCCTGCGCCTGGTTGCCCGCACGCTCACCTCGTCACCCTTGCGCAGCGGCGATAACGTCAGCCGTTACGGTGGCGAAGAGTTTCTGATTATCCTGCCGGGAACCAACCTGATGCAGGCAATGAATGTCGCCGAAGATGTGCGCAGCAATATCAACGCGCTTAGCGTACCGCACGCGGCCAGCCCGACCGGTTTTTTGACCATCAGTATCGGCGTGGCGACACTGCAAACGGGGCAAGTGCACTTTGAAGATAAACCGTTGCATATGATTGCCAGCGGTCTTATTCACCGGGCCGATACGGCGCTGTATGCCGCGAAAAAACAGGGCCGCAACCAGGTGGTATCGGCGTGGGACAACCCGTTAACATCGCAGGGAGCCTGATGGCTCCCCGATTTATGTGCTTACGCCAGCGCGTTTTTCCAGTCAGCAATCAGATCCTGTTCATCTTCGATGCCCACCGACAGGCGGATCAACTGCGGTGTGATGCCGTTTGCCAGGCGCTGTTCAAGCGGAATTGACGCGTGAGTCATGCTAAACGGCTGGCTGACCAGGCTCTCCACACCGCCGAGGCTTTCCGCCAGCGTAAACAGTTTTAGCTTATTGATAATCTCTGTCGCCCGCGCGTCATCACCTTTGATGACCACCGAAATCATGCCGCCCGGCAGCGCCATCTGCTTGCGCGCCAGCTGATACTGCGGGTGCGATTCCAGCCACGGGAACCACACTTTCTCTACCTGCGGCTGTTGTTCCAGCCAGCGGGCGAGCGCCAGCGCGTTGCTGCTGTGGCGCTCCACGCGCAGGGAAAGCGTACGAATGCCGCGCAAGGTGAGGAAACTACTGAACGGATCGAGCACCCCGCCGACGGCATTTTGCAGATAACCGAGTTTTTCGGCCAGCGCCGGGTTATCACCGACCACGGCCAAGCCGGCAACCACATCCGAGTGCCCGTTCAGGTATTTCGTGGCCGAATGCACCACGATATCAAACCCTAACTCCAGCGGGCGATGGATAACCGGCGATGCGAAGGTGTTATCCGCCACGCTGAGAATAGTGTGACGTTTGGCGATGGCGGCAATCGCCGCCAGATCCGCCAGCTTCAGTAACGGGTTGGTTGGCGTTTCCACCCAGATCATCCGTGTGTCGGGGCGAATGGCAGCTTCGAGACCTGCGAGATCGTCCGGTTTTACCCAGCTCACCTGTAATCCGGCGCTGCGGCGGCGCACATTTTCAATCAGGCGATAGGTGCCGCCGTACACATCATCAATCGCCACCAGATGGCTGTCTTTATCCAGCAGTTCCAGCACCGTGGAGATGCTGGCGAGGCCCGAAGCAAACGCGTAACCGCGCGTGCCGCCTTCCAGTTCGGCGATCGCCGTTTCCAGCGCGTGGCGTGTCGGGTTGCCGCTGCGCGAATATTCGTAGCCGGTGTGTTGGCCAGGCGCAGGCTGTGCGAAGGTGGAGGTGGCGTAAATCGGCGGCATCACCGCGCCGTGTTGGTCGTTGAATGCGCCGCTGTGGACGCTCTGCGTTGCCAGTGTTTTCATTTTATTTCCCTTATTGTTCAAGACGGTTGCGCCAGGTGGTCAGTACATCGCTGCGGGTTATCAGGCCAACAAAGTGGCCGTTGTCGGCGATCACCGCTACCAGGCCGCGATCAAAAATGGCGTACAGCGCGCTTTCCGGCGCGTGTTTATCGAGGATTTCCACGTTGCGGGTCATCGCCGCTTTCACCGGCAACGCGAAACGTGCACTGTCGCCGCGCACGTGGCTTATCAGATCCCATTCGTCAACAATCCCCACCACCTGACCGTTTTCCAGCACCGGCAGTTGCGAAATATCGTACAGCCGCATGCGCGCCAGCACGGCGGCGAGGCTATCCTCTGGCGCAGCGGTGACGGTTGCACCTTCGTCGTGGCGCAGGGCGATAAAATCCGTGAGATCGCCGTTAGAAGGGCGCGTGAGCAACCCTTGCTGGCGCATCCAGTCGTCGTTGAACATTTTCGACAGATATTTGTTGCCGCTATCGCAGGCGAACGTCACCACGCGTTTCGGCGCGGTTTGCGCCTGGCAGTAACGCAGGGCAGCGCTGAGCAGCGTCCCGGTGGACGATCCCGCCAGGATGCCTTCCTGTTGCAGCAGTTCTCTGGCGGTGGCGAAGGCTTCGCGATCGGTAATACGAAAGGCTTTGCGCACACCGTCAATGTGTGCCAGCGGTGGAATAAAATCTTCGCCAATGCCTTCAACCAGCCAGGAACCTGGCGTGCTGTAACGACCATGTTCCACCTGATCGGCGAGGATCGAACCGGCCGGATCGGCCAGCACAAATTCGGTGTGCGGCGAGTGTTTAGCAAACCAGGCTTGCAATCCGCCAAGCGTGCCGCCGGAACCCACGCCAACGACGATGGCATCGATTTTACCGTCCAGTTGTTCAAAGAGTTCCGGCGCGGTTGTCGACGCGTGTGCCAGCGGGTTGGCGTCGTTATTGAACTGGTCGATGTAAAACGCGCCCGGCGTCTCTTGCGCCAGGCGGCGCGCGTAATCCTGATAGTAAGCCGGATGGCCTTTGTTCACGTCTGAGCGGGTGAGCACCACTTTCGCGCCCAGTGCGCGCAGGTGGAAAATCTTCTCGCGGCTCATTTTGTCCGGCACCACCAGCACCAGTGAATAACCCTTTTGCGCAGCGATCAGCGCCAGTCCCAATCCGGTGTTACCGGCGGTGGCTTCAATAATCGTCCCGCCGGGTGCGAGCAAACCGAGGCGTTCGGCTTCGTTAATCATCGACAGCGCGACCCGGTCTTTAATCGAACCGCCAGGGTTCTGGTTTTCCAGTTTGAGAAATAATTCGCATGGCCCGCTCGCCAGTTTATGTAACTGCAACAGCGGTGTTTGACCGATCAATTCGGTTACAGAATGGAAGACTGACATTGTAGATTTACCCGTTAACATTCGTGATGAGCGGATGATAGGTCTGTCATTTTGCCTGTTTAAATAACCTTTATTCGGCGTTTAGAGCGATTGGAAATATAAACCTCTGTTTAGCCATCAGGACGGCGAGCCATACAGTCGTCCGGATGGATTGATTGCCAGAAAAGCGGATTTTAGCGCTGATTTCAGACACTTTTCCTCTTCTCTCCATCGCAGTTATGCAATTTCCGGCAATGCAATGCGAAATAAAGTCTTATCGTCAAAACCCCTGTTCCACCGCTGTTAGCGTGTTTAGTTATAAGTAATGTCTATTTGGTTATTTGAATTATAACTACGGCTGATTATTATCTTCTGGACATCCATACTGCTAAACTGCCAAACGGAAACACCAACGAATGATCGTCCTCAGGAATATCTCCAAGATTTTCGACCAGGGAAAGGCATCGATTACCGCCGTCGACAGCGTCAATCTGACGGTTGAGCAGGGGCAGATTTACGGCATTATTGGCTACAGCGGCGCCGGGAAAAGTACGCTGATTCGCTTGCTGAACGGTCTGGAAAAACCCACCTCCGGCAGCGTTGTGATTAATGGTCAGGACATTGCCGCCGCTCGCGGGGAAACGTTGCGCCAGGCGCGGCTGAAGATCAGCATGGTCTTTCAGCACTTCAATCTATTGTGGTCACGCACGGTGAGCGAAAACATTGCGTTTTCGATGCAAATTGCCGGTGCGCCAAAAGCGCAGATTAATGCCCGCGTGGCGGAACTGATTGAGCTGGTGGGGCTGAAAGGGCGCGAAAAGGCTTACCCATCGCAGCTTAGCGGCGGGCAGAAACAGCGTGTTGGCATTGCCCGCGCGCTGGCGAATAACCCGGATGTGCTGCTGTGCGATGAAGCCACCTCGGCGCTGGATCCGCAAACCACCGATCAGATCCTCGATTTGCTGCTCGATATTAACCGCCGTTTCAAACTGACCATTGTGTTGATCACCCATGAAATGCATGTGGTGCGCAAGATTTGCGACCGCGTGGCGGTAATGGAGAACGGCAAAGTGGTGGAAGAGGGCGATGTGCTGAGCGTCTTTACCCATCCGCAGCAGCCGATCACCAAACAGTTTGTGCGCCAGGTGAGCCAGTATAAAGAAGAAGAGGCGTTCAACCCGGAGCTGAACAGCGATCTGGACGGTACGGTGATCAAGCTGACCTTTACCGGCCACAGCACGCACCAGCCGATCGTCGGCGAACTGACGCTGCGCTATGGTCTGCCGTTTAACATTTTGCACGGCAAGATGTCGCAAACCGCGCACGGCATATTTGGACAATTATGGGTGAACGTGAAGGCGACCCCGGAACAACTGAACAATATCCTTGCAGACCTGAGCAAGACGGATATTGAAAGCGAGGTCGTGACGCATGGCTGAATCCCTCTTTCCGCACCTGAAATGGGCGCAACTCTGGGCGGCGACGCAAGAGACACTGTATATGACAGCGCTGTCGGGCGCGGCGACTTTTGTACTGGGGATCGTGCTCGGTCTGGCGCTGTTTCTCACCGCGCGCGGCGGCCTGTTCCAGAATCGCACGTTGTACAGCGTGATTTCGATTGTGGTGAACGTCTTCCGTTCTATTCCGTTCATCATTTTGATTGTGCTGCTGATCCCGTTTACCAAAACCCTCGTTGGCACCATTCTTGGCGCGAACGCCGCGCTGCCTGCGCTTATCGTCGGTGCCGCGCCGTTTTATGCGCGCCTGGTCGAGATTGCGCTGCGCGAAGTGGATAAAGGGGTGATTGAGGCGACGCGTTCGATGGGCGCGCGGTTGAGCACACTGGTATTTCGGGTGTTACTGCCCGAGTCATCACCAGCGCTGGTGTCCGGGATTACCGTGACGCTGATTGCGCTGGTGAGCTACAGCGCCATGGCCGGCGTTATCGGCGCTGGCGGGTTGGGCAATCTTGCTTATCTGGAAGGATTCCAGCGGAACCATAACGACGTCACGCTGGTGGCGACAGTGACCATTCTTATCATCGTCTTCATCATCCAGTTCTGCGGCGACGTGATTACTTCTCTGTTAGATAAACGATAATTATTGGAAACCAACATCATGAAAAAAACACTGACACTGATTGCCGCAGCCACCCTCAGCGTGCTGAGCTTCTCCTCCTGGGCGGATACGCTGACTGTGGGCGCGTCAAACGTGCCGCACGCCGAAATCCTTGAGCAGGCGAAACCGATTCTGGCGAAACAGGGAATTGATCTGGAAATTAAACCATTCCAGGACTACATCCTGCCGAACACGGCGCTGGCCAGCCGTGAACTGGATGCCAACTACTTCCAGCACATTCCGTACCTGAATAGCGTTATCAAAGATCACGCGGGCGACAAAACCTATGATTTCGTCAGCGCAGGCGCTATCCATATTGAGCCGATTGGCATTTACTCCAAAAAATACAAATCGCTGAAAGATCTGCCGCAGGGCGGCAAAATCATCATGCGTGATGCGGTGTCTGAAGAGGGGCGCATTCTCTCTATTTTCGAAAAAGAGGGCGTCATCAAGCTGAAACCGGGTATCGACAAAGTGACGGCGCGTATTGATGACATCGTTGATAACCCGAAAAAACTGCAGTTCCTGCCGAACGTCGAAGCAGCGCTGCTGCCGCAGATGTACAACAATGATGAAGGCGATGCGGTGGTGATCAACGCCAACTATGCGATTGATGCCGGTCTGGATCCGGTTCACGATCCGATCGCGGTGGAAAGCGGTGAAAACAACCCGTATGCCAATATCATCACCGTACACCGTGGCGACGAGAAGAAAAAAGATATCGTGGCGCTGGTGAACGTGCTGCACTCCAAAGAGATTCAGGACTGGATCCGCACCAAATATAAAGGCGCGGTGATCCCGGTTAACAACTGATTTTCCCCTTCTGCGCGGCCTTGCTGGCCGCGCAACTTGCCGCTGCTTTCCCGCCTCTGACTTTCGCTGTGACTAATCTCACCAATTTTAAACAATCGAGTTAATACTTGTTAACAATGCACTACTATTGCCGGGTTGAACAACTGCGGGGGTAGAGATGAAAGATGTCGTGATAGTCGGCGCGGTTCGCACGCCTATCGGCTGTTTTCAGGGCGCATTGTCACGCCTCTCTGCCGTTGAGTTGGGCAGCCAGGTGGTGCGCGCATTGATTGAGCGTAGCGGCGTGCAGCCACAAGATATCGACGAAGTGATTTTAGGCCAGGTGCTGACAGCAGGCGCCGGGCAAAACCCTGCGCGGCAGTCGGCGATCAAAGGCGGCCTGCCGAATACGGTTTCGGCAATCACCATTAATGACGTCTGCGGCTCCGGGCTGAAAGCTCTGCACCTGGCCTCTCAGGCGATCCAGTGCGGCGAAGCCGATGTGGTGATCGCCGGTGGGCAGGAGAATATGAGCCGTGCGCCGCATGTGCTGACCGACAGCCGCACCGGCGCGCAGCTCGGCAACAGCCAGCTTATTGATAGCCTGGTGCATGACGGGTTGTGGGACGCCTTCAACGATTATCATATGGGCGTAACGGCGGAAAACCTGGCGCGTGAATATGGCATCAGCCGTGAACGCCAGGATGAATGGGCGTTAAGCTCGCAGCATAAAGCGCGTGTCGCTATCGATTCCGGGCGTTTTCGCGATGAAATTGTGCCGGTAAGTGCGTTGGATGCAGCAGGCCAGACGCAGGTTATCGATACCGATGAACAACCGCGTACCGACCCCAGCGCGGAAGCGCTGGCGAAACTCGCCCCCGCTTTTGAACAAAGCGGCTCCGTCACCGCCGGTAACGCCTCGCCGATCAATGACGGTGCGGCGGCGGTGCTGGTAATGAGCGAAGCAAAAGCGCAGGAACTGAATTTACCGGTGCTGGCGCGCATCCGCGCGTTTGCCAGTGTCGGCGTCGACCCGGCGTTAATGGGCATTGCGCCGGTTTATGCCATGCGCCGCTGCCTTGAGCGCGCGGGCTGGCAGCTCGATGATGTCGATCTGATTGAAGCGAACGAAGCCTATGCGGCGCAGGCGCTGTCGGTCGGTAAAATCCTTGAATGGGACGAGAAGCGGGTGAATGTCAATGGCGGGGCGATAGCGCTTGGCCACCCGATTGGCGCTTCCGGCTGTCGTATTCTGGTTTCGCTGGTGCATGAAATGCAAAAACGGCAGGCCCGTAAAGGGCTGGCAACCTTATGCATCGGCGGTGGCCAGGGCGTGGCGCTGGCAATCGAACGCGATTAATCTGACTTTAAGTTAAATAAAACCTTCCTGCTGGAAGGTTTTATTATTTTTGGTACCCATTACCGCTCGCGTTTCAATTTAATTAAAACTTCCACCTTTCCAACTAATAATTTTCCTGGCTTATTCAAAATCACTTCTTCAGCGCTGGTTATTAATATCGTACCCTGCGTGACCATTATGTCTGCAAGCGATAAGCGTGCTTATTATTAATGGTTTTGTTTTGTAGGTATCTGTTTTATTTTATGTTTTTAATTTGTATTTGAATTTGTAAGTTAACAGTTAATAGAAAATCGGTGTGATCTTTATCATATTAATTCGCCGTTTTCGGGAAAATATATTGATATTCATCACGCCGTTATACATAGTTCCGTTCCATGCAAATATTTACGATCGCGATCACTAAAATAAAGTTACCAAAAAAATAAAATGAAATTCCATAAAAATGGAACATAATTTTAATTATTGAGGTAATCTCATGTTTAAGAAAACTCTGGCTCTTGCTTCACTCCTTGGCGCTTCCTTTGCTTCACAAGCCGTCACCGTGGATTTACGTCATGAATACATCGACAGCGGCTCCAACGCCGATCGCGTAGCGGTTTCTCACCGTTTCGATAATGGCTTAGGTTTCGGTGTTGAAGCGAAATGGAAATCTGGCGGCGATGACGCCGACAAACCGTTAACGGAAATCGTGGGTAACGGCCACGAAGAGTCCATTAACTGGCGCTGGGCTGCGACGCAGAATTTTGCGTTAACACCGGGCTTTAATATCGAAAGTAAAGATACCAACTCCATCTATAAACCGTATCTTCATGTGCAATACAGCTTTGATAACGGCGTCTATATTGCCGGTCGTTATCGCTACGAATACACACGTAACCCGGATTCCAATACCGTTGATAACAAGGTCAATAAATTTGATACCTGGGTCGGCTGGGCGATGGGCGACTACCGTATTGAGCTGAACTATGTTTACGCGAAGAGCACCGAAGATGTTATTCGTGAAAACAACAAAACCTATTCCAACGAATATAACGCCAAGGTGGCGTACAAACTGGATAAAAACTGGTCCCCGTATGTGGAAGTGGGCAACGTGGGTGTGAAAAGCACCGACGAACGCCAGACCCGTTTCCGCCTCGGTGTAGCTTACTCTTTCTGATTGTCTGAACTACCTGTGTTACCCTCACAAAAACCCCGGAGCCATTGGCCGGGGTTTTTTATATTTATGCCCGCCATACTCACCGCAATCACTTACTTCAGTTAGCTCCCGGAAACTCGCTGCGTTGCCGCCTTCCTGTGACTCAAATTATTCAGGGCAGACCTGAGCAAATGCAAAAAGCACTCTCCAAAAGTCCAAAGAAAGTAACGAACCTGTAGCGAAAAGTAAGGCAGCCAGCACACCAGTGGCTGAAAGTATGACGGGCAAGAACGGCACAAAAAAAAGCCCCCCAGGAGGAGGGCAAGGCCAGTTACAGAAACACTAACTCAAAGTTTATGCTTGCAACATTACGCGTTGCTCAGGAAGTTTCGCGATATAAAGCGCCGGTTTACCGTCTTTATCGGAACTAAACAGAATCGCACTGTCGTCCGGTGTGAACGACGGATGCGGATGCGTTACCTGGCGGCTGTTGGCAACCGTTGCCCAGGAGGTATCGTGGCGCGCCACGCGGAAATAGGCTTTTTTCGCCACGTCGAAAACATACAAATACGGATCGTTATCAATGGTGTAACCGCTGGTATCTTTCACATCCACCGGCGTGCCGGAACCATCGCCGACCAGTAATGTGCCGTCGAAGTTGCTCATCAGATGTGAACACGCAGGCATCGGCATCACCGCGTCGTTCACGCCGGTATCCGGGTTGAAGCTGTAAATCATGCGCCCCTGTTTGCCTTTCAGGTAAGAGACGTACACCAGCGCGGAACCGTTCGGCACCCAGAATTCGTGGGTACAGCTTTCGCCTTCGGCGTGATCTTTAACTTTGCGCACATGGCTGCCGTCTTCATTGACCAGCCACATCCGCGCATCCACCAGATCGTGCGGGCCTTCGTGGCAAAACGCCACGGTGTTGTCGTCGAATGGGCGATAGATCGGGTGCCCCAGCCAGTTTTTCTCTTCATGGATCACGCTGCTTTCGCCGCTTTGCAGATCCACGCGCAGCAGACGGCAGTGCGGGCCTTTATGAAAGAAATCATGGAACAATTTCCAGTCATTGAGCGGCGTCCAGTCGCTGGCGGCGATCTCAATCCCAACCAGTTTGCTGCAATCGCTGTTTGCCACCCAGGTGCCGTAGCCGACCCACTCGTCCGGTACGCGATAAATTTCGCGCTCGGCGAGCGTCTGTAAATTCACTTCACGCAGCGTGCGATCGTTTTTCACATAATATAAGGCGCTGTCATCCGGCGAGAGGAAACCGCCAAAGGTGTTATCGCCCGCGCCTTCCGTTAACTGCACGGCTTCGGCTTTCGCGATATCCAGCAGGTAATAATTCCAGTGGCCATCAAATTCACCAGCAAACAACAGGTGGCTGCCATCATTGAAAAAACACTTCTGATAGAAGTAGTTCCGGTGGCAGGTCACTTCCGGTGGTGTTAAGCGGGTGACTTCCGCGCCGGTATCCGGATCGCGGCTGATTGCGTAATTGAGTTTTACCCGCATGCCTTTCGCCATATTTCACTCCTTTAGATGGTCCGGTGGGAAAGTTGCGCCCCAATGATGACCACAGATGATTACAAGTTTAAAAATAGAGTATTAATTTATCAAAACAACGTTTCAATATGTGTGATTGCTGACGCACTTTATAAGAAAACAACGTCTGTGAGCCGGATGAATGCGAGGTGAAAAAGCGTTTGTGCTAGCGGGCTTTGATTTTACACACAAAAATTACTGATTAGCCGTCAAAACTCAAAGACGATCTTAACTTATTGTTTGCTATGATTTATTTAAATTTACTCTCATAGCCTAACCGGTAATGACGCACTGTCAACGCCAAACAATCGTGATCGGACTTACAGATTTAATAATAAGTCGCAGAAAAATTGAAACGTTGTTTTATTCAAGATTGAAAACATGTTTTAGCCGGGATAAGATGCGCCTAATGAAGAAACGGAACACTGTTTCTGCGTTTCGTTGAGTGACGTTTCGGTCAAAATTTACTTCGGAGGTTATTGTGGAAGTCAGACAAAGCATCCACAGTGCGCATGCGAGAACGCTGGATACCCAGGGCCTGCGCAATGAGTTTTTAGTCGAAAAAATATTCGCTGATGACGAATACACCATGGTTTACAGCCATATCGACCGCATTATTGTCGGCGGTATTAAACCGGTGAATAAAACCGTTTCTGTCGGTGGCGAAGTGGGTAAACAGCTTGGCGTGAGCTATTTCCTTGAGCGCCGCGAACTGGGCGTGATTAATATCGGCGGCCCGGGCACCATCACCGTTGATGGTCAGTGTTATGAAGTTGGTCATCGCGATGCGTTATATGTCGGAAAAGGCGCCAGAGAGGTGGTTTTTGCCAGCATAGATAGCGCGAAACCGGCCAAGTTTTACTACAACTGCGCACCCGCACACACCACCTTCCCAACGAAAAAAGTGACGCCAGCCGATGTCGCACCAGTGACACTTGGCGATCCGCTGACCAGTAACCGTCGCACCATTAACAAATATTTTGTGCCGGACGTGCTGGAAACCTGCCAGTTAAGCATGGGGCTGACCGAGCTTGCGCCGGGCAACCTGTGGAACACTATGCCGTGCCATACCCATGAGCGCCGCATGGAAGTGTACTTCTATTTCAATATGGAAGAAGACGCCTGCGTATTCCATATGATGGGGCAGCCGCAGGAAACGCGTCACATTGTGATGCATAACGAGCAGGCGGTCATTTCTCCCAGCTGGTCAATCCATTCAGGCGTTGGTACGCGTGCGTATACCTTCATCTGGGGGATGGTGGGTGAGAACCAGGTCTTTGATGACATGGATCACGTCGCTGTAAAAGATCTGCGCTAATAGCGGGCAGCATAAAACCATGCCTGTCCAACACAGGCGCTGATAGATTAAGGAATAAACATGATTCTGGATGCATTTTCTCTTCAAGGTAAGGTTGCGGTAGTCAGCGGTTGCGACACCGGTCTGGGCCAGGGTATGGCGCTGGGCCTGGCGGAAGCGGGCTGCGATATCGTCGGTATCAATATTGTTGAACCAACAGAAACCATCGAGCGCGTGACCGCGCTGGGCCGTCGTTTTCTTAGCCTGACCGCCGATCTGCGTCAGATCGACGGCATTCCGGCGCTGCTGGAGCGCGCGGTAGCTGAGTTCGGCAAAATCGACATTCTGGTAAACAACGCCGGTTTGATCCGCCGCGAAGACGCGATCAACTTCAGCGAGAAAGACTGGGACGACGTGATGAACCTGAACATCAAGAGCGTATTCTTTATGTCCCAGGCGGCGGCAAAACACTTCATCGCGCAGGGTAACGGCGGCAAGATCATCAACATCGCGTCGATGCTCTCTTTCCAGGGCGGCATCCGCGTACCGTCTTACACCGCGTCAAAAAGCGGCGTCATGGGCGTGACGCGTCTGCTGGCGAACGAGTGGGCGAAACACAACATCAACGTTAACGCTATCGCGCCGGGTTATATGGCGACCAACAACACTCAGCAACTGCGTGCCGACGAGCAGCGTAGCGCCGAGATCCTCGATCGCATCCCGGCGGGCCGCTGGGGGCTGCCGAGCGATCTGATGGGGCCGGTTGTGTTCCTGGCATCAAAAGCGTCTGACTACATCAACGGCTACACCATTGCGGTTGACGGTGGCTGGCTGGCGCGTTAATTCGCCTGGCATTAGCTGCATAAAAAACCTGCCTGCGGGCAGGTTTTTTTATCTCTGCGTATTAATTGTCCATATCTGATGAATAGAAAAATCCATATCCTTTTATCTTAATTCGCAGACTATTGATTAAAAATCTTTAAAAATAAGTAAGTTAAAATTAGTTTAGTGCTTAAACTATATTTTCAAAATTGTAAACTCCATCACAAAACACCATGCCACAGCGTATTTATCCATATCTTCGCGTTTTCAGCACTGACGCTTTGACCCGTCGCTGACTTACTTTCATAGGACGTCTTATTCTGTGTAGGCAGGAAAAAATGACTTCTATCAGTAATGATTCCGTAGCTTTACCGCGCGCCCTGCGTGATACCCGGCGTATGAATCTGTTTGTCTCGGTGTCGGCAGCGGTTGCCGGGCTGTTGTTTGGTCTCGATATTGGGGTGATTTCCGGCGCGCTGCCGTTTATCACCGACCATTTCACCTTATCCAGCCGTTTGCAGGAGTGGGTGGTGAGCAGCATGATGCTGGGCGCGGCGCTGGGTGCGCTGTTTAACGGCTGGCTCTCTTTCCGCCTTGGGCGCAAATACAGTTTAATGGCGGGCGCGGTATTGTTTGTCGCCGGCTCGCTCGGTTCCGCGTTTGCCGCCAGTGTGGAAGTGCTGCTGCTTTCCCGCGTGTTGCTCGGGGTTGCGGTCGGCATTGCGTCTTACACCGCGCCGCTGTACCTCTCTGAAATGGCGAGCGAAAACGTGCGTGGCAAGATGATAAGCATGTACCAGTTAATGGTCACGCTGGGCATTGTGCTGGCGTTCCTGTCGGATACCGCGTTTAGCTACAGCGGCAACTGGCGGGCAATGCTCGGCGTACTGGCGCTGCCAGCGGTGTTGCTGATTATTCTGGTGGTGTTCCTGCCTAATAGCCCGCGCTGGCTGGCGCAAAAAGGGCGGCATATTGAAGCGGAAGAGGTGCTGCGTATGCTGCGCGATACCTCGGAAAAAGCGCGCGAAGAACTTAATGAAATCCGCGAAAGCCTGAAACTGAAACAGGGCGGTTTCCAGCTGTTTAAAGCTAACCGCAACGTGCGCCGCGCCGTTTTCCTCGGCATGTTATTGCAGGCGATGCAGCAGTTCACCGGCATGAATATCATCATGTATTACGCGCCGCGCATCTTCAAAATGGCCGGGTTTACTACCACGGAACAGCAGATGATCGCCACGCTGGTGGTGGGGCTGACCTTTATGTTTGCCACCTTTATCGCGGTGTTTACGGTAGATAAAGCCGGGCGCAAACCGGCGCTGAAAATTGGTTTCAGCGTGATGGCAATTGGCACCTTGATCCTTGGCTACTGCCTGATGCAGTTTGATAACGGCACTGCGTCGAGCGGGTTATCCTGGCTTTCCGTTGGTATGACGATGATCTGTATTGCCGGGTATGCAATGAGCGCTGCGCCGGTAGTGTGGATCTTGTGTTCTGAGATCCAGCCGCTGAAATGCCGCGACTTCGGTATCACCTGCTCGACCACCACTAACTGGGTGTCGAACATGATTATCGGCGCGACTTTCCTGACCTTGCTGGACGCGATTGGCGCGGCGGGCACCTTCTGGCTCTATACCGCGCTGAATCTGGCATTTGTCGGCGTCACTTTCTGGCTGATCCCGGAAACCAAAAACGTCACGCTGGAACATATCGAGCGCCGTCTGATGTCGGGTGAAAAACTGCGTAATATCGGCGTGTAACAACATCCCTCTCCCGGGCGGGAGAGGGCAAAATTACACCCGCGTCAGGTAGAGCGCGGGCATGCCTTCGGCATCGGAGGTGTAGAGTACCCACTGGTTATCTGGCGAGAAAGACGGGTGCGGGTGAGTGACCTGGCGGTCGCCATCCAGCACTTTCCAGCTACTGTTATGCTGGCAAATCGCTTTCTGTTCGCCGCTATGAATATCAAATACCCAGATAAACGGATCGTTAAGGTGGATATCCCCGGTGTGATGCGGCGCGCCGTCGCCAACCACCAGGCTGCCGTCTTGATTACTCATCAGGTGCGAACAGGGCGGGATCGCCATCAACTGCTGGTTTTCCAGCGTGTTCGGATCCGCGCTGTAGAGATACCGGCGCGGATCGTTTTCCTGGTGCGCCACGTAATAGAGCGCGGAGCCGTCCGGCACCCAGAATTCATGGGTAAAACTTTCTCCCGGCTTGTGCTGGCGCACTTTGCGCACATTGCTGCCATCTTCGTTAATCAGCCACATACGTGCATCAATCACATCGCGCGGGCCTTCGTGGCAAAACGCCACGGTGTTATCGTCAAACGGGCGATAGATCGGGTGGCCAAGCCAGCGTTTTTCCTGCAACAGGGTCTCACGTTTACCGCTTTGCAGATCAATGCGGATCAAGCGGCACTCCGGATGAGTGAAGTAGAAATCGCGGAATTTTTGCCAGTCGGTAAGTGGCTGCCAGTCACTTTTCTTGATTTCGATACCAACCAGTTTTGTGCAACCGGAGTTGGCGACCCAGGTGCCGTAAGCCACCCATTCATCGTCGACTTCGTAGACGATATGCTCTTCGAGCGTCTGCAAATCCACGCGGCGCAGTTCGCGGGTATTTTTCACATACCACACCGCGCTGTCATCGGCGGATAAAAAGCCGCCGAAGGTATTATCGCCCGCGCCTTCGGTGAGTTGTGTCGCTTCGCGGTTTGCGAGATCCAGTAAGTAGTAATTCCAGTGGCCTTCAAACGCGCCGCCGAAAATCAGTTTCTCGCCGTCGCGGGTAAAGCATTTTTGATAGAAGTAGTTACGGTGACAAATAATATGCGGCGGCGTCAGCCGGATAACTTCCTGCCCGGTTTTGTCGTCTTTCTGGCTGCGGAAGGTGAGAGAGACTATTTTCCCCTTTGCCATTACCTGCTCCTTAGATAAAAAAATACCCTGCCGCGAACGGGCAGGGTATGTCATTGCGGTAAAACCTTAGCGCATGGCGCGTTTCAGAATACGTTCAGCCTGACGCTGGAAGTCGGCTGCGGTTTCTTCAACGGATTTCTGGCCATAGTCGATGTACTGAATTGCGGTACCGAACTGGGCAACAATCTGCGGATCGTCAAAGTAAGGCGATACCGAGAGTTTGGTCGGCAGAGACTGCGCCAGACGCAGACCCGCAACCGCCGGATCGGCCTCTTTGATCGCGCCATTGGCGGTCAGCGTTTGCACCGCGGCTTTGCTCAGCGGCACACCGCGCTCCAGACCCAGCGTTTCCGCGCCTTCTTTGCTGTTCAGCAGGAAGTTGATCACCTGGGCCGCCTCTTTCGGATGCTTGGTGGATTTACCGATCGACAGCATTTGCGCCGGTTTGAAGAACAGGCCCGCGTCTTTCGCGCCCGGCAGCATCGGGTAGTCACCCAGCACCAGTTTGGCTGGTGGCTTCAGGTTGTCGGAGTATTTGGTGATGGTGGAGTTCCACATGTAAGTACCGGCCCATTCACCTTCGATCCACGGCTTCATTTCATACATGTTGCTCTTACCGAATGACGCGTAGTACTTAGCGTCCGGCATCACGTGGCTATCGACCAGTTTTTTATACATCTGGAAGAATTCGACCCACTGCTCGCTGGTGTAGCTGAATTTCTTCGCTTTTTCATCCACGGCAGGAATGTTGTATTTCTGCACCATGTAGGAGTTCAGCAGCGCCAGCGTATCCTGGTGCTCCAGCACTACCGGGTAGTACTGTTTGCCGAGCTTGCTTTCAAAGGTTTTGCCCGCGGCTAACAGCTCATCCCAGGTTTTCGGGAAGGCGACGCCCGCTTTTTTCCACTGCTCGTCGTTGAAGTAGAACACGCGTGCGGTGACGGAGATTGGAATGCCGTTCAGCTTGCCGTCAACGGTGGTGGACTGCAGCTCTTTAGCGTCGAACTGGCTTAAATCAATAATGTCTTTTACCTGGTTCAGGTCGTAAAAACCGTCGCCATTTTTGGAGAAAATCGGCAGCCAGTTCCAGTTGGTCTGCATCACGTCCGGCTCGGTGCCGCCCGCGATTTGCGTGGTCAGACGGGAGAGGTGGCCGTCCCAACCGGTGTATTCGGATTTAACGGTAATGTCCGGATGCTGTTTATGAAACTCTTCCAGCGCTTTTAAGGTGACCTGATGACGACCGTTGCCCCCCCACCAGGACATACGCAGATCAACATTATCAGCGGCGGTTGCGGGTACAGCGCACATGCCCAGAGTTGCGGAGATGATGGCGCCGGTAAGCACTTTTTTCATTTTTATACTCCAACGTTTAGTTAAATTTCATTCTTCAGGCTGCCCCTTTGTGGCTGCGTTGATGTCTGCCGGCGACTTACTTGCGTAAGTGCCGGGAGACACCGACTTGCCGCGCCGGGGCATCGCGAATGATTTCGTCGTTATAAGGAAATGTTCTGTTCTGTTTTCGCGTCAAAAATATGACACTTATTCATATCAAACTTAAAGTACACCTTCCGGTGAAGCCCCTTTGCAATCATTGGCTTAGCTTCATCAGAAGGGATTCGGGCGGTCAGTTCGTAGTCGCCAACTTTCAGGTAAACAAAGAACTCGTGACCCATGTTTTCGACGCGCACCAGCTCACCGGAGCCGCAATCGTCGCTGTAAGGCTCATCTGAAACGGAGACAAACTCCGGGCGCACACCAAAGAACACCTCTTTGTCGGCGTAATCGGCGACTTTCTCCTGCTGATAAGCGTTCAGCGCCAGCGTTTCATGACCAACGGTGATGTGCAGTTGGTCGGCTTTTTTCACGATTTTCGCCGGTTTGATGTTCATCTCCGGCGCGCCGATAAAGCCCGCCACGAACATATTTTTCGGGAAGTGGTAGAGGTTATCCGGGGTATCCACCTGCATGATATGGCCGAGTTTCATCACGCAGATACGGTCGCCCATGGTCATTGCTTCAGTCTGATCGTGCGTGACGTAAACGGTGGTCGCCGGTTTACCGGATTTCTTTAACTGCTTGTGCAGGTCGGAAATACGGATACGCATTGAGGCGCGCAGCTTGGCGTCCAGGTTCGACAGCGGTTCGTCAAACAGGAACACATCCGGCTTTTTCACAATCGCGCGGCCCACCGCCACGCGCTGCGCCTGACCACCAGAAAGCTGGCGCGGCAGGCGGTCCATCAGCTCTTCCAGTTCGAGGATCTTCGCCGCTTCATCAACCTGTTTGTTGATCTCCTCTTTCGGCATCTTGCTGAGCTTGAGGCCGAACGCGAGGTTTTCACGTACCGTCATGTGCGGGTAGAGCGCGTAGTTCTGGAACACCATCGCGATACCGCGTGATTTTGGCGCGAGGTTGTTGACGATCTTCTCGCCGATGCGCACTTCGCCGCCGCTGATGGTCTCCAGACCTGCCAGCATACGCAGCGTGGTGGATTTGGCGCAGCCGCTTGGGCCGACAATCACCATAAATTCGCCATCGGCAATTTTCAGGTCGATACCATGTACCGCTTTGAAGCCGTTGGAGTAAACCTTTTCCAGTTTGTTGAAAATAACTTCAGCCATGATACTTCCCTCTTAACCTTTAATTCCGCTGCTGGTCACGCCCTGTACGAAGTAGCGCTGTGCCAGGAAGAAGACAATGATGGACGGCAGAATGGAGATACTCGCCATTGCCAGAATTTCGTTCCACGGCGCACCTTCGGTGACGTCGATGGACATTTTCAGCGCCAGTGCGATCGGGTATTTATCCACGCTGTAGACATAAATCAGCGGCCCGATAAAGTCGTTCATTGACCACATGAACTGGAACAGCGCCACGGAGATAATCGCCGGTTTCAGGATTGGCACTACCACGTACCACAGCACCTGCCAGGAGTTACAGCCGTCGATTTGTGCCGCTTCTTCCATGTCGCGCGGTACGCCGCGTAAAAACTGAATCAACATAAAGACGAAGAAACCGTGTGTCGCAAACGCCGTTGGCAGATACAGCGGCATGTAGCTGTTGAGCATGCCCATTTCACGGAACATCAGGTATTGCGGGATCAGCAGCACGGTGCTTGGCAGCAGCATGGTGGCGATAAGCGTACCGAACCAGAAGTTCTTCCACGGGATCTCAAAGCGGGCAAAGCCGTAAGCCACAATGGTGGAAGAGATAATGGTCAGGATCACTTTCGGGATCACATACTTAAAGGTATTCAGCATGTAATGACCGAAGGTGTATTCGGTGCCGGTTTTCCAGCCGTTAATAAAGCCGTCCCAGGTGGCGTGGGTGGGCCACAGCCCCAGCGTGGTGAAGATCTCGTGGTTCGGTTTGAACGACGCCGAGAACATCCACGCCAGCGGGTAGAGCATTAACAGGCCGACAAAAAGCAGGATCGTATAGCGGATCCATGCGCTGATTTTCTCGCGGCGCAGCGTGCGCGCCACTTCACGTTCGGCTTCTTTCATGCCCGGCGTGAGATGTTGGATATCAGCCATTTTTGCCTCCCTTATCGGCAGAGTAGAACACCCAGTATTTCGAAGACTTAAAGGCGATGGAGGCAAAGACTGCCACCACCAGGAACAGCACCCAGGCCAGCGCCGCGCCGTAGCCCATGTCGAAATACTTGAAGGCGGTGTCGTAGATGTAGAGCGAGAACAGATAGGTGTAATAGGTCGGGCCGCCGCCAGTAATGACATACGGGCCGGTAAATTCCTGGAACGCCTGGGTGGTCTGCATGATGAAGTTGAAGAAAATAACCGGCGTAATCAGCGGCACGGTGACTTTCATAAACATCTGCCATTTGCTGGCGCCATCGATCATCGCTGCTTCGTACTGGGATTGCGGTACGTTCTGCAGCGCAGCAAGGAAGATGACCATCGCGGAGCCGAACTGCCAGACGCGCAGCAAGGTGACGGACATCAGCGCCAGCGACGGTTCGCCAAGCCAGTTAATCGGATCCAGACCAAACACGCCGATAAAGCTGTTCAGCAGGCCATCAATAGCGAACAGTGCGCGCCACAGTACGGCGATCGCCACAGAGCTACCGAGAATGGACGGAATGTAGTAAGCCGTGCGGAAAAAACCGATGCCGCGAAGTTTAAAGTTGAGCACAAAGGCAATCCCCAGCGCGAAGGCGAGCTTCAGCGGGATTGTCAAAAATACATACGCAAAGGTGACGCCCATTGATTTCCAGAAGAGCGTGTCTTCGGTAAACATGTAGCGATAATTCTCAATGCCGTTAAATACCGGCGGGCTCATCAGGTCATACTCAGTAAAACTGAGAAAGAACGATGAGATGAATGGGAAAGCCGTAAAGACTATCAACCCAATAACGTAGGGCGATATCCAGGCCAATCCCAGTAGTCTGTTTTCATTCATACATACCTACCTGGCGAACAATGTGTAATACGGATTCGGAGATTAACTTTTTTCCCCCGCCGCATGGGCGTCCGGGGATTAAAACAGGCTCTGCGCGTGCGCTTGATCACAATAATCAATTGAATCAATACGTTTTGAAACTTTAACCACCGGAAATTACTCACGATATTCCGGGTTTTAAAATCCTGCGAACTTGCGTTCTTGGTTTGTGAAACGTCGTTTTAAAATATTTTATTGTGTTTTGAATTGGCGTCATTCGATTAATTCGTGAAATGTGATCGAAGTCGAAACGATGTTTCAATAAAGTGAGGTGGGTGTCATTTTTGCCGAAAAACAGCGGGTTTAAAGCCAATAAGCGTAAAGATTTAAGTAACAGCCTAAGGTATTAAAAATTGCGAAATGAAATCATTGGAAATTAAAACGATTATCCGGCGAACTATTTTTATTGGCCGGGAAATAAAAACGCCCCCCTAATTATGGGAGGCGTTAACTATTTTAGGGCGCGATCAACGTTTTAAAAAATCTTCACGTACCGGTGTAAAGGTATCGAGCAGCGTTCCGGCTTTTAAACACACACATCCGTGCATAATGTGCGGTTCCTTATAAAGTGTATCGCCTGCGGTGACGATATGTTTCTCATCACCAATGGTAAATTCGAACTCGCCGGATAAAACGTACGTAAGTTGTTCATGAGGATGGTTGTGCATTGGGCCGATGGCGCCTTGTTCGAACATAACTTCGACCGCCATCATTTTGCCGTTATGGGCAAGAATACGGCGGCTGACGCCGTTGCCCAGGTCTTCAAGCTGAGTGTCTTTATGGAAGATAAACATCGGAGTGTCCTGTAGTAGGTATCGTTAGTGATTACGACAGAGTAAATGATGAAACGTTGTTTCAAAATAACTTATCTCAGCGTTCTATAAAAATAAACGCGAG
This sequence comes from Enterobacter sp. R4-368, assembly GCF_000410515.1. Classification (NCBI taxonomy): domain Bacteria; kingdom Pseudomonadati; phylum Pseudomonadota; class Gammaproteobacteria; order Enterobacterales; family Enterobacteriaceae; genus Enterobacter; species Enterobacter sp. R4-368. Next base: position 2,034,929 of record NC_021500.1, on the reverse strand, counting down.
GCCAGAGAAGTTGAAAGTCGATCACAACTTTGATTGACTGAGCGCTAAACCAGACGGAGACAAGCGATGAAAACGATAGGACTGCTGGGCGGTATGAGCTGGGAATCGACCATTCCTTATTACCGCCTGATTAATGAGGGCGTGAAAGCTCGTCTCGGCGGCTTGCACTCCGCCAGCTTGCTTCTGCACAGCCTGGATTTCCATGAAATTGAGACCTGCCAGGCGACAGCGCAGTGGCACAAAGCCGGTGAGATCTTAGCCCAGGCGGCGGCGGGTCTGGAGCAGGCGGGCGCGCAGGCGATTGTGCTGTGTACCAACACCATGCACAAAGTCGCCGGTCAAATTGAAGAACGCTGCCATATTCCGTTCCTGCATATTGCCGACGCCACCGGACGGGCGATTCAAAACGCCGGCATGCGCAATGTCGCGCTGCTGGGTACGCGCTACACCATGGAGCAGGATTTTTACCGTGGCCGCCTGGAAAAACAGTTTGGCATCGAAACCTCTGTGCCGGGCCCGGAAGATCGCGAGCGCATCAACGACATCATCTTTAGTGAGCTCTGTCTGGGGACGTTCACCGATGAGTCTCGCTACTATTTTGTTAATTTAATCAAGAAATTGGCTGGCGAAGGCGCGGAAGGGGTAATTTTCGGTTGCACCGAGATCGGCCTGCTACTGCCGGAAACACATTGCCCGATTAAGGTGTTTGATACGGCGGCGCTGCATGCCGCCGATGCGGTGGACTTTATGCTCTCTTAACGTTGGCCCAGCATGGCAGCCAGCGGCCCGCTAACCAGCGGCATGGCTGCCTGCAAATGGGCGGTAAACGCCTCGACCAGCGCGGAAGCGGGGCGGTGCAGTGGACGGATCAGGCTCACCGTAAACGGCACATCAATACTGAAACGGCGCACGGCGACACCGCTGGCCGCGTAATCCAGCGCGGTCAGCGGGTTCACCACCGAAATGCCCACCCCGGTGCGTACCATCGCGCACACTGAGGCGGCGCTGTGCGTTTCCAGTACCATCCGCCGCTTCACCTGATGTTCATTAAACAGCGCGTCCAGCAACTGTCGGTAGCTGTCGGAGCGCGACAAACTGATGTAATTCTCGCCCTGAAAGTCTGCCGGTGTTAACACGGTTTTGCGCGCCAGCGGGTGATCTTGTGGCATGACGCAGACTTCATTACAGGTGAGCAGCGGCGTGCGCTCGGTGCCCGCCGGGGTGCTGAGCGTTTCGGTTAAGCCCAGATCGTGGCGCTGCGCCGACAGCCACTCCTCCAGCAATGGCGACTCCTGCGGCACGATATTCAGGCTGACATCCGGATAGCGCGCCAGAAACGGTTGCAGCAGCAGTGGTAAAAAAGACTGTGAAAATACCGGCAGGCAGGCGATGGAAAGCTCGCCCTGGCGGAACTCACGCAGGCTTTCGGCGGCGCTGACAATCCGGTCCAGCCCGTACCAGGAGCGCTGCACCTCTTCGAATAACCGCAAGCCTTGCACCGTGGGTTGTAAACGCCCGCGCGTGCGCTCGAACAGTTTCAGCCCCAGCACTTTTTCAAAGCGCGCCAGCTCGCGGCTTACCGTCGGTTGCGAGGTATGCAGCAGTGCGGCGGCCTCCGTCAGATTGCCGGTGGTCATTACAGCGTGAAAGATTTCGATATGGCGCAGATTGACAGCGGGCATCGGCAGATCCAGTTTCAGCAGGTTATCCATATCATTTTTGCATAGAGTCGCGATAAAACGATATTTTTTATTCTCTTCGCACTGTGGCGTAATCAGTAAAAAATTTTGTTGCCCGGAGTCACCATGCCACGCTCATTACACCAGACTGAAACCGACCTTAACGCCGCTAATCTGCTGCGCTTACCTGCTGAATTTGGCTGTCCGGTATGGGTTTATGACGCGCAAATCATTCGCGCGCAAATCGCCAAACTGCGCGCCTTCGACGTGGTGCGCTTTGCGCAAAAAGCCTGCTCGAATATTCATATTTTGCGTCTGATGCGCGAGCAGGGTGTGAAAGTCGATTCCGTTTCGCTCGGTGAGATCGAACGTGCGCTGGCAGCGGGTTACGATCCGCAAACGCACCCGGACGATATCGTTTTTACCGCCGATGTGCTGGACGAGGCGACCATCGCGCGGGTGAGCGAACTGGGTATCGCAGTGAACGCCGGTTCGGTGGATATGCTGGAACAGCTTGGCGCGGTCTCGCCTGGTCATCGCGTCTGGTTACGCGTTAACCCTGGTTTTGGTCATGGTCACAGCCAGAAAACCAACACCGGCGGCGAAAACAGCAAGCATGGCATCTGGTACAGCGATCTGGCCGATGCGCTGGCGGTAATGCGGCGCTACCAGTTGAAACTCGCGGGCATTCATATGCATATCGGTTCCGGCGTGGATTATGGTCATCTCGAGCAGGTGTGCGGGGCGATGGTGCGCCAGGTGGTCGATTTCGGCCAGGATCTGCATGCTATTTCCGCGGGTGGCGGTTTGTCGATCCCCTATCACGAAGGGGAAGAGCCGGTGGATACCGCGCATTATTACGGGCTGTGGAATGCGGCGCGTGAGCAAATCGCCAAACATCTGGGGCATGCGGTGAAACTGGAGATCGAACCGGGGCGCTTCCTGGTGGCGGAATCTGGCGTGCTGGTTTCACAAGTGCGTAGCGTGAAAAACATGGGCAGCCGCCACTTTGTGCTGATCGACGCCGGTTTTAACGATCTGATGCGCCCGGCAATGTACGGCAGCTACCACCACATTACGGCGCTGGCCGCCGACGGCCGCGATCTTCGCCATGCGCCATTGATTGATACCGTGGTTGCCGGCCCGCTGTGCGAATCCGGGGATGTCTTTACCCAGCAGGAGGGCGGGAAAGTGGAAACCCGCGCGCTGCCGGAAGTAAAAGCCGGGGATTATCTGGTGCTGCATGACACCGGCGCGTATGGCGCATCGATGTCATCAAACTACAATAGCCGCCCGCTGCTGCCGGAAGTGTTGTTCGATAACGGCGTCGCGCGGTTGATTCGCCGCCGCCAGACCATCGAAGAACTGATCGGTCTGGAGCAGTTCTAAGCCTTGCTGCCCGGTCCCGCCGCTACCGACTCACGCAAGACCAGTGTGCCGGTAAACGGTGGGATCGCGGCGATCTGTTCGTTGTTCACCAGTTTGATCGCCTGATCAATCGCGGTGGTGATCATGTTGTCGATCGGCAAATAGACCGTCGACAGGCCCGGCTCCAGCCAGCGAGCGCTTGGTGCGTCATCAAAGCCGAACAGCGAAATATCCTGCGGAATACGCAAACCCGCCTGCCAGATGGCCTTTGAGGCACCCAGCGCCATATCGTCGTTACAGGCGAACAGGGCGCTGAATTTCACCCCTTCCTGCAACATCTGCTGGCACAGCTCATACCCGCGCGTCATGGTCGAGTCGCCGTACTTCACTCTGTGCGGATCCCAGGGAATGCCGTGTTTTTCCAGCGCCTTGCGATAGCCCATCAGCCGCGCTTTACCGGTTGGTGTGTGGATCGGCGCGGTAATACAGGCAATATCCCGGTGGTGTTGTGTGATCAGGTAATCCACCGCCTGGAACGCCGCGTCCTGCTGCTCGAAGAACACGCATTTGTCATGCGCCTGGAACAGCTCGCGGTTGATGACAATCAGCGGCATTGGCGTGGCGTCAATGAGCGTTAAGATCGCTTTTTCGCTCATAAACCGGGTGTAAAGAATAATGGCGTCGCAACGCCTGTCCGCCAGCATCTGCACCGCCAGCTCTTCCCGTTCGGGCGTATCGTGACCGTCGGTGACAATCAGCTGTTTGCCGTGTAATTCCGCCTGACGCGACGCCTGCTGCAATAAGCGGCCGAAATAGAAACCGTCAAAACTGGACACCACCAGGCCAATGCTGTTGCTGGTGCGGTTTGCCAGCGAGCGGGCAAGAAAGTTGGGGCGATAATCCAGCTCTTCCATCGCCTTAAAAACCTGATTGCGGGTGCTCTCTTTGACCTGACCCGTACCATTCAACACGCGGGAAACCGTTGCTTTCGAAACGCCCGCGCGCAGTGAGACATCCAGCATTGTGACCATGACGAGTTCTCGTTTCGCGTAATGAAACGCAGTTTACCACACTCATTTCACGGGTTAAGGCCAGCGGTAACGGTTTGCGCTAAGTGTTGGAAATCCCTGCGAAGCGCAAGGTGGTATGCCAATGTTGTCATCCGTCTCGTTTTGGAATACCAGTAAGCGGGTTGCGAGTCTCGTCACAGAACTTTCCGCCACGCATCGCTATTTTTGGTATGCCAAATGGGACTGTGCTGTATCCCTGCATCGATAAAAAAGCCCCTTTACTGAGGTGTTAACTCATGGCCCTACAAGAAAAGCTCATCGATTCTCTGGGTAGTTTTGCGACAAAGTTCAACAGCTATCGCTATATCATGGCGATCAAAGCCTCGTTCATTACCCTGATGCCGGTGATCATCGTCGGCGCATTCTCCGTCCTGATCTCCAACATGGTGCTGGATCCGAAAAACGGCCTCGCCAGCTTCCAGTCACTCTCATTCCTTGCCGCGCTAAAGCCGATCACCAGCGCGATTAACTACGCCACGCTCAACTTTCTCAACATTGGCGCGGTGTTCTTAATCGGTATTGAACTGGGGCGTATCAACGGCATTAAGACGCTGTTTCCTGGTTTGCTGGCGGTGATCTGCTTTATCTGCGTCACACCAACCACCGTGGAAATGCTGGTAGACGGGCAAATGCACGTGGTGAAAGACGTGTTGCTGCGCCAGTTCTCCGATACCCGTAGTCTGTTCCTCGGCATGTTTATCGCTATTTTGTCGGTGGAAATTTACTGCTGGCTGGAAAACCGCGACGGGCTGAAGATCAAAATGCCGGACACCGTGCCGCCTAACGTCTCCGCGTCGTTTTCCGCGCTGATCCCGGCGATCATCACCACCACCGTGATTGCCACCTTCGGTTTTGTTTTCCACCAGGTGACCGGCATGTACCTGTATGACGCCGTTTACCAGGTAGTGCAGCAGCCGCTGGAACGCGTGGTACAAAGCCTGCCGGGCATTTTATTGCTGATGTTTGTGGCGCAACTATTCTGGGTGATCGGTATTCACGGCAACCAGATGATTAAGCCTATCCGCGAACCGCTGCTGCTGGGCGCGATCACCGTCAATATGAGCGCCTTTGAGCAGGGCAAAGAGGTGCCGAACATCATCACCATGCCGTTCTGGGATGTTTATATGAGTATCGGCGGCTCGGGTTTAACCATCGGTCTGCTGATCGCGGTGATGATCGCTACCAAACGCAAAGAGATGAAAGAGATCGCCAAACTCTCTATCGGGCCGGGGGTATTTAATATTAACGAGCCGGTGATTTTCGGTATGCCGATCATGCTCAACCCGATCCTCGCGATCCCGTTCATCATCACTCCGCTGGTGACCGGCTCGATCGGTTATTTCGCCACGGTGACCGGTTTTGCCGGCAAAGCGGTGGTGATGGTGCCGTGGACGACGCCGCCGTTGATCAACGCCTGGCTGTCGACTGCCGGTTCAATGGGCGCGGTAGTGACGCAGCTTATCTGCATTATCACCTCCGTCATTATCTATCTGCCGTTTGTGAAAATTGCTTCTCGCCGCGCCGAACAAGCGCAACTGCAAGCCGAAGCGACGAACAACGCCTGAGGATGTAATGAGCACGAAAACAATTGCGATACCGCCGTCGTTTATTCTGGGCGCGGCGGCCTCAGCCTGGCAAACCGAAGGCTGGATAGACAAGCGGGAGGGCCAGGATTCCTGGCCCGATCTCTGGTACAAAAACGATCGTCACGTCTGGCACGACGGCTACGGTCCGGCGGTGGCGACCAACTTTTACCAGCGCTTTCGTGAAGATGTGCAACTGATGAAACAGGCGGGGCTAACCCACTATCGCACCTCGATCAACTGGTCACGCTTTCTCACCGATTATGAAAACGGCGTGGTCGATGAACGCTATGCCGCCTATTACGACGAACTGTTTGACGAGATGCAGCGCCACGGCATTGTGCCGATGATCTGCCTGGAACATTACGAACTGCCGGGTTATTTGCTGGAAACCTACGGCGGCTGGGCGTCAAAAAAAGTGGTTGAGCTGTACCTGTTGTATGTCGAAAAAGTGTTTGAGCGCTTTCATCAAAAAGTGACCCGCTGGTTCACCTTCAACGAGCCAATTGTGGTGCAAACCCGTGTCTACCTTGACGCGCTGCGCTGGCCTTATGAGCAGAACACCGGTACCTGGATGCAGTGGAATCACCACAAAAACCTGGCCACCGCGAAAGTGGTGAAACTGTTTCGTGAGAAGGGTTATCAGGGCACTGTGGGCTGTATTCTCAACCCGGAAGTCACCTATCCGCGCTCGCGCGCGCCGCACGATGTGCTGGCCGCCGAACGCTACGATCTTTTTTATAACCGTGTTTTTCTTGATCCGATGGTGAAAGGTCACTATCCACCGGAGCTGTTCCTGTTGCTGGAAAAACACCAGGTCGCGTGGGATTACAGCGAGGAAGAGCTGGCGATCATCCGCGATAACACTGTGGATGAGCTGGGCATTAACCTTTACTACCCGCACCGGGTAAAAGCGCCTTCCCGTGCCTGGCACCCGGAGACACCTTTCCACCCGGCGTACTACTACGAGCCGTTTGAGTTGCCGGGCAGAAAAATGAACAAATCTCGCGGCTGGGAGATCCTGCCGGAGATCATTTATGACATGGCGATGCGCATCAAAAACGACTACGGCAACATTCCGTGGTTTGTTGCCGAAAGCGGCATGGGCATTGAGAACGAAGGGCAGTTTCGCAACGCGGCGGGCACCATTGAGGATGATTACCGCATTGATTTTATTGCCGCGCATTTATACCAGACGCTGCGCGCCAGAGAAGCGGGCGCGAACTGCCAGGGTTACATGTTGTGGGCGTTTACCGATAACGTCTCGCCAATGAATGCGTTTAAAAACCGCTATGGCCTGATTGAGATTGACCTGCAAAACAACCGCGACCGCAGGCCGAAAAAGTCTGCCGGCTGGTTTCGCAAGCTGCGCGACGAACGCCAGCTTACCCTGACTATTGATGACGAATGGAAATAAGGAGCCACCATGAAACGTATTGTGTTGTGCTGCTCCGCCGGGATGTCCACATCGCTGGTGGTGACCAAAATGGAAAAAGCGGCGGCCGAGCGCGGTCTTGAGCTGAAGATCTACGCCATTGCCGAGCAATCCCTGCGCGACGAGCTGCAAAGTTATGCCACCGAGATAACCGCCGTGCTGCTGGGGCCGCAGGTGCGCTTTAAACTGGCGGAAAATAAAAAGTTAACTGACGAATACGGCATTCCGATTGATGTGATCGATTCGGTGGCTTATGGCACCTTAAACGGCGCGAAAGTTCTCGATCAGGCGCTGGCTTTGGTAAGATAGCGCCGACAGGCCGGGGCGCCCGGCCTGCGCGATAACTCAGACTTGCAGGTGATATTGTGGAGAAGGCCGTCGTCCCGCCGGAAAAAAAACAGTACCAGGAGATTGGCGAAGATTTACGCGAGCAGATAATCCGGGGGCATTACCCCGTGGGTTCCCGCCTGCCGCCGGAGCGCAATATCGCCGAAAAATATGGCGTTAGCCGCACCATCGTGCGTGAAGCGCTGTTGATGCTTGAACTGCAAGGCACGGTAGATATTCGCCAGGGCTCCGGCGTCTATGTGATGCGTATTCCGCAGGAGCACGAGAACGAAGAGGAGCGCTTTCTGAGTAGCGATGTTGGCCCGTTTGAGATTTTACAGGCGCGCCAGCTGCTGGAGAGCAATATCGCTGCCTTTGCCGCCAAAATGGCGACGCGCGCGGATATCGATAATCTTCGGCGCATTCTTGAGCAAGAGCAGCGCGCCATCGCGATGAACGACACCTCGCAGGACAACAGCAAAATGTTCCACCTGGTGCTGGCGGGCGCATCGCAAAACCAGATGCTGCTGGCGACGGTGGAGAGTATCTGGCACCACATGGACAGCAGCCCGCTGTGGCAACAATTCAACGTGCATATTGCCAGCCGGCCCTATCGCCTGAAATGGTTAGGCGACCGGCAGACCCTGCTGGCGGCGCTACGTCGCCGCGATGTGATGGGAGCCTGGCAGGCGATGTGGCAGCATCTGGAAAATGTCAAAAAGAGCCTGCTGGAGCTTTCCGACGAGGATGCGCCTGATTTTGACGGCTACCTGTTTGAATCCGTGCCGATTTTTCAGGGAAAGATCGTATGAACATTATTCCCCTTTACGACGCGCCACACTTTGCAGAGCAGGTGGTGGACTGGTTATGGCACGAGTTTGGCGACTCGCTGCCGCGTGATTTCTTCGCCTCTATTATCACGCACAGCCAGACGCCCGGGCAGTTGCCGCTGACGTTTGTTCTGGTTGATGGGGAGCAACTGCTGGGCACCGTTGGGCTGTGGCGCTGCGATTTAATCAGCCGCCAGGATCTGTTCCCGTGGCTGGCGGCGCTGTATGTGAAAGAGAGCGCTCGTGGGCAGGGGTTGGCCGGGCAGTTACAGCGCCATGTTATCGAGCAGGCGAAAGCGATGGGTTTTCAGGAGCTGCATCTTTATTCGGCGTGTCGCGATTTTTATGAGCGTTTTGGCTGGCACTATATTGGCGACGGTCTCGACTATCCGGACAAGACCGTGCACCTCTATCGCTACTCTTGCGGCGCAATCACCGAATGACGACGCACCAGCGTTGGGTTAAACAGGTGCGTGATTTCCGGCAGCGGGCGGTTTTCCGCCAGCGCCAGCGCCAGCTCGGCGGCCTGTGTTGCCATGGTGACAATCGGGTAGCGCACGGTGGTTAAGCGCGGGCGGACATAGCGCGACACCAGCACATCATCGAAACCAATCAGGGAAATCTCACGCGGCACCTCAATGCCGTTGTCATTCAGCACGCCCATAGCACCTGCGGCCATCGAATCGTTATAACAGGCGACGGCGGTAAAGTTACGCCCGCGACCGAGCAGCTCGGTCATCGCCTGTTCACCGCCGCTCTCATCCGGCTCGGCAAACGTCACCAGCCGGTCGTTGCAGGGCAAACCGTTCTCTTTCAGCGCATCGTAATAGCCCTGCAAGCGATCTTCCGCATCAGAAATCGCGTGGTTGGAGCAGAGGTAACCAATTTTCGTGTGGCCTTGCTGGATCAAATGGCGCGTAGCCAGCCAGGCACCATAACGGTCATCCAGCGCCACACAGCGTTGTTCAAACCCCGGCAAAATGCGGTTGATTAACACCATGCCCGGCATCTGTTTCATCAGCGAGGCGAGTTCATCGTCAGGAAGGGTTTTGGCGTGAACGACCAGCGCCGCGCAACGGTGGCGAATCAGTTGCTCAATGGCTTTGCGCTCTTTCTCTTCGTTATGGTAGCCGTTGCCAATCAGCAGGAAATTCCCGGTAGCCGAGGCGACTTGCTCGACAGCCTTTACCATCGCGCCGAAGAAGGGATCGGACACGTCGCCCACCACCAGACCTACGGTTTCGGTGGACTGCTGCGCCAGCGCGCGGGCATTGGCATTCGGGTGATAATTGAGCGCATCCATTGCGCTTTGCACCGCCAGGCGCGAGGACTCGCTCGCTTTTGGCGAGTCGTTAATCACGCGGGAAACCGTTGCGACCGAAACTCCTGCCAGCCGCGCGACATCTTTGATAGTCGCCATTACGCACCTTCCTTTGGGTAAGCGTTTACACGCTGCATAGTGTTACGGAAAAGAGATGTGTAATCAAGGAAGCTACCCGGCAGGTGTCTGCAAACGTGAGCTGACGCGAAGGAAATCAGTGAAACCGTTACACGCGGGAAATTGCAAAGTAATTCAGGCACAACCTTTAGTTACACTTTGCGAAGGGCTGTTTCGATTGTCCGCTGGTGGCAGATATCCCCCCGTGACAGAGTAGAACTCCCAGAGGTATTGATAGGTGAACGCGGCCCCCAGGGTTGCACACTCGAATTACACCAACCTGCGCAGATGCGCAGGTTTTTTTTTACCTTAAGTCTGTAACAGTAATCGCTAATGGACACACCTCGTTTCACTTCGGCTCACTCTCTTGCTTTTTCCCGCTGGTGAGGCGCGGTGCTGCACGCGACAATCAAGGTCCCAGAGGTATTGATTGGTGATTTATTCGGTACGCTTTTCGTACTCATTTCTTGCACCAACCTGCGCGGACGCGCAGGTTTTTTTTCGCCCGCGTTTTAACCCGCCGCACTTCTCATGTAATCTGCCACAATTTGATAACGTCCTTAATTTACTGGCAAAAGGAGTTGAAATGCTACTGGGCTTTTTCCGCGGCCTGTTCCGTGTGTTGTTTCGCGTACAACTGACCGGCAACACGCAGGCGCTGCACGGCGAACGTGTGCTTATTACCCCTAACCATGTCTCTTTTATTGATGGCATTTTGCTGGCGTTATTTCTGCCAGTACGCCCGGTTTTCGCGGTCTACACCTCCATCAGCACCCAGTGGTACATGCGCTGGATAAGCTCGATTATTGATTTTGTCCCGCTGGACCCGACCAAGCCGATGTCGATTAAACACCTGGTTCGGCTGGTGGAACAGGGACGTCCGGTAGTGATTTTCCCGGAAGGGCGCATTTCGGTTTCCGGATCACTGATGAAAATTTACGACGGTGCGGGGTTCGTGGCGGCAAAATCGGGCGCGACGGTGGTTCCACTGCGTATCGATGGCGCGGAGCTAACCTACTTCAGCCGCCTGAAAGGGCTGGTCAAGCAGCGCCTGTTCCCGCGTATTACTTTGCATATCCTGCCCCCTACGCATTTACCGATGCCGGATGCGCCGCGTGCGCGTGACCGTCGCAAGCTGGCGGGCGAAATGCTGCATCAAATCATGATGGAAGCGCGCATGGCCGTGCGTCCGCGTGAAACTCTGTTCGAAGCGTTGCTTTCTGCGCAGTATCGCTATGGCGCCAATAAGCACTGTGTTGAAGACATCAATTTCACCCCGGATAGCTACCGCAAGCTGCTGACTAAATCGCTGTTTGTTGCCCGTATTCTGGATAAATACAGCGCGCCGGGCGAGAAAATCGGCCTGATGCTGCCAAACGCCGGGATCAGCGCGGCGGTGATTTTCGGCGCGATTGCGCGTGCGCGCATCCCGGCGATGATGAACTACACCGCCGGTGTCAAAGGGTTGAGTAGTGCGATTACGGCGGCGCAGATCAAAACCATCTTCACATCCCGTACGTTTATGGATAAAGGCAAGCTGTGGCACCTGCCGGAGCAGCTCACGCAGGTGCGCTGGGTGTACCTGGAAGATCTGAAAGGTGATGTCACCTGGGAAGACAAACTGTGGATTTTCCGCCATCTGCTGACGCCATTAAAAGCGCAGCTGCCGCAAAAACCGGAAGACCCGGCGCTGATCCTCTTCACCTCCGGTTCTGAGGGCAATCCGAAGGGGGTGGTGCATAGCCATAAAAGCCTGCTGGCGAATGTTGAGCAAATCAAAACCATCGCGGATTTCACCGCCAACGACCGCTTTATGTCGGCGCTGCCGCTGTTCCACTCGTTTGGCTTAACGGTGGGGTTACTCACTCCGTTATTCACCGGCGCGGAGGTGTTTCTTTACCCGAGCCCGCTGCACTACCGCATTGTTCCTGAACTGGTGTATGACCGTAACTGCACCGTGCTGTTTGGCACCTCGACGTTCCTTGGTAACTATGCACGTTTCGCCAACCCGTATGATTTCTTCCGCTTGCGCTATGTGGTTGCCGGTGCTGAAAAATTGCAGGACAGTACCCGTCAGTTGTGGCAGGACAAATTCGGCCTGCGCATTCTCGAAGGTTACGGCGTGACCGAGTGCGCGCCAGTGGTTTCCATCAACGTACCGATGGCGGCAAAACCCGGCACTGTCGGGCGGATCTTACCGGGGATGGATGCACGTTTAATGGCAGTACCGGGTATTGAAGACGGCGGCCGCCTGCAATTAAAAGGACCCAACGTGATGACCGGCTATCTGCGGGTGGAAAACCCTGGCGTGCTGGAAGCGCCAGCCGCGGAAAATATCAATGGCGACATGGAAGCGGGCTGGTATGACACCGGCGATATCGTGCGTTTTGATGAGCAGGGCTTTGTGCAGATTCAGGGGCGGGCGAAGCGTTTTGCCAAAATCGCCGGGGAGATGATCTCGCTGGAGATTGTCGAACAACTGGCGCTGGCGGTGTCGCCGGAGAAACTGCACGCTACGGTGGTCAAGAGCGATGCCAGCAAAGGCGAGGCGCTGGTGATGTTCACCACCGACAGCGAACTGACGCGCGATAAGCTGCAACAGCAGGCGCGGGCGCAGGGCGTGCCGGAGCTTGCCGTGCCGCGCGATATTCGCTTCCTGAAACAACTGCCGGTGCTGGGCAGCGGCAAACCTGATTTTGTGACCCTGAAAAGCATGATTGAAGAGGCGGAATCGACACATGCATGAGTCAGTAAGCACTAACTCCTCGCTGTGGTCGCGCGGGATGATGGCGGTGATTGCCGCGCAATTTCTCTCGGCGTTTGGCGACAACGCGCTGCTGTTTGCCACGCTGGCGCTGCTGAAAGCGGAGTTTTATCCCGACTGGAGCCAGCCGATTTTGCAGATGGTGTTTGTGGGCGCTTACATTCTTTTCGCGCCCTTTGTCGGGCAGGTCGCCGACAGCTTCGCCAAGGGGCGGGTGATGATGTTTGCCAACGGCCTGAAACTGATTGGCGCGGCGAGTATTTGCGTCGGCATCAATCCCTTTGTTGGCTATTTACTGGTAGGTGTGGGCGCGGCAGCCTATTCCCCGGCGAAGTACGGCATCCTTGGCGAAATCACGACCGGCGATAAGCTGGTGAAAGCGAATGGTCTGATGGAGTCGTCGACCATTGCCGCCATTTTACTCGGCTCGATGGCTGGCGGTGTGCTGGCCGACTGGCATGTGTTGGCGGCGCTTGCTGTTTGTGCGTTGGTGTATGCCGGAGCGGTGATCGCCAATCTGCTGATCCCGAAGTTGCCTGCTGCGCGTCCGGGGCAATCCTGGCGCTTTACACCGATGACATCCAGCTTCTTCAACGCCTGTAAAAGCCTGTGGCGCAACGGTGAAACGCGCTTCTCACTGGTTGGCACCAGCCTGTTCTGGGGCGCGGGCGTGACGCTGCGTTTCCTGTTGGTGCTGTGGGTGCCGGTGGCGCTCGGGATCACCGATAACGCGACACCAACGTATCTTAACGCGATGGTCGCCGTGGGGATTGTTGCCGGTGCCGGGCTGGCGGCGAAGCTGGTGACGCTGGAAACCGTGGCGCGATGTATGCCTGCCGGCATTCTCATTGGCGTGGCGGTGGTGCTGTTTTCCTTGCAACACGCGTTACTGCCAGCCTACGGCGTACTGATGTTGATCGGCATGTTGGGCGGTTTCTTTGTGGTGCCGCTGAATGCGCTGTTGCAAGCCATTGGCAAAGAATCCGTTGGCGCGGGTAACGCGATTGCGGTGCAGAACCTCGGCGAAAACATGGCCATGCTGCTGATGCTCGGTCTGTACTCGCTGGCGGTGAAAGCGGGTGTGCCGGTAATTGGCACCGGCGTTGGCTTTGGCGTGATTTTTGCGCTGGCGATTGCGGCGCTGTGGATCTGGCAGCGCCGCCGTTAACCGTTACGGTGCGGGGTAGGTGTAAACCTGATGCACCGCTTCGATCTCAGCAAGCACCTCTGCGCTGAGATCGAGATGCAAACTTTCCACGTTGGTTTTCAGTTGTTCCATCGTCGTCGCGCCCAGCAGGGTGCTGGCGACGAAGGGCTGACGCCGCACGAAAGCCAGCGCCATTTGCGCCGGATCCAGATTGTGGCGCTTCGCAATATCCACATACGCCGCGACCGCTTTTTGCGCCTGCTCACCGCTGTAACGCGTAAAGCGGCTAAACAGCGTGTTGCGCGCGCCAGCGGGTTTCGCTCCGTTGAGATATTTGCCGGTTAGCGTCCCAAACGCCAGGCAGGAGTATGCGAGCAGCTCGACGCCTTCATACTGGCTCACTTCCGCCAGACCCACTTCAAAGCTGCGGTTTAACAGGCTGTACGGATTCTGAATTGTCACGATGCGTGGCAGTTCATGCTTCTCGGCCAGTTGCAGATAACGCATCACGCCAAACGCCGTTTCGTTGGAAACGCCGATATAGCGGATTTTCCCGGCGCGCTGGCACTCGGTCAGCGCCTCCAGTGTTTCCAGTAGCGTCACGACCGGCGCGCTATCAACCCAGCTGTAACCCAGCTTGCCAAAGCAGTTGGTCGGGCGCTGCGGCCAGTGTACCTGGTAAAGATCGAGATAATCGGTTTGCAGGCGCTTTAAGCTATCGTCCAGTGCCACGCGGATGTTTTTGCGATCCAGCGCCTGGTTCGGGCGAATACCGCTGTCGTTGTTACGGCTTGGGCCGCTGACTTTGGAGGCGATAACCAGTTTTTCACGGTTGCCGCGTTTCGCCAGCCAGTTGCCGACATAGGTTTCCGTCAAACCCTGCGTTTCCGGACGTGGCGGAACAGGGTACATCTCTGCAACGTCAATCAGGTTGATGCCCTGGCTGACGGCGTAATCGAGCTGTGCATGGGCGTCGGCTTCGCTGTTTTGTTCACCAAACGTCATAGTGCCCAGCCCCAGGGTGCTTATTTCAAGCGAACTGTGGGGGATACGGTGATACTGCATAGCCGGCTTCCTTAAAAGTACAACGTCAGTTGACCTGACAAAGGAATATAAACATGGCAGAGGGGAGGAAAAAGGGAAAGAGAAAAATCAAATAAAGGCCAGCAGGTGACTGACCTTTATAGCAATTTCTTAGCGTTCAATAATCTGGGATACGTCATCGCGGTTAATCTGCATCTTATTGCCCTGCTGATCGCGGTAGCTGACCAGCCCGGTATCATCGTCAATTTCCGGTTTACCGTCGGTCAGGATCATCCTGCCGTCTTTTGTCGCCATCACGTAATCACTGCTGCATCCGGAAACGGCGAAAGCCAACCCCACTGCGGAAATAATCACTGCCCATTTCTTCATCATTCTGATCCTCTGGTGGCATGCGTCTGACAACAAGTTTAGTAATAACTTGCTGTCTGGAGACGAAAAAGCAGGATAATCTGAAAAAAGTTGTTAAAGGCAGATCAAAGATAAAAAACGCTTCCCCGGTTGAGGAAGCGTTTTGTTTACAGCGGATTCTTCTTATTTCGCATCAGGTTGAGCGTTTCAACCGCGATGGAGAAGAACATGGCGAAGTAGATATAACCTTTCGGTACATGAATGGAGACGCTTTCCAGAATCAGCGTAAAGCCAACGAGGATCAAAAACGACAGCGCCAGCATTTTGACCGACGGGTGGCGGTCAACAAACTCGCCAATCGGACGCGCGGCAAACATCATCACGCCAACGGCGATAACCACTGCCGCCATCATAATGAACAGATGATCGGATAGCCCCACCGCGGTGATCACCGAGTCGAGACTGAAGATAATATCCAGCAGCATAATCTGCACAATCGCGCCAAAGAACGAATGCACATTGGTCTTCAATCCTTCCTCTTCGCCTTCGATCGATTCGTGGATCTCTTTACTCGCTTTCCAGATAAGGAACAGACCACCGAGGAACAAGATCAAATCGCGGGCGGAAACACTATGATCAAACACGCTGAACAGCGGATGTGTCAGCCTTGTCACCCAGGCAATGGATGCCAGCAGTAACAGCCGCATGATCATTGCCGCAGCCAGACCTAACCGACGAGCGTGATTACGCTGCGCGGTAGGCAGTTTCGCGACCACCAGAGAGAGGAAAATAATATTGTCGATCCCTAAAACGATCTCCAGCAGCGTCAGCGTACCGAGCGCGAGCCAGGCGTTGGGATCGGTAATCCATGCAAATAACATCTCTATAAAGTCCTGCCAAAAAAAGAAGCGCTAATTATAAGCGTCGCTGTGGAGTAGGCAAAAAATTAATAGGGTGAGAGCAAAAAATGGCGCGCCAGCAGTGCGCCGGTGAAGTTCTTTTTCAGGTAAAAACCGCGCGGCAGCGTGAGAATGGTTTCGCCATGTTCGCCAATGGCTTCGGTTAGCGCTTTACTGTTGGCCGCCTTCGGGCGCAGTTGCAGCACTTCGCCGTGACGGGCGGTAATGCGGGTGACCTGGCCTAACACAATCAAGTCCATCAACTCTTCCCAGTCGAGCCGTAACTGCTGTTCTTCTTCTGCATTGGGACTCCAGAGCAACGGCGAACCGACGCGGCGATCCGCCACCGGGATCTCGCGTGAACCTTCAATCGGAATCCATAAGACGCGCTTGAGCTTATGCCGCACATGGCTGGTTTCCCACACGACACCACTGTTGCCGGTAAGAGGGGCCACGCAAACAAACGTGGTCTCCAGCGGGCGTCCCTGGTTATCCACCGGTATGGTTTTTAGCTCAACGCCCAGCGCGGCAAAATCCTGCTCGGGCTTACTGCCTGCGCTGGCGCCGAGCCACAGCTCCAGCAGAACCCCCGTCCAGCCTTTATCACGCTTTAAATCGCGCGGAACGGGCAAGCCTGCCAGCGTGGCCAGTTCGCCGAGCGTGTAGCCCGCCAGGCGCTGCGCCTGGGCCAGCAATTGCGCTTCTGATTCAGGCGGTGAAGTGAAAGGAGCCAACGCGAACATGTTAAAAACCTTTTGTCTAAAAAATAACCGCTAGTTTTGCACTGTAGCCAGGCAGTGTACCTTTTTCTGTCCTTCGTGAGCAAATAGATGATTTATAAAGGAATTTAACGAGGGTTTTGATGAGTTGCGCAACTGTGCGCCGGGTTTTCCAAATCTGGTCACTGACAATAAACAGGATCTTACACCATGTTATCCACAGAAAAGTGGGATAACTGGGGAAAAGTGCCACTACTGTTTCGATTTACAGCCTTGACGTGCGATGAAAATCGAAATTCTGCACAAAATGTGCCTAACTTATTGGCATAATCTGTGGATAAATTCGGCTCTGTTCGATCTTTCATCAGCGCCAGGATCCTTAAGGTGATGATCGTCACATTATGGGGCTGTTATCGGTTGAAAAGCTATTTAACTGCATGAATTGCTGTATGTTATTTCTTTGATGTAAATCGGGGCTATTCAGACTGTTCCGGGTTTTCCCTGGGTAATTCCATACTTTTTCACAACTCTATCCACAGAAAAGGTGAATAAAAACCGTCGTCAGCATCGCTTTCTGTTTATAACTTTGATGATTACTGTGAGTTATTCAAATGTTATTCGTTCGTATCCCTGTCATAGAGTGGTTTACCGTTTTCCGGGAGTGTGAAACAATCGCTTTATTCAGACTTTTTTTGAGGTAGTCCGGTGATTGATGACGATGGCTACCGCCCAAATGTGGGAATCGTAATCTGTAATCGACAAGGTCAGGTCATGTGGGCCAGACGCTTTGGACAGCACTCATGGCAGTTCCCCCAGGGGGGTATTAACCCTGGCGAGTCCCCGGAACAAGCAATGTACCGGGAACTGTTCGAGGAAGTAGGCTTAAGTCGTAAAGATGTTCGTATCCTTGCTTCTACGCGTAACTGGTTGCGTTACAAGTTACCGAAACGTTTGGTGCGTTGGGACACAAAGCCGGTTTGTATCGGCCAGAAACAAAAATGGTTTCTTTTGCAGTTGATAGGTAACGACAGTGAGATCAACATGCAGACCAGTAGTACGCCCGAATTTGATGGCTGGCGTTGGGTGAGCTACTGGTATCCTGTTCGCCAGGTAGTGTCGTTTAAACGCGATGTCTACCGGCGGGTGATGAAAGAGTTTGCAAGCGCGGTGATGTCGCTTCAGGAAACGCCTCCGAAGCCGCAAAGCGCGCCTGCCTGGCGACGTAAACGAGGTTAAGCCACCCATATTATGCTCACCCGACTGCGAGAAATAGTTGAGAAAGTCGCCAGCGCGCCACGCCTTAATGAAGCGCTGGAAATATTGGTTACCGACGTTTGTCTGGCGATGGAAACCGAAGTGTGCTCGGTCTATCTCGCAGATCACGACCGGCGTTGTTATTACCTGATGGCGACGCGCGGTTTAAAAAAGCCGCGTGGTCGCACCGTCACGCTCGCATTCGATCAGGGGATTGTCGGTCTGGTAGGCAGGCTGGCGGAACCCATCAACCTGGCGGATGCACAAAAACACCCCAGTTTTAAATATATTCCCGCTGTTAAAGAAGAGCGCTTTCGCGCTTTTCTTGGCGTACCTATTATTCAGCGCCGCCAGTTGCTTGGTGTGCTGGTGGTACAACAGCGTGAGCTACGCCAGTACGATGAAAGCGAAGAGTCCTTTCTGGTTACGCTCGCCACCCAGATGGCGGCCATTCTCTCCCAGTCACAATTAAACGCGCTGTTTGGCCAGTATCGGCAGACGCGAATTCGCGCCTTACCGGCAGCACCTGGTGTTGCTATCGCTGAAGGTTGGGTTGATGAAACGCTGCCGTTAATGGAGCAGGTTTATCCGGCTTCGACGCTTGATACCTCGCTTGAGCGCGAAAGGCTCACGGCGGCTCTGGAAGAGGCCGCCAACGAATTTCGCCGTTACAGCAAACGTTTCGCCGCCGGGGCGCAAAAAGAGACGGCAGCAATTTTCGACCTCTATTCGCACCTGCTTTCCGACGCGCGCCTGCGCCGTGATCTGTTTGAGGAAGTCGATAGAGGCGTGGTGGCGGAATGGGCGGTCAAAACGGTTATTGAACGTTTTGCCGAACAGTTCGCTGCGCTCAGCGATGGCTACCTGAAAGAGCGTTCAGGGGATTTGCGCACGCTGGGCCAGCGTTTGTTATTCCACCTCGATGACTCTATTTCGGGGCCAAACAGCTGGCCGGAGCGCTTTATCCTGGTTGCCGAGGAACTCTCCGCCACCACACTTGCAGAGCTGCCGCACGACAGGCTGGCGGGCGTGGTGGTGCGCGATGGCGCGTCAAACTCGCATGCGGCAATTATGGTGCGTGCGCTTGGCATCCCGACGGTAATGGGGGCAGATATCCAGCCCGCCGTGCTGCAACGTCGCATGTTGGTGGTGGACGGTTATCGCGGCGAGTTGTTGGTGGATCCTGAACCGGTGCTGTTGCAGGAATACCAGCGCCTTATCAGTGAAGAGAATGAACTCAGCCGCCTTGCCGAAGATGATGTGAACCTGGCCGCGCAGCTTAAAAGCGGCGAGCGGGTGAAGGTGATGCTGAACGCGGGTTTAAGCCCGGAACATGAAGAGAAACTGGGTAGCCGCATTGACGGTATTGGGCTTTATCGCACCGAAATCCCGTTTATGTTGCAAAGTGGTTTCCCGTCCGAAGAGGAACAGGTGGCGCAATACCAGGGCATGTTGCAGATGTTTAACGACAAGCCCGTGACGCTGCGTACGCTGGATGTCGGCGCGGATAAGCAACTGCCCTATATGCCCATCAGCGAAGAGAACCCCTGCCTTGGCTGGCGCGGTATTCGGATTACCCTCGATCAGCCGGAAATCTTCCTGGTGCAGGTGCGCGCCATGCTGCGTGCCAATGCGGCTACCGGGAATCTCAGCATTCTGTTGCCGATGATCACCAGCATCGACGAAATCGATGAAGCGCGCAGACTGATTGAACGCGCCGGTCGTGAAGTCGAAGAGATGATTGGTTACGCCATTCCTAAACCGCGTATCGGGGTGATGCTGGAAGTGCCGTCAATGGTGTTTATGTTGTCGCACCTGGCGAACCGCGTCGATTTTATCTCGGTTGGCACCAACGACCTGACGCAATACATCCTGGCCGTCGATCGTAACAATACCCGTGTAGCAAATATGTACGACAGCTTGCACCCGGCGGTGCTGCGGGCGCTGGCGATGATTGCCAGTGAAGCAGAACGCTTAGGCATTGATATCCGTTTGTGCGGCGAAATGGCCGGTGATCCGATGTGCGTCGCCGTGCTTATTGGTCTGGGATACCGCCATCTTTCCATGAACGGACGCTCAGTAGCGCGCATTAAATATTTGCTGCGGCGCATTGACTGTGAAGAGGCGCAAACGCTGGCGAGACGTACGCTGGATGCGCAACTGGCGACAGAAGTGCGTCATCAAATTGCCGCATTTATGGAACGCCGTGGGCTGGGCGGCCTGATTCGCGGCGGAATTTAGCTGGCTCAGGGATATACATAACTTTTACAACTTCGCCGCCACCCGCTCGCGGTGCCTTATGCTATGATTCGCAGCTTTGGAGCGGCCAGCAATTGCGGTCGCGTAGGTGAACCGCTGTCCACTTTCGGCGGAATAACAACAAGTTGTGGTGACAGATGAACAGTGGCTATCTGCATTTTCCGGACTTTGAACCGGTGATTTTCTCCATTGGACCGGTTTCTCTCCACTGGTACGGATTAATGTACCTGGTGGGCTTCGTTTTTGCGATGTGGCTGGCAACGCGCCGGGCGAATCGTCCGGGCAGTGGCTGGACAAAAAACGAAGTTGAAAACCTGCTTTATGCGGGCTTTCTCGGTGTTTTCCTCGGCGGCCGTCTCGGTTATGTGCTGTTCTACAACTTCCCGGTTTTCCTGGACGATCCGCTTTATCTGTTCCGCGTATGGGACGGGGGCATGTCTTTCCACGGCGGTTTGATTGGCGTGATTGTGGTGATGATTATCTTCGCCAGACGCACCAAACGCAGCTTCTTCCAGGTTTCTGATTTTATTGCGCCGCTGATCCCGTTTGGCCTTGGCGCAGGGCGCCTGGGTAACTTTATCAACGGTGAGCTGTGGGGACGTGTTGATCCGTCATTCCCCTATACCATGCTGTTCCCTGGCTCACGCGCGGAAGATATGGCGCTGCTGCCTTCACATCCGGAGTGGCAATCGCTTTTTGATACTTACGGCATGTTGCCGCGCCATATGTCTCAGCTTTACGAGCTGGCGCTGGAAGGCATTGTGCTGTTTATCATCCTTAACTTGTTTATTCGCAAACCTCGCCCGACGGGCGCGGTCTCCGGCTTGTTCCTGATTGGCTACGGCGCGTTCCGTATCATCGTTGAGTTCTTCCGCCAGCCCGACGCGCAGTTTACCGGCGAGTGGGTGCAATACATCAGCATGGGGCAGATCCTCTCCATTCCGATGATCGTTGCAGGCGCAATCATGATGATTTGGGCGTACCGCCATCGTTCGCCGCAACACGTTTCCTGAGGAACCATGAAACAGTATTTAGAATTGATGCAAAAGGTGCTGAATGAAGGCACCCCGAAAAACGACCGCACCGGGACAGGCACGCTGTCTATTTTTGGCCATCAGATGCGTTTTAATCTGCAGGACGGCTTTCCGCTGGTGACCACCAAGCGCTGCCATTTGCGTTCAATTATTCATGAGCTGCTGTGGTTCCTGCAGGGCGACACCAATATTGCCTATCTGCGCGAAAACAAAGTCACCATCTGGGACGAATGGGCCGATGAAGAGGGCAATCTTGGCCCGGTTTACGGCAAGCAGTGGCGCGCGTGGCCTACGCCTGACGGCCGCCATATCGACCAGATCACTACAGTGATTAACCAGCTGAAAAACGACCCGGATTCACGCCGCATTATTGTCTCCGCATGGAACGTAGGTGAGCTGGACAAAATGGCGCTGGCCCCTTGCCACGCGTTCTTCCAGTTCTACGTGGCGGACGGCAAGCTCTCCTGCCAGCTCTACCAACGCTCCTGCGACGTGTTCCTTGGTCTGCCGTTTAACATCGCCAGCTATGCGCTGCTGGTGCATATGATGGCTCAGCAGTGCGATCTGCAACCGGGCGATTTTGTTTGGACCGGCGGCGACACCCACCTTTACAGCAATCACCTGGAACAAACGCGTCTGCAATTAAGCCGTGAACCGCGCGCGCTGCCGAAACTGGTTATCAAACGTAAACCTGAGTCGCTTTTTGACTACCGTTTCGAAGACTTCGAAATCGAAGGCTACGATCCGCATCCGGCCATCAAAGCGCCTGTCGCTATCTGACTTCTACCAACATGTCATAACCGGTGCGGCAACGTACCGGTTTTTTTTACCCGATAATCGTTTCTTCGGCCCTGCTTCCACCCCGCCTGCAACTCACTGCAACATACTGCATTTCTTTCGTGCTGCCTCGTAACCTCTCTGTTTGCACCTCGACCCGAATGCGTAGTGACGACACACTGCCGCCATGAAAAAAGAAGATGGCTTCACCCTGATTGAAACCCTCGTCGCAATGGTGCTGATAGTTATCCTGAGCGGAGCGGGAATCTCTGGCTGGCAAAGTTGGCAGGCGCAGCAGCGGCTGTGGCAAACCGCGTTGCAGGTGCGGCATTTGCTTGAGCGTCTGCGCGATGATGCCAACTGGCACAACCGTTCACAGCTGGTATATGGCATTCGGGATGGCGAACACTGGTGCCTGGTAAATTCGCCGTCGCAAAACTGCGCTGCACAGAATGCTTTCTCACTGCAGCCTCGCTGGCCGGACGTCACGCTGGTTGATGTGACACCTTCGCTGGGGTTCTTTGGGCTGCGCAACACTGCTTGGCCCGGCAGTATTCGGCTACGTAGCAGTGCAGGGGAGTGGCGGGTAGTGGTTTCAGCATGGGGGCGGATCAGAATGTGTCAGCCATCAGCGGAGAATCTATGTTAGACAGGCAAAAAGGGTTTTCACTGTTGGAAACCGTGCTGGCGATGGCAATTGGCAGCGTGCTGTTACTGGCGTCTGCCCGTTTTTTACCGGCGCTACAGCTGGCGGTAACGCAGCACACCCGTATCCAGACGGTGGAAGACGATCTCTGGCTGCAACTGCGCGGCATCGCAAAACATCTCCAGCGAGCGGGATATTGCAATGGCAGCTGTAGCGGCCAGCCGTTGGTTATCAATAGCACTGGCGACTGTGTTATTGCTCAGTGGGACGCCAACAGCAATGGACGCTGGGAGTCATCGGGAAGCAGCGAACCGGAACAAACCGGCTTTCGGCTGCAAAGTGGTGCGCTGGAAATCATGCGCGGAGCCACATCCTGCGGTGGTCGGGGCTGGGAAAAAATTACCGATCCTGCCCAAATGAGTATTGAGCGTTTTCATGTCGCTCAGCATCAAAGACCGGGGTTTGCACCACAGCTTGCGATCACGCTCTCGGCTCGTGTTCCGGGTAATGCCGGGCAACCCTTTACCGCTGATTTAAGCGTGATCGGGTACAACTTATGAACCGGCAACGAGGTATGTCGTCACTGGCGCTGGTTTTGCTGTTATTGCTGTTGGGGAGCCTGATGTTGCACGGCTTAAACCTGCAATTGAGCAGCCATATCTGGCGCGTGAATAATGAAAATCAGGGGATACGTAATGCTGCGGAAATTGCATCAGCCATGGAGTGGGCGCGTCATCAAACCTGGCCTGCCCAGCCCGCGCTACAGTGCCAGCAAAGCGCCGGGCAAAATGTTCGAAGTTGCTTACGCGTTTTCACCGATGGGGCCGCGCTGCTGATTGTCGCAAATGCTGAAGCAGCGCTGTGGCATCTGGGGCGCGTGGAGGGGGCGCAGGTACGTTTTTTGCCCCATGGCTGGAGTGATTTTTGTCCACTAAAAGAGGAAGCGCTATGCCGGTCGCCGTAAACAAACAACGGGGTTTTAGCCTTACCGAAGTTCTGCTGGCTATGGTGTTAATGGTGATGGTTGTTACCGCGCTTGGCGGTTATCATCGTGCGCTGGCCTCGGGGTTTGTATCCACCAGCCAGTGGCGACAGCTATGGCGCTACGCCTGGGAACAGGCGCAACCAGAAGTATCATCGTTACCGCCAGGCTGGCAGGTTCAGTGGGGGCAGACAACCACCGGGGGATGTGTCAGCATCAACGTTACCGTTAGTTCGCCAGCGGGCAGGCAGGGGCAAATGACGCGATTATTTTGCCCGAACAGTCAGTAGTCAGGAGCGCTTATGTTAAGGGTCTACCACTCCAATCGTCTGGATGTGCTGGAAGCATTGATGGAGTTTATTGTTGAGCATGACAGGCTCGACGATCCCTTTGAGCCAGAAGTGGTGCTGGTGCAGAGCACCGGCATGGCGCAATGGCTGCAAATGACGCTCGCGCAGAAGTTTAGTATTGCCGCCAATATTACCTTCCCGCTACCTGCGAGTTTTATCTGGGAAATGTTCGTCACCGTACTGGACGGCATTCCGAAAGAGAGCGCATTTAACAAACAGAGTATGAGCTGGAAGCTGATGTCGCTATTGCCCGACATGCTGGAGCAAGATGCGTTCACCATGCTGCGCCATTATCTGAATGACGACGATGACAAGCGTAAACTCTTCCAGCTCTCTTCACGCGTGGCGGATCTCTACGATCAATATCTGGTTTACCGCCCGGAATGGCTAACACGATGGGAAGCGGGTGAACAGATCGACGGGCTGGATGAAGCGCAGCGCTGGCAAGCACCGCTGTGGCGCGCATTGGTGGAACATACCGCGGCGCTGGGGCAGCCACACTGGCATCGTGCCAACCTCTACCAGCGTTTTATCGATAAGCTTGAATCGGCTGAGCAGCGGCCCGCCGGTTTGCCTTCGCGCGTCTTTATTTGTGGGATTTCCGCGCTGCCGCCCATCTATTTGCAAGCGCTTCAGGCGCTGGGTAAGCATATTGATGTCCATCTTTTGTTTACGAATCCCTGCCGTTACTACTGGGGCGACATTAAAGATCCGGCGTTTCTGGCGAAACTGATCACCCGTAATCGTCGGCATCACCGGGAAAACCGACAGTTTCCGCTGTTCCGTGATACGCAAAATGCCGAAGGTCTGTTCAATGCCGATGGCGAGCAGGATGTTGGTAACCCTTTGCTGGCTTCATGGGGCAAGCTGGGACGGGACAACATTTTCCTGCTGGCGGGCATGGAGCGCTATGAAGAGCTGGATGCTTTCGTCGACATTACGCCCGGCTCGCTGCTGCAAAATCTGAAGTACGACATCCTGGAACTGCAAAATGGTGCGGTGGCGGGCGTAACGGCAGAAGAGTTTTCCCGCAGTGATAAAAAACGTCTGCTTGATCCCAACGATCGCAGCGTAACGGTGCATATCTGCCACAGCCCGCAGCGAGAAGTAGAGATCCTGCATGACCGGCTGCTTACGATGCTGGAAGAGGATCCTGAACTGACGCCTCGCGATATCGTGGTCATGGTCGCCGATATCGACAGCTACAGCCCGTATATTCAGGCGGTTTTCGGGAGCGCCACTGGTGAGCGTTATCTTCCCTATGCTATTTCCGACCGCCGCGCGCGGCAGGCTCATCCGGCGCTGCAGGCCTTTATCAGTTTGCTCTCCCTGCCGGACAGCCGCTTTGTGAGTGAAGATGTGCTGGCGCTGCTGGATGTTCCGGTGCTGGCGGCGCGTTTCAACATCAATGAAGAGGGGCTGCGTTACCTGCGTTTATGGGTCAATGAGTCCGGCATTCGCTGGGGAATGGACGACGACAACGTTCGCGAACTTGAATTACCCCCGACCGGGCAGCACACCTGGCAATTTGGCCTGACGCGAATGCTGCTCGGTTATGCGATGGAAAGCCGCCAGGGTGAGTGGCAGTCGATTTTACCGTATGACGAATCCAGCGGGCTTATCGCGGAGTTAGTTGGCCACCTGGCGGAGCTGTTGATGCAGCTTAATATCTGGCGTCGCGGCTTGTCTGAGGCGCGACCGCTGGAAGAGTGGCTCCCGGTTTGCCGCGACATGCTTAATGACTTTTTCCTGCCAGACCAGGACACAGAAGCCGCGCTGGCCCTGATTGAACAGCAGTGGCAGGACATTATCGCGCAGGGAATTGGTGCAAATTACCACGACGCGATCCCGCTTTCGCTACTGCGTGACGAGCTGGCCCAGCGCCTCGATCAGGAACGTATCAGTCAGCGTTTCCTCGCGGGGCCTGTGAATATCTGCACCCTGATGCCGATGCGCTCTATTCCGTTTAAAGTGGTCTGCCTGCTGGGCATGAACGATGGTGTCTACCCGCGCGCACTGCCTCCGCTGGGGTTTGACCTGATGAGCCAGAAACCGCAGCGAGGCGACCGCAGCCGTCGGGATGATGACCGCTACTTGTTCCTCGAAGCGCTTAACTCAGCGCAACAGCAGCTCTATATCAGCTATATCGGCCGGTCTATCCAGGATAACAAAGAGCGTTTTCCCTCGGTGTTGGTACAGGAACTGGTGGATTACATTGGGCAGAGCCACTATTTGCCAGGCGATGCCTTGCTTAATTGCGATGAAAGCGAGCAGCGGGTAAAGGCACATATTACGCATCTGCATACGCGTATGCCGTTTGATCCGGCAAACTATACGGCTGATGAGTGGCAAAGTTATGTCCGCGACTGGCTACCTGCCGCGAGTTCGCAGGGGCAGGCGCATGCCGAGTTTATTCAATCGCTGGATGACGTGCCGCTTGAAACGCTCACATTTGATCAGCTCCAGCGTTTTTGGGCGCATCCGGTGCGCGCTTTTTTCCAGATGCGCCTGCGCGTTAATTTCCGCCCGGAAGAGAGTGAAATCCCCGATGCAGAGCCGTTTATCCTTGATGGCCTGAGCCGTTACCAGCTCAATCAGGAGATATTAAATACGCTGGTTGAAGAGCAAGACGCAGAGAAGCTGTTTCGCCGCTACCGCGCGGCTGGTGTACTGCCTTATGGGGCGTTTGGCGAAATCATCTGGGAAACCCAATGTCAGGAGATGCAGGAGCTGGCTGACCGCGTTATTGAATATCGCCAGCCTTCTGACAGCCTTGAAATTGACTTACATTGTGCAGGCGTTCATCTCACCGGATGGCTGCCGCGTGTGCAGCCAGACGGGCTATTGCGCTGGCGTCCGGCCTTGTTGAACGTTTCGCAAGGCCTGCAACTTTGGCTGGAACATCTTGTCTATTGTGCCAGCGGTGGCACCGGCACCAGCCGCTTGTTCGTGCGCAAAGAGGGTAAATGGTGTTTTCCCCCGCTGCCCGCTGATAAGGCGCGGGAATATCTGGCAAGGCTGATTGAAGGTTATCGGGAAGGCATGGTTAAACCGCTTCTGCTATTGCCGGAAAGCGGCGGCGCATGGATAAAAGTCTGTTATGACGCGGCAAATGATGCCATGTTAAAGGACGAAGAGACGTTACAAAAAGCGCAGAGTAAATTCCTGCAGGCGTACGAAGGCAACATGGTGGTGCGCGGTGAAGGCGATGATGTCTGGTATCAGCGCCTGTGGCGAACCCTTGAACCTGAGTACTACGCTGAAATTACCAAACAAGCGCAGCGTTTTCTGTTACCGCTTTATCGACACAACCAGTCCGATTGATTGTATAAAAATTGCGCGAAATGGTTGCATCCATTATCATGCGCGACGGTCACGGACTGATATAACAAGAGTGCTGGCTCAGCCAGCACAGGTTTACCCGGCTTTCTCCATTCTCCCTGGGCGAGCCGGAAAAGTTAATGATGAGGTTCGTGAATGCCCCGCAGCACCTGGTTCAAAGCTTTCGTCCTGTTTTTTGCCCTCTGGGCTTCATTCAGTCAGGCAGACAACGGTTGGCAACCTGTTCAGGAAACTATCCGTAAGAGCGACAAAGATACCCGGCAATATCAGGCGATACGCCTTGATAACGGCATGGTTGTGTTGCTGGTGTCCGACGCGCAGGCGGTAAAATCGCTCTCCGCGCTGGTGGTGCCGGTCGGCTCGCTTGAAGATCCGGAGGCGCATCCCGGCCTTGCTCACTATCTTGAGCACATGACACTGATGGGTTCCAAAAAATACCCTCAGCCCGATAGCCTGGCCGAATTCCTGAAACTGCATGGCGGCAGCCACAATGCCAGCACCGCGCCTTATCGCACCGCTTATTATCTGGAAGTGGAGAACAATGCGCTGGAAGGGGCTGTTGATCGCTTAGCCGATGCCATCGCCGCCCCCATGCTGGATAAAAAATATGGTGAACGTGAGCGCAACGCGGTCAACGCCGAACTGACAATGGCCCGCACGCGTGACGGTATGCGTATGGCGCAGGTCAGTGCGGAAACCATCAACCCGGCGCACCCTGGCGCGCGCTTCTCCGGCGGTAATCTCGAAACCCTCAGCGATAAGCCGGGCAGCCCTGTTCATGCCGCGCTGCTGGCATTTCGCGATAAATACTATTCGGCCAACCTGATGAAAGCGGTGATCTACAGTAACCGCCCATTAGCGGATCTGGCGAAAATTGCTGTCGAAACGTATGGCCGTGTGCCGAATAAGAATATCGACAAGCCGGACATCACGGTTCCCGTGGTGACCGATGCGCAGAAAGGCATCATTATCCATTATGTCCCGGCGGTGCCGCGTAAAGTGCTGCGTGTGGAATTTCGTATCGATAACAATACCGCCGCTTTTCGCAGTAAAACGGACGAGCTTATAACCTACTTAATTGGTAACCGCAGCCCGGGCACGCTCTCGGACTGGCTGCAAAGTCAGGGGTTGGTAGAAGGTATTCGCGGTGATTCCGATCCGGTAGTGAACGGCAACAGTGGCGTGCTCGCCATCTCTGCAACGTTGACCGATAAAGGCCAGGCCAATCGTGATGAAGTCGTGGCTGCTATTTTCAGCTACCTGCAACTGTTGCGCGAAAAAGGCGTTGATAAGCGCTATTTCGACGAGCTGGCACATATTCTCGATCTCGATTTCCGCTATCCCTCTATTACCCGCGATATGGATTACGTCGAGTGGCTGGCGGATACCATGATCCGCGTACCTGTCGCCCATACGCTGGATTCGGTGAACATTGCCGATCGGTTCGATGCCAAAGCGGTACAGGCGCGTCTTGATGAGATGACGCCGCAAAATGCGCGTATCTGGTACATCAGCCCAGATGAACCACACAATAAAACGGCCTATTTTGTTGAAGCGCCTTACCAGGTGAATAAGATCACGCCGGAAACCTATGCCGACTGGCAGACGCGCCAGAGCCGTATTGCGCTGAAATTCCCGGAGTTAAATCCCTATATTCCCGATGACTTCTCGCTGATAAAACCGGCGAAGCAGTACGAACACCCTGAATTGATTGTCGATGAGCCGACGCTGCGCGTGGTGTATATGCCAAGCCAGTATTTCGCCAATGAGCCCAAAGCGGATGTCAGCGTGGTGCTGCGTAACCCGCAGGCGATGGATAGCGCAAAAAACCAGGTGATATTTGCCCTGAATGATTATCTGGCGGGGCTGGCACTCGATCAGCTCAGCAATCAGGCGGCGGTCGGTGGCATCAGTTTTTCCACCAACGCCAATAACGGGTTGATGCTCAACGCCAACGGTTATACCCAGCGTTTGCCGCAGCTTTTCCAGGCACTGCTGGCGGGTTATTTCAGCTATACGCCGACGGAAGAACAGCTTGCCCAGGCCAAATCCTGGTATGCGCAGATGATGGATTCTGCCGAAAAAGGCAAAGCGTTCGATCAGGCAATCATGCCGATCCAGATGTTGTCACAGGTGCCTTATTTCCAGCGTGAAGAGCGTCGCGCACTGCTGCCGTCTATTACCTTGCAGGATATTTTGCACTACCGCGATGCGCTGAAAGATAATGCGCGTCCGGAATTCCTGGTGGTGGGTAACCTGAGCGAACAGCAGACGAAAGACCTCGCTCATGACGTGCAAAAACAGCTTGGCGCTAACGGTACGGTGTGGTGCCGAAACCAGAACGTCGTGGTGGACAAGCAGCAGAATGTGAGCTTTGAAAAAGCGGGCAACAGTACGGACTCCGCACTCGCGGCGGTGTTCGTACCTACCGGTTTTGATGAGTTCAGCAGTTCGGCATACAGCGCGATGTTAGGGCAAATCGTGCAGCCGTGGTTCTATAACCAACTGCGTACAGAAGAACAACTGGGTTATGCCGTGTTCGCCTTCCCTATGAGCGTAGGTCGCCAGTGGGGTATGGGGTTCTTGTTGCAAAGCAATGATAAGCAGCCAGCCTATCTCTGGGAGCGCTACAAGGCTTTCTTCCCCACCGCAGAAGCGAAATTACGGGCAATGAAGCCGGAAGAGTTTGCGCAGCTTCAGCAGGGCGTCATCGCGCAACTTACGCAAGCGCCGCAAACGTTAGGTGAAGAAGCTTCCAAACTCAGCAAAGATTTTGATCGTGGCAATATGCGCTTCGATTCGCGTGATAAAGTAGTCGCTCAGATAAAACTGCTGACGCCGCAAAAACTTGCCGATTTCTTCCATCAGGCGGTGGTAGAGCCGCAAGGTATGGCGATCCTGTCGCAGATCTCCGGTAGCCAGAGCGGTAAAGCAGATTATGCCCGCCCGCAAGGCTGGAAGGTCTGGGATAGCACCAGCGCGTTGCAGCAAACCTTACCGAAGATGACCGAGAAAGATGAGAGAAACGACCGCTGAGACCCTTGATCCCCTGCGCTTGCCGCTCACCGGCGAGCGCCTGATTGAAGCCTCGGCGGGTACCGGTAAAACCTTTACCATTGCCGCGCTTTATTTGCGGCTGCTATTAGGGTTAGGCGGCAGCGCCGCCTACCCGCGCCCACTCAGCGTTGAAGAACTACTGGTGGTGACTTTCACCGAGGCCGCGACAGAAGAGTTGCGCGGCCGCATTCGCAGTAACATCCATGAGTTGCGCATTGCTTGCCTGCGCGAAACGAGCGATGACCCGCTGTACGCGCGCCTGCTGGACGAGATTGCCGATAAGCAACAGGCGGCGCAGTGGCTGCTGCTGGCAGAGCGGCAAATGGACGAAGCGGCAATCTTTACGATCCACGGTTTTTGCCAGCGCATGCTGAGCCTCAATGCCTTCGAATCCGGCATGCTGTTTGAACTGCAACTGCTGGAAGATGAGTCGCTGCTGCGTTACCAGGCCTGTGCGGATTTCTGGCGTCGTCACTGCTACCCGCTAGCGCGTGAAATTGCTGAAGTTATCCATGCTTCGTGGAAAGGACCGCAGGATCTGCTGAAAGCGATCGATCGTTATCTGCAAGGGGAAGCGCCGCAAATTAAAACGCCGCCCGCAGCAGACGAAACGCTGGCCTCACGCCATCAGCAAATTATTGCGCAGATTGGTGAGGTGAAGCGTCAGTGGAGCGCTTGCGTCAATGAAATCGAGCCACTGCTCGAAAACTCCGGTATTGACCGACGTAAATTTAACCGTGGCAACCAGGCGAAATGGATCGAGAAAATCTCCACCTGGGCGCAGGAAGAGACCCGCAGTTACCTGTTGCCGGACGCGCTGGAAAAATTCACTCAGTCCTTTCTTACTGAACGCACAAAACCTGACGGCGTTGTGCCAGAACACCCGCTTTTCGTCGCCATTGAAAACTTGCTGGCGCAGTCATTGACGCTTAACGATCTGGTGCTGACCAGCGCGATGCGTGAGATTCGTGAAACGGTGGCAAAAGAGAAACGTCGGCGCGGCGAACTGGGCTTTGATGACATGCTCAGCCGCCTTGATGATGCCCTGCGAAGCCCAAGCGGCGAAGCGTTGGCCGCGGCAATCCGCACCCGTTTCCCGGTTGCGATGATCGATGAGTTTCAGGATACCGACCCGCAGCAGTACCGTATTTTTAGCCGCATCTGGTTGAAACAGCCGGATTGCGGTTTATTGCTGATTGGCGATCCAAAGCAGGCCATTTACGCATTTCGCGGCGCGGATATTTTCACGTATATGAAAGCGCGCGATGAAGTGAGTGCCCGCTATACGCTGGATACCAACTGGCGCTCGTCGCCTGGCATGATTGCCAGCGTCAACCAGCTCTTCAGCCGGATGGACGACGCTTTCATGTTCCGTCAGATCCCGTTCCAGCCGGTAAAACCCGCCGCCAAAAACGCAGGTTTACGTTTTGCGTATCAGGGGGAAACACAGCCAGCGATGAAGCTGTGGCTGATGGAGGGCGACGGCGTAAGCGTCGGGGATTATCAGGGATTTATGGCGCAGTTATGCGCAGCGCAAATCCGCGACTGGCTGAGCGCCGGGCTGCGGGGCGAAGCGCTGCTGTATGAAGGGGAAAACGCGCGGCCGGTAAAAGCCTCGGATATTACCGTGCTGGTGCGCAGCCGCCATGAAGCCTCACTTATTCGCGATGCGCTGACGTTACTGAATATTCCGTCTGTGTATCTTTCCAACCGCGACAGCGTTTTTGAAACACCGGAAGCGCAGGAGTTGCTGTGGCTATTGCAGGCGGTGCTGGCGCCGGAGCGCGAAAGTACGCTGCGCAGTGCGCTGGCGACCTCCTTGCTGGGGCTTACTGCGCTGGATATTGATGCGCTCAACCAGAATGAGCTGGCGTGGGATGAGATTGTTGAAGAGTTTTCTGGCTATCGCGAGCTGTGGCAAAAACGCGGTGTGATGGCGATGTTGCGCAGACTGATGAGTGCGCGACATGTGGCGGAAAACTTGCTGGCGACCCCCGGCGGTGAACGACGGCTGACGGATATCCTGCACATCAGCGAGTTGTTACAGGAGGCGGGGACGCAACTGGAAAGTGAACACGCACTTACCCGCTGGCTGGCGCAGCGTATTGCCGAGCCGAACGCTAATGCATCAAGCGAGCAATTGCGGCTGGAGAGCGATAAACACCTCGTGCAGATTGTCACCATCCACAAATCGAAAGGGCTGGAGTATCCGCTGGTCTGGCT
Source organism: Enterobacter sp. R4-368 (assembly GCF_000410515.1). NCBI lineage: Bacteria > Pseudomonadati > Pseudomonadota > Gammaproteobacteria > Enterobacterales > Enterobacteriaceae > Enterobacter > Enterobacter sp. R4-368. The sequence goes on along the minus strand of NC_021500.1, from coordinate 2,002,354 downwards.
GCCGTTTATCGCCAATTTCCGCATTCAGGATCAGGGCTTTTACCACGATCGTGACTCCTTTGCCGCCGTGCTCGATCTCAGCCACGCCGAAGAGAGTGTCGCACTGGCGGAAGCAGAGCGTCTGGCTGAAGACCTGCGTTTGCTGTACGTGGCGTTGACGCGTTCTGTCTGGCATTGCAGCCTGGGGGTTGCCCCGCTGTTTCGTCGCCGTGGCGAAAAAGCCGGAGCCAGTGATTTTCACCAGAGCGCGCTGGGGCGGCTTTTGCAGAAAGGCGAAGCGCTGGATGCCGCCGCGTTGCGTAACGTTTTGCAGCAACTGTGCAATGACGATATTGCCCTTTGCATTCCTTCTCTGCCGGACGCCGGGCGCTGGCAGCTGCCGCAAACGGAACCACCGACGCTGAGCGTGCGTGAAATCACGCGGCGCATCAGCGATGACTGGCGTGTCACCAGCTATTCCGGATTGCAGCAGCGTGCTCATGGCATCGCTCAGGATCTGCTGCCGCGTCTGGATATTGACGCAGCCGGAGAGCGAGAAGCGTTGCAGGAGCCGGTATTAACGCCGCATCAGTTTCCGCGCGGCGCGGCACCGGGGACATTTTTGCACAGCTTGTTTGAGGATCTGGATTTTACGCAGCCGATAGCTGACACCTGGGTTGCAGAGAAACTACTGGCGGGCGGTTACGAAGCACACTGGCAGCCGGTGCTAAGCCGCTGGCTGGAAACCGTGCTGCATGTGCCGCTGGCGCAAACAGGCATCTCGCTGAGCCAGCTGACGAACAAAGAAAAACAGGTGGAGATGGAGTTTTACCTGCCGATTAGCGCCACGCTGAGCGCGGAGGCGCTGGATGAACTCATCCGGCGTTATGATCCGCTCTCGGCTGGCTGCCCGCCGCTTGATTTCCGCGATGTGCGTGGCATGTTGAAAGGCTTTATCGACCTGGTGTTTCGCCACAACGGGCGCTATTACCTGCTGGATTACAAATCCAACTGGCTGGGCGAGAGCGCGGAAGCGTATACGCAAGCAGCCATGGCGGCGGCGATGCAGTCGCACCGTTATGACTTGCAGTACCAGCTTTACAGCCTGGCATTGCACCGCTTTTTGCGTCATCGCATTACAGGGTATGACTACGAACGCCATTTCGGCGGCGTGATTTATCTGTTTCTGCGTGGCGTGGATGCGCAAAACCCACAGCAGGGGATTTTCACTATCCGGCCTGATGTTGAATTAATTACACAAATGGACGACCTGTTCGCAGGCGTTGCGCCGGAGGTTGCGCCATGAGTATGCAAAATTTGCTACAGGAAGCGGTGGAGCAGAAGTTGCTGCGTGCGCTGGATGTGCAGTTTGCGCTGACGGTCGCCACGGAACAGGAACCCGCCGTGATGCTGGCTGCAGCGCTGCTCAGCCATGATACTGGTGAAGGGCACGTATGCCTGCCGCTCGCGCGTCTTACGCCTGAGACATACGGTAACGACTCACCGCTGTTTAGCGAGTTATTCGCCCTCGCCGGTAACCCGGATGACTGGCGTAACGTCTTGCTGCGTTCGCCCGCAGTGAGCGAATGTGAAGCCGCGACGCCGATGATCCTCACCGATTCTCGCCTCTACCTGAACCGCATGTGGTGTCATGAGCGGCGGGTTGCCGCGTTTTTTGCCGCACAAGCGCCACTGCAGGATGTCGATGAAACGCGAATGGCGCAGACGCTGGAGACGCTATTTCCCTCCTCGTCGGAAACTGAAATCAACTGGCAAAAAGTGGCCGCTGCCGTGGCGCTTACCCGGCGGATTTCGGTGATTTCCGGTGGTCCAGGAACCGGCAAAACCACAACCGTGGCGAAACTGCTTGCCGCGCTGGTGCAGATGGTGGACGACGACAAGTGCCGAATTTGCCTTGCCGCGCCAACCGGTAAAGCTGCCGCGCGCCTGACCGAATCGCTGGGCAGTGCGCTACGCCAGTTGCAACTGGATGCCCGACAAAAAGCGATGTTGCCAGATGAAGCCAGCACGCTGCACCGGTTGCTTGGCGCGCAGCCCGGCAGCCAGCGCATGCGTCACCATGCGGGTAACCCGTTGCATCTGGATGTGCTGGTCGTCGATGAAGCATCAATGATCGACTTACCCATGATGTCCCGCTTGATTGATGCGCTGCCTTCGCGCGCCCGGGTCATTTTCCTCGGCGATCGCGATCAACTGGCCTCGGTGGAGGCCGGCGCGGTGCTGGGCGATATCTGCGCGTGGGTCAATGCCGGGTATAGCGCTGAACGCGCAGCGCAATTGTCGCGTCTGACGGGCGCTCAGGTTCCCGAAGGTATCGCCGAGGCAGGCAGCTTGCGCGATAGCCTCTGTTTGCTGCAAAAAAGCTACCGCTTTGGCAGTGATTCCGGGATTGGCCAGCTCGCCGCCGCCGTCAACCGGGGCGATAAACGCGCGATGCAAGCGGTATTCAGCCAGGGCTTTGCTGACATTGAGCGTAAACCCCTGAACAGCGCGGAAGAGTATCAGGGCATGATTGACGATGCGCTGGCGGGTTACGCGCGCTTTCTCTCATTGGTGCGAAGCCACGCCGGGCCGAAAGAGGTGATTGCCGCCTTTGGCGAATATCAGCTGCTCTGCGCCTTGCGTGAAGGGCCGTTTGGCGTCAGCGGGCTGAATGAGCGGCTTGAACTGGCGCTGGTGCGTCAGCACCAGATCACCCGGCTGGCGCATTCGCGCTGGTATCACGGGCGACCGGTAATGATTTCGCGTAACGATTCGGCGCTGGGGTTGTTTAACGGCGATATCGGCATCGCGCTGGATCAAGGGCAGGGGATCCGCGTCTGGTTCCCGATGCCGGACGGTGAAATCAAACCGGTATTGCCAAGCCGTTTGCCGGAGCATGACACCGCGTGGGCGATGACGGTGCATAAATCGCAGGGGTCGGAGTTTGATCATGCCGCGCTGATCCTTCCGGGGCAGATTGCACCGGTGGTGACGCGTGAACTGGTTTATACCGCGATAACCCGCGCCCGTAATCGCTTGTCGGTGTATGCCGACGAACGCGTGCTGGGGCAGGCGATCGCGACGCGCACTGAACGGCGCAGCGGGCTGGATTCACTCTTTCGTTCGCGTATGTAAAAAGCCCCCGCAGAAGGCGGGGGCGAAAGCTCAGGTGAGATCGGCCATCAGCACTTTTGACCGGCGCTGGTAGTTGTACATCTCTTTTTTGGTTTCCGGCAGGGAATCAATATCCACTGGCGTGAAACCGCGCTCCTGGAACCAGTGAATGCTGCGGGTGGTCAGCACAAACAGTTTGCTCAGTCCCATTTGCTTCGCCTGAGCGGCAATGCGCTCCAGCAGCACTTCCCCGCGCGATGAGCTGCGGTAATCGGGATGAACCGCGACACAGGCCATCTCCCCAATTTTCTCTTCCGGGAAGGGGTAAAGCGCCGCACAGGCGATGGTCAGGTTATCGCGCTCGATGATCGTGAACTTGTCGATCTCCATCTCTAGTTGTTCGCGCGAGCGGCGTACCAGGATCCCTTGCTGTTCCAGCGGGCGGATAAGTTCCAGGATCCCGCCGATATCGTTGATAGTGGCGCGGCGGATCTGCTCGGCGCTTTCCATCACAATTTGCGTACCGATACCGTCGCGTGAGAAGAGTTCCTGCAACAGCGCGCCGTCTTCCTGGTAGCTGATTAAATGGCTGCGGCGCACACCGCTGCGGCAGGCTTTGACCGCGCCACGCAGGAAACGAACGGTGCCGGAGTGGTAATCGCCACGTGCTTCCAGCGTCTCGACGCGCGCCTGCGCTTCATTCGGGAACAGCTCAGAAACAATTTCGCCTTCATCATTCATCACACCTTGCGACGAACAAAAGCCGATCATCTTTTCCGCTTTCAGTTTGATCGCAAGCTGAGTGGCAATCTCTTCCGAGGTCAGATTAAAACTTTCGCCAGTGACCGAAACTGCCACCGGCCCCATCAGCACAATCGCGCCGCTGGCAAGCTGGCGGTTAATCGCCTCTTCATCAATACGACGAATACGGCCGCTGTGGCAGTAGTCGACACCATCATCCACGCCCAGAGGCTGAGAAATAATAAAATTGCCGCTAACGACATTAATATGCGCGCCTTGCAGTGGCGTATTGTTGAGGCTCATCGACAAACGTGCGGTGATATCCAGTTGCAACAACCCGGCGGCTTGCTTAACCAGCTCAAGGGTTTTCGCGTCGGTAACGCGGGTATGTTTGTGGTAAATCGGCTCATGGTTGTGTTCTGCGAGATTCGCATCGATCTGCGGACGCGCGCCGTAGACCACCACCAGCCGGATACCCAGGCTATGCAGCAGGCCGATGTCATTGACAATACTGGAAAAGTTTTCATGCTCAATGGCTTCACCGCCGAGCATAATGACAAATGTCTTGCCACGGTGGGCATTAATATAGGGAACGGAGTGGCGAAATCCCTGCACCAGTTCGGTTCTACGCTCTTTTACCACGGCCTGTCCTCAATGCATGATTATTCGTAAATTGTGTATTTTTATTCTTTTCTGCCGCCGCGTGCAAGTGCAAATTTTGCTGTCGTATAACAAATGTTCCTCGCCGCAGCCCGCGGGCAGACATATGTTTACCCTTTAATAGATGACAGTTTATGCATCATTCGTTAAAGTTTTCCGTCAATTTTGACGAATATTATTACGTAGATAAAAATTGCTCGGGAGAAGCATGTCGGGAAGTCAATCAGCGCTGAGCCGCCGCAGATTTTTAAAAGGCGCGGGGGCCATGTGGTTATTAAGCGTGAGCCAAATTGGTTTGGCCGCAGTCAGCCAGGTGGTGGCGGTTCGCGTCTGGCCAGCGTCAAGCTATACGCGCGTGACGGTGGAATCGAACCATGTCGTCAAATATAAGCAGTTCGCGTTGAGTAATCCCGACCGGCTGGTGGTGGATCTTGAAGGTGTGCATCTGAACTCCGTGTTAAAAGGCATGGGCGCGCAGATCCGTGGCGACGATCCTTATATCAAATCCGCGCGGGTAGGGCAGTTCGATCCGCAGACCGTGCGCATGGTGTTTGAGCTTAAACAGGACGTGAAGCCGCAGCTGTTTGCGCTGGCACCGGTGGCCGGTTTTAAAGAGCGTCTGGTGATGGATCTCTACCCGGCCAATGCGAAAGATGTGCAGGACCCGCTGCTGGCGCTGCTTGAAGAGTACAACAAAGGCGATCTTGAGCAGCAGGTGCCGCCCGCAGAGAGCGGCCCGAAGCCGGGGAAAGCCGGGCGTGACAGACCAATTGTGATCATGCTCGATCCTGGTCACGGCGGTGAAGATCCGGGGGCGATGGGGAAATATCGCACCCGGGAAAAAGATGTGGTGCTGCAAATCGCGCGTCGGCTGCATGCGCTGATCGAGAAAGAGAGCAATATGAAAGCCTATATGACGCGCAACGAGGATGTATTTATTCCGTTGAAAGTGCGCGTTGCCAAGGCGCAGAAACAGCGCGCAGACCTGTTTGTGTCGATTCACGCTGATGCTTTCAGCAGCCGCCAGCCGAGCGGTTCTTCTGTCTTTGCGCTGTCGACCAAAGGGGCGACCAGTACCGCCGCGAAATATCTGGCGGAAACGCAGAACGCGTCCGACTTAATCGGTGGGGTGAGCAAGAGCGGCGATCGCTATCTGGATCACACCATGTTCGATATGGTGCAGTCGTTAACCATTAACGACAGCCTGAAGTTTGGCAAAGCGGTGCTCAATAAACTTGGCAATATTAATAACCTGCATAAAAACCAGGTTGAACAGGCCGGCTTCGCGGTGCTGAAAGCGCCGGACATTCCGTCAATTCTGGTGGAGACCGCGTTTATCAGTAACGTGGAAGAGGAGCGTAAGCTGAAGACGGCGAAATTCCAGCAGGAAGTGGCGGAGTCGATTCTGGCAGGGATTAAAGCCTACTTCGCGGATGGCGCGACGCTGGCGAGAAGGGGATAACAGAGTGGCGCTGAACAGCGCCATTTTTTTTGCGAACCACAGAAACAAAAAAACACCCGTTAAGGTGTTTATTGTGTTGGTTGCGGGGGCCGGATTTGAACCGACGACCTTCGGGTTATGAGCCCGACGAGCTACCAGGCTGCTCCACCCCGCGTCCGTCTTGTTTACACTTCCGTCATGTAAACTTTTTTCTTCACATTTTAATTGGTTGCGGGGGCCGGATTTGAACCGACGACCTTCGGGTTATGAGCCCGACGAGCTACCAGGCTGCTCCACCCCGCGTCCGTGGATGCGCACTATACTCTGCAAACGTTTTGATGCAACCTTTTTTTTGCCTGGATCGCATAATTGGCGGGATTATGTGTAAAAACAACACAATCCGTTTATTTTTTGCACTAAATTAGCGCCGGGTAGTGATAGCGCATTTCATTAGCGGGTGGGGTTTGTTATCTTCACCCCGCTCCGGGTTAATCAGAAGATGAGAGATAATGAAAGGACGTTGGGTTAAGTTCGCACTCACAGGCGCAATGGTGGCAATTCTCGCGGCCTGCTCTTCAAAACCGACCGATCGCGGTCAACAGTATAAAGACGGAAAATTTTCCCAGCCTTTTTCCCTGGTCAATCAACCTGACGCCGTAGGGGCGCCAATCAACGCCGGAGATTTCTCCGAGCAGGTTAATCAAATTCGCAGCGCCTCACCGCGCCTCTACGGTAGCCAGAGCGGCGTCTATAACGCGATTCAGTCGTGGCTGATGTCCGGCGGCGATACGCGTAATTTGCGCCAGTTTGGCCTCGACGCCTGGCAAATGGAAGGCACGGATAACTATGGCAACGTGCAATTCACCGGTTACTACACGCCAGTTGTGCAGGCGCGCCATACCCGCCAGGGCGAGTTCCAGTACCCCATCTACCGTATGCCGCCTAAACGCGGTCGCTTGCCATCCCGCGCGGAAATCTACGCCGGTGCGCTCAGTGACAGTTATGTGCTGGCCTACAGCAACTCGCTGATGGACAACTTCATTATGGATGTGCAGGGCAGCGGCTATATCGATTTTGGCGACGGCAGCCCGCTTAACTTCTTTAGCTATGCCGGGAAAAACGGCCACGCTTACCGCAGCATCGGCAAAGTGCTGATCGATCGTGGTGAAGTGAAGCGCGAAGATATGTCGATGCAGGCGATTCGCGAATGGGGCGAAAAACACAGCGAAGCGGAAGTTCGCGCGTTGCTGGAAGAGAACGCCTCGTTCGTCTTCTTTAAACCGCAATCCTGGGCACCGGTAAAAGGTGCCAGCGCGGTGCCGTTGATTGGCCGTGCGTCTGTCGCTTCCGACCGGTCGATTATTCCGCCGGGCACGACGCTGCTGGCGGAAGTGCCGCAGCTTGATAACAACGGCAAGTTCAACGGTAAATATGAGCTGCGCCTGATGGTGGCGCTTGATGTTGGTGGCGCAATCAAAGGCCAGCACTTCGATATTTATCAGGGCATTGGCCCGGATGCGGGTCATCGCGCCGGATGGTACAACCATTATGGCCGCGTATGGGTGTTGAAAACCGCCCCCGGAACCGGCGCTGGCGGCGGCGTGTTCAGCGGCTGAGTGTGCTACACTCGCACCCTCTTCCGGCTCCGAAAGAGGGTCTTTCGTTTCATCTTGAGGTTTGTTTATGTCAGCAGTAATCAGTGACGCCTGGCGCCAGCGCTTTGGCGGCACCGCGCGGTTGTATGGTGAAAAAGCGCTGCAGTGGTTTGCCGACGCGCATATCTGCGTGGTGGGCATTGGCGGTGTCGGCTCGTGGGCGGCAGAAGCGCTGGCGCGCACCGGTATTGGTGCGATCACGCTGATTGATATGGATGATGTCTGCGTGACGAACACCAACCGGCAAATCCACGCGCTGCGTGAAAATGTGGGGCTGGCGAAAGCCGAGGTGATGGCGGAGCGTATTCGCCAGATAAACCCGGAGTGCCTGGTGACGGTGGTTGATGATTTTGTCACTGCCGATAACGTCGCACAGTTAATGAACCGTGATTACAGCTATGTGATTGATGCGATTGATAGCGTGCGCCCAAAAGCGGCGCTCATTGCTTACTGCCGACGCAATAAGATCCCGCTGGTAACGACCGGTGGCGCAGGTGGGCAGATCGATCCGACCCAGATCCAGGTGAGCGATCTGGCGAAAACCATTCAGGATCCGCTGGCGGCGAAACTGCGCGAGCGCTTAAAAAGCGATTTTGGCGTAGTCAAGAACAGCAAAGGCAAGCTGGGCGTGGATTGCGTGTTTTCCACCGAAGCGCTGGTTTACCCGCAGGCGGATGGCTCGGTGTGTGCGATGAAAAGCACGGCGGAAGGGCCAAAACGCATGGATTGCGCCGCCGGTTTCGGCGCGGCGACCATGGTGACCGCGACGTTTGGCTTTATCGCGGTCTCCCATGCTCTGAAAAAACTGATGGCGAAGGCGGAACGTCAGGCCAGCGCCTGACGGGCTGCTTCCTGCACGGCGGCGGCCAGCGCCGCCAGCCCCTGGCTACGTGACGCGCTAAGCTGGGCGCGTAAGCCCAGCTCATCAAACAGCGCCAGCGGATCGTTTTCCACCAGCGTTTGCGGGGTTTTGCCTTCTACGGCGGTAAGCAGGACTGCCAGCAACCCGCGTACGATGCGGCCTTCACTGTCGCCAAAAAAGTGCATTTTTCCGTCCACGCCGAGCGTGGAACCCAGCCAGACACGATTTTCACAGCCGGGAATTTCCCGCGCCTGCGCTTTTAATTCGTCCGTCGCCGCAGGCAGTTGTTTGCCGAGCAGGATCAACTGGCGGTACTTCTCTTCCCACTGATTAAGTGCGCCAAATGTCTGGCGCAGCGTCTCTTCGGTTATCACCGTGCCGAACGGATGTCCGGCAAAAGCAGGGCTGGTCATGCATCCCCCAGAATGTCGAGCGCGCGATCAACAGCGACTATCAGCGCATCAACATCGTGTTGCGTATTGTATGGGGCAAATGAAGCGCGCAGCGTACCACTGACCCCCAGCGCCGCCAGCAATGGTTGCGCGCAGTGTTGCCCGGCGCGCAGCGCGATACCGTAACCGGCAAGGAGCGTCACCATATCGCTGTGGTGAATGCCGTCGAAATCGAAAGCCAACAGGCTGGAATCCTGGCAGCGGAAAGAGCGGAAACCCGGACGCTGCGCCAGTTGTTCCTCCGCAAGCGTGGCTAACCCACGGCTGTAGCTCTCCGCCTGAACGATATCCATCGTGTCCAGCCACTCAAGCGCGGCGCTTAAACCAATCACCCCTGCGACGTTAGGCGTCCCGGCTTCCAGCTTGTACGGCACCGGTTGCGTGGTGAAGCCATCAAACGTCACTTCGGTAATCATCTTGCCGCCGCCGAGCCACGGTGTCATTTCATTGAGCAGTTCCGCTTTGCCGTACAGCGCACCGATGCCATTTGGTCCATACAGCTTGTGGCCAGAGAAGGCGTAAAAATCGATATCCAGACGCTGAACGTTCGCCGGGAAATGCACCACGCCTTGTGCGCCGTCAACCACCACGATCATGCCTGCCGCATGCGCCAGGGTAATGGCGCGTTCCAGATCCGGGCAGCCACCGGTGACGTTGGACATCTGTCCGAGCGCCAGAATCCGGCTACGTGGAGTAATTAGTTGTGGTAACTGCGCGATATCCGGTAAATGGTCGGCGCCCAGCGGTAATTTCACCACTTTTGCGCCGGTCTGCTGCGCGACCATCAGCCACGGCACCAGGTTCGCGTGGTGTTCCGCTTCACTGACGAGGATTTCATCCCCGGCTTGCAGACGCGGGCGGGCGTAGCATTGCGCGACCATATTGATGGCTTCTGTGGTGCCGCGCGTCCAGACGATATTTTTCCCGGAGGGCGCGTTAAGGAGGGCGGCAACCTGTTCGCGCGCCGCTTCATAACGGGCGGTAAGCTGTTGCGCCTGCGCGAACTGGCTGCGATGCACGTTGCCAGCGCTCAGGCTGTAGAACTGTTGCGTGGCGTCAATCACGGCTTGCGGCTTCAGGGCGGTAGCGGCGCTGTCGAGATAGACGCCCGCATCGGCAAGCGCCGGAAACTGCGCGCGAAAGTGCGCTGGGTTAAATGCGTTCATGCGATTCCTCATCTTATTACTCAGATCGTCGCGCAATTTTTCGGTCGTAGCAAGGCAGTTGATAACCATCGGAATTGTCTGTTTGTCCTGGCAGAGTCCGGTAAGCAGGTTATGCTGAATAGTGTTAGTTAATCGTTCGAGACTCTTCCGTGAAGAGTATTTCACAGCATTAATTGCCAGAAGGAGAAGAAGATGAAAAAGGCTGCCGCAATTATTTCTGCATGTGCTTTTGCTTTTGCCCTGAGCGCTTGTTCCAGCCCGAACTATGCATTACACACCAACGATGGTCGTACGATTATTTCGGAAGGTAAACCGAAAACCGACGATCAGACCGGCATGATCTCTTATAAAGACGCCAACGGTAATGAGCAACAGATCAACCGTACCGACGTTAAAGAGATGGTCGCGCTGGATAAATAACCCTGATTTCAGGTAAAAAAAAGCACCGCAATCTTGCGGTGCTACATTAATCACTATGGACAGACAGGGTAAATGTACAGGAAGTGAAAAAGGGGTAGCGTCGCTACCGGGGTCTGAATAGCAGACCAAATTGCAAACACAACAACACAACATCACAACCGTAAGCCAAAAGCCCTTCAGAACACACATTCCAAAAAAAGCTTCTCGTTCCGGCTCAGGAAGTGCCGCCACTATAGGTATTTGCTGGTAGAAGCTCAACGGACAATTTATAATGGCTCAGATAAAAAAAACTAATAGGTTAAACACTGTTTCCTGTTTGTTAAATTGCCTTTACATCTAAGCCTGATAACCATGTCCAAGCGATTACCACCACTGAATGCATTACGTGTTTTTGATGCCGCTGCCCGCCATCTGAGTTTTACGCGCGCCGCCGATGAGCTTTTTGTGACGCAGGCCGCAGTAAGCCATCAAATCAAGTCTCTCGAGGATTTTCTTGGCCTGAAACTGTTCCGTCGACGCAACCGTTCGCTGCTGCTTACCGAGGAAGGCCAGAGTTATTTTCAGGATATCAAAGAGATATTTTCCCAGCTCAATGAGGCCACGCGAAAACTACAAGCACGCAGTGCAAAAGGCGCGCTCACTGTTAGTTTATTGCCCAGTTTTGCCATTCAATGGTTGGTGCCGAGGCTCTCTAGCTTTAACTCAGCTTATCCGGGAATCGACGTGCGCATCCAGGCGGTTGACCGCGAAGAGGACAAACTGGCGGACGATGTCGACGTGGCGATTTTTTACGGTCGCGGCAACTGGCCAGGGCTGCGTGTTGAAAAATTGTACGCAGAATACTTGCTACCCGTCTGCTCGCCATTATTACTCACTGGCGATAAAGCATTGAAAAAGCCTGAAGATCTGGCGCATCACACCTTGCTGCATGACGCTTCCCGGCGCGACTGGCAAACTTATACGCGCCAGTTAGGTCTTAATCTTAATGTTCAGCAGGGACCTATTTTCAGCCACAGCTCTATGGTGCTGCAGGCCGCTATCCACGGACAGGGGATCGCACTGGCCAACAATGTAATGGCACAGTCCGAAATTGAGGCAGGTCGTCTGGTCTGCCCGTTTAATGATGTTCTGGTCAGTAAGAACGCGTTTTATCTGGTTTGTCATGACAGCCAGGCAGAACTGGGTAAAATAGCCGCCTTTCGTCAGTGGATCCTGGCAAAAGCGGCCAGCGAACAGGAAAAGTTCCGTTTCCGTTACGAACAATAATTCGCGCGCGTATGGCGCGTATGACTTTTAGGGTACTCACATGACCAGCCGTTTTATGCTGATTTTTGCCGCGGTAAGCGGTTTTGTGTTTGTCGCGCTGGGGGCTTTCGGCGCGCACGTGTTACGTAAATCTTTGGGCGTGGTGGAGATGAGTTGGATCCAGACCGGGCTCGAATATCAGGCGTTCCACACGCTCGCGGTGCTTGGGCTTGCGGTGGCGATGCAGCGCCGCATCAGCATCTGGTTTTACTGGAGCAGCGTTTTTTTGGCGTTCGGCACCGTGTTGTTTAGCGGCAGCCTTTATTGCCTGGCGCTCTCACATTTACGCCTGTGGGCGTTTGTTACGCCGGTCGGTGGCGTCTGTTTTCTCATCGGCTGGGCATTAATGTTAGTTGGCGCAATTCGTCTGAAACGTAGGGGCGTTGTTCATGAATAAAGTGGTATTGCTGTGCCGCCCGGGTTTTGAGAAAGAGTGCGCAGCAGAAATTACCGATAAAGCCGGTCGCTTTGAGGTGTTCGGTTTCGCGCGTGTGAAAGAGAACGCGGGTTACGTTGTGTTTGAATGCTACCAGCAAGACGACGCTGACAAACTGGCGCGCGAGCTGCCGTTCAGTTCGCTGATTTTTGCCCGCCAGATGTTTGTCGTCGGCGAGCTGCTGCGCGACTTACCGCAGGAAGATCGCATTACGCCGATCGTCGGCATGCTGCAGGGCGTCGTGGATAAAGGCGGCGATTTGCGTGTGGAAGTGGCCGATACCAACGAAAGCAAAGAGCTGATGAAGTTCTGCCGCAAGTTTACCGTTCCGCTGCGCAGCGCGCTGCGTGAAGCGGGTATCTTGGCGCGTAGTGATTCAGCGAAGCGCCCGGTCGTTCACGTGTTCTTTATTGCGCCGGGTTGTTGCTACACCGGTTATTCGTACTCCTTTAACAACTCGCCGTTCTATATGGGCATCCCGCGCCTGAAGTTTCCGTCCGATGCGCCAAGCCGTTCAACGTTGAAACTGGAAGAGGCGTTTCACGTCTTTATTCCGGCAGATGAGTGGGACGAGCGCCTGGCAAATGGAATGTACGCGGTGGATCTCGGTGCATGCCCTGGCGGTTGGACCTATCAGCTGGTGAAACGCAACATGTGGGTAGCGTCCGTGGATAACGGCCCGATGGCGCAAAGCCTGATGGATACCGGCCAGGTGACCTGGCTGCGTGAAGATGGTTTCCGCTATCGACCGAACCGCAACAACATCTCGTGGATGGTGTGCGACATGGTGGAGAAGCCGGCGAAAGTCGCCGCGCTGATGGCGCAGTGGCTGACTAATGGCTGGTGCCGGGAAACCATTTTCAACCTCAAGCTGCCGATGAAAAAGCGTTACGAAGAGGTGTCAAACAACCTGGCGTATATTCAGGCGCAACTGGATGAGCATAACGTTGCCGCGCAGATTCAGGCGCGGCAGCTCTATCATGACCGTGAAGAAGTGACGGTACATGTGCGCAGAATGTGGGCTGCGGTAGGCGGGCGACGCGACGAACGCTAGCCGCCGGTTGATCACTTCTGCTGAACCCGGACGTGCGCAAAAATCTTTTCGTTTCGGTTTTTGCACACCGGTCGGGTTCGGGGGAGTTGCAAGATAACGCCAGCGATGCTGGCGTTAATTTTTGGTGGTTTTCGCCAGTTCGCTCACCAGCGGCAGCATGATGCGCACCACGTCGCGGCTGCGGCGCTCAATGCGTCCCGGCAATGCCTGATCGATATACTGCTGGTTATCCAGCCGGGCATTATGGTGGCTTACGCCTTCCGGGAAGGTTTTGGATTTGGCGCGCTGTTGGTTACCGTCTTTCAGACCCAGAGACCAGTTTGTCGCTTCCACCGACAGCACCGGAATAGAGGCCTGATCAAACACCTGCGCATCATTAGCGCTGTGGTTGCTTTTGGTGGCTGTGACCGGGGCGCTCAGCGCCTGAATGCCGTGCGAACGGGCAATGGCCAGTGCCCGATCCCGCGTCAGTTTGCGCACTGAAGCCGGGGTGTTTTTCCCGCTGCTAAAGTAGAGCTTGTCGCCGACGATCAGGTTATTCATGTTGATCACCAGCAGCGTATTTTTGCGCTCTTTTTCGCTCATTCGCGCAAGATAACTCTCTGCGCCAAGCTGGCCTTCCTCTTCGCCGCTGGTGGCGACAAAACGAATACCGTATTGCGTTGGCGTCTGCTTCAGCGCTTGCGCCAGTTCCAGCATCACGCCTACAGCCGCCGCGTTATCATCTATACCCTGCAGCGTTAAACCGCCGAGGTTATTGTCGACATCCGCATCGCTGCGCGGTGCGTAGGTATCGAGGTGCGCCATAATAATGATCTGCTGCGGCAGTTTGCCTTCATGCGCGGCAATCACCGTGCTGCCGGTAACGTTTTGCCAGTTCTGCTGGTTATCTTTCGCCGTATAGCGGTAACGGGTTTTGAATTTACGGATATCGCTCTGGTAGCCCATTTGTTCAAATTGTTGCTGAACGTAATCCGCAGAGAGCATTTCAGCGGGGGTGCCGGTCATTCGTCCCGGGAACAGGGTGGCAATGTGACGAGCCTGCTCAGTTGCAAAGTCGCCGGGTTGAGAGGTCCGGGCAGAAACCGGGAGGATAAAGCATACGCCGAGCGCCAGGGCAGCGGTACGGAGGCGCAATGCGGAAAACATAGTGAGTCCTTTAAGCAGCAGAATTTTTACCGCGCTTAGTATGAAACTGTGACCCGCTTTACACAATTTCATTTCTTCTTAACCTTCCGAAAATGTTGATGTTAAGCACTTTTTGATATTTGCTTTGCACAAGCGTTATTCCTTTGCGGAACTACTCATTCCAATTCGTAATTTCATTCGTTCTAAACCGCCCCCTATAGTCCCTCTATTGCTGGCCTTGAGTGAGTTACCGCGTTGTGGATTACCTGCCGTTATTTGCTGCTGTAAAAGACCGCCCCGTTTTAGTGATTGGCGGCGGCGAAATCGCCGCGCGCAAGATTGCCTTTTTGCGTCGCGCTGGCGCACACGTGCAGGTGGTGGCGCAACGGCTGGAACCGCAGTTGCAGCAACTTGCCGATGCGCAATCTCTTCACTGGCTGGCTACCGAGTTTGACGAATCACAGCTGGACGCGGTTTTCCTGGTGATTGCCGCGACCAACGATTCGGCGCTGAACCGCCGGGTGTTTGACGCCGCCAATGCGCGTCATCGGCTGGTGAATGTTGTCGATGACCAACCGCTGTGCTCCTTTATTTTCCCGTCGATTGTGGATCGTTCACCGTTACTGGTGGCCATCTCTTCTGGCGGTAACGCGCCGGTGCTGGCGCGGTTACTGCGTGAAAAAATTGAAGCGCTGCTGCCGGGTAATCTCGGGCGCATGGCGGAAGTTGCCGGGCGCTGGCGGACGCGCATCAAGGCGTTTCGTCGTACTACCGATGAGCGGCGTCGTTTTTGGGAAACGGCTTTTCGCGGACGTTTTGCCAGCCTGATGGCGGCGGGCGACGAACCGGCAGCGGAAAAAGCGCTGGAAGCAGAGTTAGCGCAACCGGGTTCCGGGGGCGGTGAAATCATTCTGGTCGGTGCCGGGCCAGGCGATGCCGGATTGCTGACGTTGCGGGGTTTGCAGGTTATCCAGCAGGCAGACGTCGTGTTTTATGACCACCTCGTGAGTGATGCGGTGCTGGAACTGGTGCGGCGGGACGCAGAGAAAATCTGCGTTGGCAAACGCGCTGGTTCGCACGCGGTGGCGCAGCATGATACCAACCGCATGTTGGTGGACGCGGCGCGCGAGGGGAAAACGGTGGTGCGCCTGAAAGGTGGCGATCCGTTTATCTTTGGACGCGGCGGCGAAGAGCTGCAGGCGGCGGCTGTAGCGGGCATTCCCTTCCAGGTGGTGCCGGGCGTTACGGCAGCATCGGGTGCGACAGCCTATGCCGGCATCCCGCTGACACACCGGGATTTTGCCCAGAGCGTTACTTTTGTTACCGGCCATTATAAAGCCGACAGCGCGCCGTTTGACTGGTCGCAACTGGCGCAGAGCCGCCAGACGCTGGCGATTTATATGGGCACGATGAAGGCAGCCGAAATCAGCGAACAACTGATTACCCACGGGCGGGACAAAACCACGCCGGTGGCGGTGATTTCCCGCGGTACGCGCGCGGATCAACACGTTGCTACCGGCACATTAGAACAACTTGAGGAACTGGCGAAAGCCGCCCCGATGCCTGCCCTGCTGGTAGTGGGCGAGGTGGTCGGGCTGCATCGCGAACTCGCCTGGTTCCGGCATACGACAGCGACGGAGGCGTTCGGCGCTTCCGTGATTAATCTGGCTTAAGGAATGGTTATGGATCAAAAACGACTCACTCACCTGCGACAACTGGAGGCGGAAAGCATCCATATTATCCGCGAAGTGGCCGCCGAATTTTCCAACCCGGTGATGATGTACTCCATCGGCAAAGATTCCAGCGTGATGCTGCATCTGGCACGCAAAGCCTTCTACCCAGGTACGCTGCCGTTCCCGCTGCTGCACGTGGATACCGGCTGGAAATTCCGTGAGATGTACGAATTCCGTGACCGTACCGCAAAGGCCTATGGCTGTGAGTTGCTGGTGCATAAAAACCCGGAAGGGGTGGCGATGGGCATTAACCCGTTCGTACACGGCAGCGCCAAACACACCGATATCATGAAAACCGAAGGGTTGAAGCAGGCGCTGAACAAGTACGGTTTTGATGCGGCATTTGGCGGCGCGCGGCGTGACGAAGAGAAATCGCGCGCCAAAGAGCGCATTTACTCCTTCCGCGATCGCTTCCACCGCTGGGATCCGAAAAACCAGCGCCCGGAGCTGTGGCATAACTACAACGGCCAGATCAACAAAGGCGAAAGTATTCGCGTATTCCCGCTCTCTAACTGGACTGAGCTGGATATCTGGCAATATATCTTCCTGGAAAATATCGACATCGTTCCGTTGTACCTGGCGGCGGAACGCCCGGTGCTTGAGCGCGACGGCATGCTGATGATGATCGACGATGACCGTATCGATCTGCAGCCGGGTGAAGTGATCGAAAAACGGATGGTGCGTTTCCGTACGCTTGGCTGCTGGCCGCTGACCGGCGCGGTGGAATCAAACGCGCAAACGCTGCCGGAGATTATCGAAGAGATGCTGGTTTCAACGACCAGTGAACGTCAGGGGCGCGTGATTGACCGCGACCAGGCCGGCTCCATGGAGCTGAAAAAACGTCAGGGATACTTCTAAGGAGCCGCCATGAACACCACGATTGCACAACAGATTGCCAATGAAGGCGGCGTCGAAGCGTATCTGCATGCCCAGCAGCACAAAAGCCTGCTGCGCTTTTTAACCTGCGGCAGCGTTGATGACGGCAAAAGTACGCTGATTGGCCGCCTGCTGCACGATACCCGCCAGATCTACGAAGATCAGCTCTCCACGCTGCACAACGACAGCAAACGGCACGGCACCCAGGGCGAAAAGCTCGACCTTGCGCTGCTGGTTGATGGCCTGCAAGCGGAGCGCGAACAGGGCATTACCATTGATGTGGCGTATCGCTATTTCTCTACCGAAAAACGCAAATTTATCATCGCCGATACGCCAGGGCATGAGCAGTACACCCGAAATATGGCGACCGGCGCGTCGACCTGCGATCTGGCGATTTTGCTGATCGATGCGCGCAAAGGCGTGCTGGATCAAACCCGCCGCCACAGCTTCATCTCCACGCTGCTCGGTATTAAACACCTGGTCGTGGCCGTCAATAAAATGGACCTGGTAGACTTCAGCGAAGAGACGTTCGACAACATTCGTCAGGATTACCTGACTTTTGCCGGGCAACTGCCGGGCAACCTCGATATCCGCTTTGTGCCGCTGTCGGCGCTCGAAGGGGATAACGTTGCCAGCCAGAGCGGGAAAATGCCGTGGTACAGCGGCCCGACGCTGCTGGAAATGCTGGAAACTGTTGAAATCCAGCGCGTGGTGGATACGCAACCGATGCGCTTCCCGGTGCAGTACGTTAACCGCCCGAACCTCGATTTCCGTGGTTTCTCCGGCACGCTCGCCTCTGGCGTGGTGAAAGTTGGTCAGCGCATCAAAGTGCTGCCATCTGGCGTCGAATCGACTATCGCCCGCATCGTGACGTTTGACGGTGATTTACAGGAAGCCGCAGCGGGTGAAGCGATTACGCTGGTGCTAAAAGATGAGATCGATATCAGCCGTGGCGACTTGATTCTGGATGCACAGGAAACGCTGCCTGCCGTGCAGGGCGCATCGCTGGATGTGGTGTGGATGGCGGAACAGCCGTTGCAGCCAGGCCAGAGCTATGACATCAAAGTGGCAGGCAAAAAAACGCGCGCCCGTGTGGATGGCATCCACTACCAGGTGGACATCAATAACCTGACGCAGCGCCAGGTGGATACGCTGCCGCTTAACGGTATTGGGCTGGTGGATCTGACGTTTGACGAGCCGCTGACGCTGGATGCATATCAGCAGAACCCGGTGACCGGCGGCATTATCTTTATCGATCGCCTGAGTAACGTGACCGTTGGCGCAGGAATGGTGCGTGACGTTCATATCCAGCAGCAGGCCGCTACATCCGGGTTCAGCGCATTCGAACTGGAACTGAATCAGCTTATTCGTAAGCACTTCCCGCACTGGGGCGCACGCGATCTGCTGGGGGGCAAGTAATGGCGCAGCATGACGAAAACGTCGTCTGGCACGCGCATCCGGTGACGCCTGATGCGCGTGAGCAACTTCACGGTCACCGTGGGGTTGTGCTGTGGTTTACCGGCCTTTCCGGTTCGGGGAAATCGACCGTCGCGGGGGCGCTGGAAGAGGCGCTGCACCGCGCGGGTGTCAGCACCTATTTGCTGGATGGCGACAATGTGCGCCACGGGCTGTGCAGCGATTTAGGCTTTAGCGACGCCGATCGTAAAGAGAATATCCGCCGCGTGGGCGAAGTGGCTAAATTGATGGTCGAAGCCGGTCTGGTCGTGCTCACCGCCTTTATTTCGCCGCACCGCGCCGAGCGGCAAATGGTGCGCGAGCGCCTGGGAGCAGGGCGGTTTATCGAGGTATTTGTTGATACGCCGCTGGAGATCTGCGAAGCGCGCGATCCTAAGGGGTTGTATAAGAAAGCGCGTGCGGGTGAACTTCGCAACTTCACCGGCATTGATTCGGTATACGAAGCGCCGCAATCCCCGGAAGTGCATCTGGACGGCGAACAATTGGTAACAAATTTGGTCAGCCAATTATTAGACCTCCTCCGGCAGGGCGATATTATCAGATCCTGAGACGGTACTGGCGATACACGCCATCTTCAGGTTTCCCGGCGTTAATGTTGGCGCCACCTGAACGAGGGTGTGTATTTCCGTTACCGGTCGTACAGGCAACAGGATCAGATATGCGCAACAGTCAGAACATCACCATTCCACGGTCGCAGTCGATGACGACCACCACCGATGAAGCCACAACATGGTCGTTCCCTGGAGCGGTTGTGGGTTTTGTCGCATGGCTGCTGGCGCTCGGCATCCCGTTCATGATTTACGGCTCCAATACGCTGTTTTTCTTTCTCTACACCTGGCCTTTTTTTCTCGCCCTGATGCCCGTATCCGTTGTGGTCGGCATTGCGCTGCATTCGCTCCTCGATGGCAAGCTGGTTTACAGCAGCGTGGCGACACTGTTGACGGTAATCGCCATGTTCGGCGTGCTGTTTATGTGGCTGATGGGGTAACGCAATCCCTACGTCAAACCGTAACGCTCATTAAGGCAATGTGTCCGGCTACGGATCGACAGACATTTATGGTAAAGTCTGGCGCTTGTGCGGCATCACCCGGCTGGAGTGGAGTCTGACGAAAAGTTATGGGATGATGATGCCGTTTTTCAGGGGGCAGGATGGGTAAACTAACGCTGCTATTGCTGGCTTTGCTGGTCTGGCTACAGTATTCGCTGTGGTTCGGCAAGAATGGTCTGCATGATTACGGCCGCGTCAGCGAAGATGTGGCGGCACAGCAGGCGACAAACGCCAAATTAAAATCGCGTAACGATCAGCTTTTCGCCGAAATTGACGATCTCAATGGTGGCCAGGAAGCGATTGAGGAACGCGCTCGCAACGAATTAACCATGACGAAGCCGGGCGAAACATTTTATCGTCTGGTGCCGGACGCCTCCAAGCGCGCGTCGGGCTCAGCGCAAAACACGCAAAATACACAAAATACGCAGAACAGACCTTAAATAATCCCGGACTCACGACATGTCAGCAATGATCCCGGACGTCTGTGCCGTGGTGCCGGCCGCCGGATTTGGCCGCCGCATGCAAACGGAATGTCCTAAGCAGTATCTCTCCATCGGTGATAAAACCATTCTTGAGCACGCGGTCGCCGCGTTGCTCGCCCATCCGCGCGTTAGTCGCGTGATTATCGCGGTCAGCCCTGGCGATGAACGTTTCGCGCAATTACCCCTTGCCAGCTATCCGCAAATCACCGTGGTAAACGGTGGCGCAGAGCGTGCGGATTCTGTGCTGGCGGGCCTGAAGGCCGCCTCGGGCGCGCAGTGGGTGCTGGTGCACGATGCCGCACGGCCTTGTCTGCATCAGGATGATTTAAACCGCCTGCTGGCGCTGAGTGAAACCAGCCGCGTGGGCGGAATTCTTGCCGCCCCGGTGCGTGACACCATGAAGCGCGCCGAACCCGGTAAAACCGCGATTGCTCACACCGTTGAGCGCAACGATTTATGGCATGCGCTAACGCCGCAGTTTTTCCCGCTGCCGCTGCTGCACGACTGCCTGACCCGCGCGCTGAACGAAGGCGCTGTCATTACTGATGAAGCCTCAGCACTGGAGTATTGTGGTTTTCACCCGGAGCTGGTCGCCGGACGCGCGGATAATATTAAAGTCACCCGACCCGAAGATTTACGACTTGCAGAATTTTACTTGACCCATGCAGACCTCCAGGAGAAAGCATAATGCGCATTGGACACGGTTTTGACGTACACGCCTTTGGAGGCGTTGGCCCGATTATTATTGGCGGTGTGCGCATTCCCTTCGAAAAAGGCCTGCTGGCTCACTCTGATGGCGATGTTGCGCTGCATGCGTTGACCGACGCGCTGCTGGGCGCGGCGGCGCTTGGCGATATCGGCAAATTGTTCCCGGACACCGATCCGGCGTTCAAAGGAGCTGACAGCCGCGAGCTGCTGCGTGAAGCCTGGCGGCGCATTCAGGCGAAAGGCTATACGCTTGGCAATGTCGATGTCACCATCATCGCTCAGGCACCGAAAATGCTGCCGCATATTCCGCAGATGCGCGTGTTTATCGCTGAAGATCTCGGTTGCCATATGGATGATGTCAACGTCAAAGCCACCACTACCGAGAAACTGGGCTTTACCGGCCGCGGCGAAGGTATCGCTTGTGAAGCGGTGGCGTTGCTGGTGAAGGCGGCAAAATGACAGATTTTGAGAACCTGACATTTTTGCACGGCAAACCGGGGGCAAGCGGCGTTCTGAAAGCCAATCCGGAAGATTTCGTGGTGGTGGAAGATCTTGGCTTTGAGCCTGATGGCGAAGGCGAGCATATTCTGGTGCGCATCCTGAAAAATGGCTGCAACACGCGTTTTGTCGCTGATGCGCTGGCCAAATTCCTTAAAATCCACGCGCGTGAAGTGAGCTTTGCCGGGCAAAAAGATAAACACGCTGTCACTGAGCAGTGGCTGTGTGCCCGCGTACCAGGTAATGCGATGCCCGATCTCAGCGCATTCCAGCTTGAAGGCTGCAAAGTGCTGGAGTATGCCCGTCACAAGCGCAAACTGCGCCTCGGTGCGCTGCAGGGCAATGCGTTTACGCTGGTACTGCGCGAAATCAGCGACCGTGCGGACGTTGACGCGCGTTTGCAGGCCATCGTGGAGAAAGGTGTTCCGAATTATTTTGGCGCTCAGCGCTTTGGCATCGGCGGCAGCAACCTGCAAGGCGCGCTTCGCTGGGCGCAGAGCGATGCGCCGGTGCGCGACCGTAACAAGCGCAGTTTTTGGTTGTCGGCGGCGCGCAGCGCGTTGTTTAATCAAATCGTCAGCGAGCGGTTGAAAAAAACAGACTTTAATCAAGTTGTTGACGGCGATGCGCTACAATTAGCGGGGCGCGGCAGCTGGTTTGTTGCAACCCGTGAAGAGCAGGCGGAACTGCAAACGCGCGTTGAGGCGAAAGCGCTGATGATTACCGCGTCGCTGCCAGGCAGCGGTGAGTGGGGCACACAGCGTGACGCGCTGGCGTTTGAACAACAGGCGGTTGCGGATGCGCCGGATCTACAGGCGCTACTGGTGCGGGAGAAAGTCGAAGCAGCGCGCCGCGCGATGCTGCTCTACCCGCAAAAATTGAGCTGGAACTGGTGGGATGACGTCACCGTCGAATTACGGTTCTGGCTTCCGGCGGGCAGCTTTGCCACCAGTGTCGTCAGGGAACTTATCAACACATCGGGTGATTATGCGAATATTGCTGAGTAACGATGACGGGATCCACGCGCCGGGTATCCAGACGCTGGCAAAGGCTCTTAGAGAGTTTGCCGACGTTCAGGTCGTCGCTCCCGATCGTAACCGCAGCGGCGCGTCTAATTCGCTGACGCTTGAATCCTCGCTTCGTACTTTTACGTTTGAAAACGGCGATATCGCCGTCCAGATGGGCACACCGACCGATTGCGTTTACCTGGGCGTAAATGCGCTGATGCGCCCGCGCCCGGATGTGGTGGTGTCTGGTATTAATGCCGGGCCGAACCTTGGCGATGATGTTATCTACTCCGGTACGGTTGCCGCTGCGATGGAGGGGAGACACCTGGGATTCCCGGCGCTGGCGGTGTCGCTTAACGGCCATACTCATTATGATACTGCCGCAGCGGTCACCTGTTCCCTCTTACGCGCGTTAAGCCGCGAACCGCTGCGAACCGGTCGTATTTTGAACATTAACGTCCCGGATCTGCCGCTGGATGAGATCAAAGGTATTCGCGTTACGCGTTGTGGCAGCCGCCATCCGGCGGATCAGGTGATTCCACAGCAAGATCCGCGCGGCAATACGCTTTACTGGATTGGCCCGCCCGGCGAGAAATGCGATGCCGGGCCGGATACTGATTTCGCCGCCGTTGATGAAGGCTATGTTTCCGTGACGCCGCTACATGTGGATTTAACCGCTTACAGCGCGCATGATGTGGTGTCGGGTTGGTTGGATCGTGCCGGGGTGAACAGGCAATGGTAAGCAAACGCGTACAAGATCTTCTCAATCAATTACGCGCGCAGGGCATCAAAAACGAGCAGGTGCTTGAGGCGTTGTCACAAGTGCCGCGCGAGAAATTTATCGACGAGGCGTTTGAACACAAAGCGTGGGATAACGTCGCGTTGCCTATTGGTCAAGGGCAAACCATTTCGCAGCCTTACATGGTGGCGCGAATGACCGAGCTGCTGGAGCTGACGCCAGCCTCGCGGGTGCTTGAAATTGGCACCGGTTCGGGGTATCAGACCGCGATTCTGGCGCGCCTGGTGCATCATGTTTGCTCGGTTGAACGCATCAAAGGGTTGCAATGGCAGGCGCGTCGTCGCCTGAAGCAGCTTGATTTACATAATGTTTCTACGCGTCATGGTGATGGCTGGCTGGGGTGGCAGGCTCGTGCGCCGTTTGACGCCATTATCGTGACCGCTGCACCGCCGGAAATCCCGGCTGCGCTGATGTCGCAGCTTGATGACGGCGGTATTCTCGTTTTGCCCGTGGGCGACGAACTCCAGCATTTAAAGCGGGTTCGTCGGCGGGGAAGCGAATTCATTATCGATACCGTTGAAGCCGTACGCTTTGTGCCGCTGGTGAAAGGCGAACTGGCCTGAGAAACAGAGTTTTCCTGGGTTTTTCAGGCAATAACAGCGTATGGTGAGCACATTTGCCGTAAACGTTCACGGTTATCTTTAAGTCATTGGTAATTTACATATTGTTGGGGGATAAATGAGCGCGGGAAGCCCAAAATTAACCGTAAGCCGTGTTGCGGCATTATCACTGGTTTCACTTTGGCTGGCAGGGTGTTCAAATTCCACTAATGCTCCGGCCCCGGTTAGTTCCGTTGGCGGCATGAAGAGCGCCAGCAGTAATAATTCCAGTTCCGGTATGTTAATCACGCCGCCGCCAAAACTTGGCACGTCCGCGCAGCAACCGCAGATTCAGCCGGTACAGCGTCCTGCCGTTCAGCCGACGCAGATCCAGCCCGTCGCACAGCAGCCCGTTCAGACGGTGAACGGCCATATCGTCTATAACCGCCAGTATGGCAATATTCCTAAAGGCAGCTACACCGGCGGTAGCACCTACACCGTTAAACGTGGTGATACGCTGTTTTATATCGCGTGGATCACCGGGAACGATTTCCGTGACCTCGCGCAGCGTAATCACGTTGCCGCGCCGTATAGTCTGGAAGTCGGACAAACATTGCAGGTTGGCAATGCATCCGGTACGCCAATCACTGGTGGTAACGCCATAACTCAGGCTGATGCTTCTGCGCAAGGAATCGTCTCAAAACCTGCACAAAATTCAACCGTAGTGGTTGCTTCGAAACCGACAATTACGTATTCTGAAGATTCAGGTGAACAAAGTGCTAACAAAATGTTGCCGAACAATAAGCCTGCGACTATCGTCACAGCGCCTGTTACGGCTCCTTCTGTAAGCTCAACCGAACCGACTGCCAGCAGTACCTCAACCAGCTCGCCAATTGCTTCATGGCGCTGGCCGACTGATGGCAACGTTATCGACAACTTCTCTGCGACCGAAGGTGGCAACAAAGGCGTCGATATTGCGGGCAGTAAAGGGCAGGCTATCGTCGCGACCGCAGATGGGCGCGTTGTATATGCCGGTAACGCACTGCGCGGTTACGGTAATTTGATCATCATAAAACATAACGATGATTACCTGAGTGCCTACGCCCATAACGACACAATGCTGGTCCGGGAACAACAAGAAGTTAAGGCGGGGCAGAAAATCGCTACCATGGGTAGCACCGGAACCAGTTCTACACGCTTGCATTTTGAAATTCGTTACAAGGGGAAATCCGTAAACCCGCTGCGTTATTTGCCGCAGCGATAAATCGGTGCAAAGTGAATGAAGTGCTCCCCATTTGAGTCGTTGCAGCGTGCGCAGATGCCGCTGCAGCCGGCAAAATGAGTAGTCTTCAGGTGCTTTGCCCAGGGATCACGGGTAGGAGCCACCTTATGAGTCAGAATACGCTGAAAGTTCATGATTTAAATGAAGACGCGGAATTTGATGAGAACGGAGTAGAGGCTTTTGATGAGAAAGCCTTAGTAGAAGAGGAACCCAGTGATAACGACCTGGCTGAAGAGGAGCTGTTGTCGCAGGGTGCAACCCAGCGTGTTTTGGACGCGACTCAGCTGTACCTTGGGGAAATTGGGTACTCCCCGCTCTTAACGGCCGAAGAAGAAGTTTATTTCGCACGCCGTGCGCTACGTGGTGATGTAGCCTCTCGCCGTCGCATGATCGAAAGTAACCTGCGTCTGGTGGTGAAAATTGCCCGTCGTTATAGCAATCGTGGTCTGGCGCTGTTGGATCTGATTGAAGAGGGTAACCTGGGGCTGATCCGCGCCGTTGAGAAATTTGACCCTGAACGTGGGTTCCGTTTCTCAACGTATGCCACCTGGTGGATCCGTCAGACCATTGAACGGGCAATCATGAATCAAACCCGTACGATTCGTCTGCCAATCCACATTGTTAAAGAGCTGAACGTCTATCTGCGTACTGCTCGCGAGTTGTCCCATAAACTGGACCACGAGCCGAGCGCGGAAGAGATTGCCGAACAGCTGGATAAACCTGTTGATGATGTCAGCCGTATGCTGCGTCTCAACGAGCGCATTACCTCAGTTGATACGCCGCTGGGCGGTGATTCTGAAAAAGCGCTGCTGGATATCCTGGCCGATGAGAAAGACAACGGTCCGGAAGACACCACGCAAGACGATGATATGAAACAAAGCATCGTTAAATGGCTGTTCGAACTGAACGCCAAACAGCGTGAAGTGCTGGCGCGTCGTTTCGGTCTGCTGGGTTATGAAGCTGCAACACTGGAAGATGTGGGCCGCGAAATTGGTCTCACTCGTGAACGTGTTCGCCAGATTCAGGTTGAAGGTCTGCGTCGTCTGCGTGAAATCCTGCAAACGCAAGGGCTGAATATCGAAGCGCTGTTCCGCGAATAAGCACCATTTCACGACAAAAAGGCCGCTCGCAGATGACGCGGCCTTTTTTCTTTGTTCTCAATCCACCGTCACGCTGCCTGCGCCGTTTCATGCAAATGACGCCACAACACGCGTCCTTGCTGAAATTGAAACACCACTGTCGACCAGCGCACATGCTCACCCTGCGTTTCCCGGTAGCCTATTACCGCGCCATCCTCCCACTCCGCCAGCGGTTCGATGTTATCTACCACGATCTTCAGCCCTGCTCGACTACCGCGCTGCGCCTGGAAAAAACCGGCAAGGGCCGCGTAGTCCAGAGATGCACCGGAAAGCGTCACCATGGAAAAGTTTCCGGCAAAGCGCGCCATCAATGCCTCCAGCTCGCCTTCACCCCGGCTGAGCCAGTTTTCGATGGCGATATGCGCGTCAATAATTTCAGTAATATAGGCTTTCATGGTTTCTCCTGATGCAGATAGTGCAGAGTTTGTTGGTTATTTAGTCGCAGGGCGGCCACCAGCGGTAACAAGGAAAAGGCGGCAGCGGTAATAAATGTGCCGCGCCAGGCCAGCAAAGGGGAAAACAGATGCTGTAACGCGCTCAACACGCATGCCAGCAAGGTTGTCCCGAGGAAGAAGCTCAGTTGCCGGTTAAGATTCCACAGCGCGCTGGCATCGGGCATCTCATGATGGGGAATCGTCAAAAAGGCACTGCTCTGCGCGGTGCTGCTGCACAAACTCCCACCCGCGCCCATCAACGTAAATGCTGCGGTAACGACGCTGACAGGCGTCTCTGGCGTAACGCCCGTCAGCATCAGCATCCCGACAGCCTGCAATAAACAGCCGGTGATAATTAATGGTCGTGGGCCAAGGCGGTTGAAATACCGGCCGCTAAAACAGATCGCGGCGAAAGACGCCAGCGACCACGGGATCATTAACGCGCCGGTCATTGCTGGCGACATCCCGGCGATGCGCTGCAAATAAAACATGCCCACCACACTCACACCGATGAACATCCCCGGCACACAGAGATAAATCAGCATGGCGAAGCGCAGCAGTGAATTGCGCAGTAAGGGTAAATGCAGCAGGCGCGACGACCCGCCTGCCACAGGCTCGTCTTTTAGCCACAGGCTCGCGAGCAGCAACGTTAGCAGCGCAACAGGCAGCGTGGCGAAGAATATCCAGCGCCAGCTAAAAGACTGTACCAGCACGCCACCGATCGCGGGCGAACAGGCGGGAGCCAGCAGTGCGACCAGCATCACGGCGGAAGAGACTTTGGCGCGTTCATGAGGCTCAAATTGTTGCCAGGTTAACGCTTGTCCCACCGGGATCAGCAGCCCGCCGCCTGTGCCTTGCAGCACGCGCCAGAAAATCAGGCTGCCAGCGGAGTTAGCGCAACCTGCCGCCATCGCCGCTGCGCTAAATACAACCAGTGAAAAGATAAAGACGCGTCGAGCGCCAAAACGTCTGGTTAGCCGGGCGCTAAACGGGATTGCCAGCGTTAAACCGGCGATATAGCCGTTGCTGACCCATGCCAGCGCAGAAACCGACGCCTGCAAGCTAACCGCCATCGCCGGAAACGCTACGCTGGCAATAAACATGTTGATTAAGTCGAGAAAAAAGCCCAGCAGATAAACCACCGCGACCTTGTTGCGATACATCATTTTCTGCCCTCCTGTGTGGAGGCGTAATGTAGCGGGGCCATGGCGCGGGATAAACGGCGCGCCGGGCGATATACTGTCAAAATTATTTTTACAATGATGGAACCCCGATGCTCAATTTATCGCGTATGGCTATCTTTGTTGCCGTGGTCGATACCGGCAGTTTCACCGCGGCTGCTGTTGCACTTGGGCAAACCAAAGCGGTGGTCAGCTTTAATATCCGCCAGCTTGAAAATGAGCTCGGCGTAACCTTGCTGCTGCGCTCAACGCGACGGCTAACGCTAACCGATGCGGGGCGTGTGTTTTATCAGCGCGGCGTTGAGTTGCTCAATGCCGCAGAGTCCTTGCAAGATGACGTCCGGGCAAGCCACGTAGGTTTATGCGGTGAGCTGCGGATCACCAGCACGCCGGAGTATGGCGCACAGGTTGTGGTTCCGGTGCTGGCGGCGTTCGGTCAGGATCATCCCGGTTTACGCATCCGCCATGTGGCCTCGTCTCAGCATAATGATTTGATTTCAGAACGTTTTGATGTGGCGATCCGCTTAGGATCGCTGGCGGATTCGCGCTACCACGCCGCGCTGATTTCACGCTTCGCGATTGTGCCAGTGGCGACGCCCGAATGGCTGCGCGCCCATCCTGTGACCTCGCTGCAATCGCTGGCGCAGGCGGAGTGGATCATTCATGAGCGCTTAAACACACCGCTGCGCTGGCAGGTTACCGCTGCCAGCGGGCGCAGCGAAACGCTGGAAATCACCACGCCAGCGCGGTTATCCGCCGATAGCGCGCAGGCATTAATGGCATTCGCGCTGGCCGGTTGCGGTGTGGCGTTGTTACCGCTATGGCTGGTGCAAACGGCGCTGGACAGTCACCGGCTTGTTCATCTGTTGCCGGAATACCGCTTCGCGCAGCAGGGGGTTTATGCCGTGTACGCGGATGCGCAGCATCAGCCGGCCAAAGTCCGCGCGTTTGTGGATTTTTTGCGTGCTCGTCTCGCTTAGTGCTGCCCCGGCTTTTTAGCTCATCAGGCACACTTAAACGACTTGAAAATGTGGCATCCAGAGGCTGTGCGGAAAACAGATCGGCACCGTTAATAAAGTGCGAGACACCCTATGACCATCCAGGCGAGTGATTACCGACAAAAGGCGGCTGAATGCATGGTCATCGCGAACCGCTGCGCCGTTGCACAAGCGTGTTTTGCATGACACAGGTAAGGTTTGATACTGAACCGGAGATGTCGGCGTGGCTGGCGAATAAGGGAAAATCCCTCTCCGAGCGGGAGAGGGAAGAGGGGTTACAGCAGATTTTTCAGACGGTAGATCCACTCCAGTGCCTGGCGCGGCGTTAAGCTGTCTGGATCGAGGTTTTCCAGCGCTTCAACCGCCGGATTTGTCTCTTCCGGTGCCGCCAGCAGTGACATTTGCGTGCCGTCGATCTGCGTGGCTGCCGCGCTCGGCGACAGGCTTTCCAGCTCGCGCAATTTACCGCGCGCGCGCTTGATCACTTCTTTGGGCACCCCCGCCAGCGCGGCGACCGCCAGGCCGTAGCTCTTACTGGCAGCGCCATCCTGCACGCTGTGCATAAAGGCGATGGTATCGCCGTGCTCCAGCGCATCGAGATGCACATTCGCCACGCCTTCCATTTTTTCCGGCAGTTGCGTCAGCTCGAAATAGTGGGTGGCAAACAGCGTCAGCGCTTTGATCTTATTCGCCAGATTTTCCGCACACGCCCACGCCAGCGACAGGCCATCGTACGTTGATGTCCCGCGGCCAATTTCGTCCATCAGCACCAGGCTGTTTTCCGTGGCGTTATGCAGGATGTTAGCGGTTTCGGTCATCTCCACCATAAACGTGGAACGCCCGCTGGCCAGATCATCCGCCGCGCCGACGCGGGTAAAGATGCGATCGATTGGCCCGATCTCCACCTTTTGTGCCGGAACAAAGCTGCCGATATAGGCCAGCAAAACAATCAGCGCGGTCTGGCGCATATAAGTACTTTTACCGCCCATATTCGGGCCGGTAATGATCAACATCCGGCGCTGCGGTGACAGGTTCAGCGGGTTGGCGATAAACGGCTCTTTCAGCACTTGCTCCACCACCGGATGGCGGCCTTCGCTAATGCGAATGCCCGGTTTTTCGCTGAAGGTCGGGCAGCAGTAATTCAGGGTATAAGCACGCTCCGCCAGGTTGACCAGCACATCCAGCTCGGCCAGCGCGGCGGCGCTCTGCTGCAAATCCGCCAGATGCGGCATCAGCAGATCAAACAGTTCGTCATACAGCTGTTTTTCCAGCGCCAGCGCTTTGCCTTTGGAGGTCAGAACTTTGTCTTCGTACTCTTTCAGTTCCGGAATAATGTAGCGCTCAGCGTTTTTCAGGGTCTGACGGCGCACATAGTGAATCGGTGCCAGGTGGCTCTGCCCACGGCTGATCTGAATGAAATAGCCGTGCACCGCGTTATACCCCACTTTCAGCGTATCCAGCCCCAGCCGCTCACGTTCGCGGATCTCGAGGCGGTCGAGATAATCGGTCGCGCCATCTGCCAGCCCGCGCCACTCATCCAGCTCAGCGTTATAGCCCGGCGCAATCACGCCGCCGTCGCGCACCAGCACCGGTGGCGCTTCAATGATGGCGCGCTCCAGCAGTTCGCGTAACTCGACAAATTCGCC
The DNA here is from genome assembly GCF_000410515.1 of Enterobacter sp. R4-368. Lineage (NCBI taxonomy): Bacteria > Pseudomonadati > Pseudomonadota > Gammaproteobacteria > Enterobacterales > Enterobacteriaceae > Enterobacter > Enterobacter sp. R4-368. The sequence goes on along the minus strand of NC_021500.1, from coordinate 1,972,092 downwards.
CATTTTTTCACGCAGTGCCTGTACCGGTGCGCTGTCGATATCCGCCAGTTGGCTGCGCAGTTCCGGTAATTGCTGAAAAGCGTAACGCATGCGTGCCAGATCGCGTGGACGGGCAGTGCGCAGCGCCAGACGCGCCAGAATACGCTCCAGATCGCCCACCTGACGCAGCACCGGTTGCAGCTCACTGGTGTGTTCCTGCAACGCGCTGATGGTTTGCTGGCGCTCGGTCAGCACTTTCGTATCGCGCACCGGCATATGTAGCCAGCGTTTGAGCATACGGCTGCCCATCGGCGTAACGGTGCAGTCGAGCACTGAGGCCAGCGTGTTCTCGACACCGCCCGCCAGGTTCTGGGTTATCTCCAGATTTCGGCGCGTCGCCGCATCCATAATGATGGTGTCCTGCTGGCGCTCCATGGTGATGGAGCGAATATGCGGCAGGGCGGTACGCTGCGTGTCTTTCACATATTGCAGCAGGCAACCGGCGGCGCACAGACCGCGCGGTGCGTTCTCTACGCCAAAACCGACCAGGTCCCGCGTGCCGAACTGCATATTTAATTGCTGGCGCGCGGTGTCAATTTCGAACTCCCACAGCGGGCGGCGGCGCAAACCACGACGGCCTTCAATCAACGCGGTTTCCGCGAAATCTTCCGCATAGAGCAATTCCGCCGGATTGGTGCGTTGCAGTTCGGCGGCCATGGTGTCGCGATCCGCTGGTTCGCTAACGCGAAAACGTCCGGAACTGATATCCAGCGTCGCATAGCCAAAGCCTTTGCTGTCCTGCCAGACGGCGGCGAGCAGGTTGTCCTGGCGCTCCTGCAACAGCGCTTCATCGCTGATGGTGCCAGGTGTGACAATGCGCACCACTTTGCGTTCCACCGGCCCTTTGCTGGTGGCGGGATCACCGATCTGCTCGCAAATCGCCACCGATTCACCCAGGCTCACCAGCTTCGCCAGATAGTTTTCCACCGCATGATGCGGCACACCCGCCATCGGGATCGGCTCACCGGCAGACGCACCGCGTTTGGTCAGTGAAATATCCATCAGTTGCGAGGCGCGTTTGGCGTCGTCGTAAAACAGCTCGTAGAAGTCGCCCATACGGTAGAACAGCAGAATATCCGGGTGCTGTGCTTTCAGTTTCAGATACTGCTGCATCATTGGGGTATGGGCGTCGAAATTCTCTAGTGTACTCATCAGCTTATGATGTCCATTTTCTTAAATTTTAATGAGTTAGTGATGTTTGTTGTTCTCATTGAGTTTCACTTTATCTCATTGGATCTCATGAAATCCTACATTTCGCTTCATAAAGGCGTGGGGAGCATGATAACGGAGTCTGTATGGCAGGAAAACAAGAGGCAAAGCCACTGTCGTTTAAAGGGATAGAAATGATGAAACCAGGTGACAAAGATAACGCGGATATTGGCGAAAATCGTGATTTACGTGTCGCCAGCCGTACGCTATGTATCCCACCCAGGCAGATCTTGCGCTTTTAGCTCTCTGTCCAGTTCATGCCATAACTTTTTCGTTATCCGCGGCGCATAGCGATCGACTGGAAAGCATCACTCATGCTATGAGCGGGAAGCGACTATTCGCGCATATTTTCATAAGACTGAACTGACCTCAGCAGCGAAACCCGCTATCAGCAATTTACAAAGCTAAGTAACCTGTTTTTATGCCAGTGGGTGGGGCTTATGGCGTTTGCGGTGTTTACAGGCTCTGGAGGATGGTTTTTCAGATAGCGTGACGCTTTACAACCAGGGATATCCGCAAACGTCACCGCAAGAGAACCAATAATCGATTCAGGCATTAAAAAATGCTGATGACAGACAGGAGAAACGATAGATCCCACCCGGAGTGGAATCTATCCCCGTGAGATTAAATCGACTGCCCGCCGGAAACTTCAATGCGCTGTCCAGTGACCCATCGATTGTCCTCACCCAACAGGCTGGCAATCATTGGACCGATATCATCAGGCAGTCCCACGCGACCCAGCGCAGTCATGCCTGCAAAGGCTTTGTTGTAATCGGGAATGTCACGTACAGCGCCTCCCAGGAAGTCCGTTTCGATAGCACCTGGCGCAATGGCATTGACGGTAATGCCGCGGCTGCCCAACTCTTTAGCCATATAAACGGTGAGCACTTCCACCGCGCCTTTAGCCGCCGAGTAGGCCGAGAACCCAGGGAATGACACCCGCGTCAGACCCGATGAGAAATTGATGATCCGTCCGCCATCGGCCAGGATCGGCAGAAGTGACTGCGTCAGGAAAAATACGCCTTTCACGTGGACATCAAAAAGCGCGTCAAACTGCTCTTCTGTGGTATTCACGAAGTCGGCCATTTCACCATGCCCGGCGTTATTGATCAGATGGTCGAACGTATCGCGCCCCCAGGTGTCTTTCAATGCTGCGCTGACGGCGGCCACGAAATCGCGAAAGGAGGACACGTCGCGCATGTCCAGTTGAAGGGTAATCGCCTTACGACCAAGGGACTGGATATCAGCCGCCACGGCGTCCGCAGCTTCTTTACCATTACGATAGGTGATGATCGCATCGCCGCCATGGCGGGCAATGTTCAGTGCAGTATTACGACCAAGGCCCCGACTGGCACCGGTCACAAGAGAAATGGTTGTCATAAAATATCTCCTGATATGTGGAGATAAAATACTATCCATCACAGCGCATTTTAGGTTGCCCGATAATCGCGAAAACTTGCCTGATAATTTTGAATTTTCTCTTCAGTCAGAACTGCACTAAGATTAGCGCACGCTCAAATTACATTTATTAGCCTAAAAATATGACGGCGATGACCCGATTACCTGAAGAATGCGTCTCTGGCACAGATGAGTCTGACGGAGCAAAGACGACGGCGACGCTCCTGCGGGTGGCGCGGAAATATGCCGACGCGCACCTCAATAAAGACGGTGTGGCAACAACCCCCATTCCGGGGGTGTTTATCTTAAGCGAAGCCGCACCTTCCTTGTTGCAGTTCGCTATTACTAAGCCGCTGGTCGCACTTGTGCTGCAAGGGCGCAAGCGCGTGACGATGGGCAGTCATACGTTCGATTTCGGCGCGGGGGAGTCTTTGCTGGTTACTATGGATGTGCCGACAGTCAGCCAGGTTATCACCGCCAGCGCTGCCGCCCCATATTATTCACTGGTCGTGGAACTTGACGCCGCTGTGATTACCGAACTGGTTGGCGATATGGAAAAACTGGAGGTAATGCCGGATGTGCCTGTAAGGGTTGACCAGATCGAAGAGGACGTTGCAGACGCTGCGTTGCACCTGCTGAAATTGCTCGACAGACCGCACGCGTTGAAAATGCTGGGTCGCCAGTTAGTGCGCGAGTTGCATTACTGGCTGCTGTCCGGCCGCTATGGCAAATCTATGCGCGCTCTGGGAAATATTGATAGCCATGCCCGTCGGATCGCCCGGGCTATCGAGATTATCCGGACTAAGTATGATCAGCCGTTGCGAATCAAAACACTGGCCGATGCATCGGGGATGAGTATTTCGGTATTTCACACGCATTTTCGCAACGTCACGACGCTCACTCCACTGCAATTTCAAAAACAGTTGCGTCTGGTTGAAGCTCGCAGACGTATGCTTGCGCAAGGCGCTGCGATCAGCACCGCTGCCCACGGTGTGGGCTATGAGAGCGTGACGCAGTTTACACGTGAATATTCGCGCATGTTCGGTCAGCCACCGGCTCGCAGTATCCGTGAAGCGCGCAAAAGTGAGTAGTCGGTACTGCCCGTTGAACCTACGGGTGACAGTAGCCCGGCTTTAACAGGCGGCATCGTTTTCACGGCACGCCTCTGCACCCGCAGCTTATTCAGGCATCATCAGGAATAACCGCTTTCGCCTGCCATTTCCGGCAGGCTTAAAATAAGTGCTGGTGTTTAATGAAATATCCCAACCCTTGCCATACTGCCTGACAGCATCATCCTTCCCCGGCAGCCATTTACAAGGCACCCAGTTGTTTCATCAGGGTCAGATTATCTTCAAGATGCCAGTTCGCGATAATTTTATTGTTCCTGACCTGATAGATATCCGTCGCGATAAAATCCACCTGTTGGCCTTTACCTTTCAGTTTGCCGAAGGTTCCCGTGAAATGTCCGCGGAAATGAAGGTGCGATACGACTCGATCGCCTGCAACGATCATCTGCTCAACCTCGCAACGCAGATCCGGGACGGCGGTGCGGAAGGCGCGGGAAGCCAGAAGCGCGCCTTCCGGTCCCTGTTTGCGGCCTTCAGGCGGTGTATTATCGACAAAATTATCGGCCAGCGCCTCACGGGCCAGGGCTTCATCGCCGGTATCCCAGAATGTTGCGTAACGCCTTGCGACGGTTTCAAGTGCAGCTACGTGGGCGGATGATAAGTGGCTTTCCGCAATCAATTCATGGGGTTTCACCAGCTCAAGCGGTGCAGAAAACACAGCGCTGGTCACAGGAAGCAGCATAAGCGTCGCCAGCCGGAAAGAGTAAAACCTTAACTTATTCATAAAAGATCCTTTATTTAGCCTCAGAGAAACAGGTGATTCGGGCGCATTTCAGCCGCCCGCAGATAAACGTGAGGTTTAGTTAATTAGCGCGCCGCCTTCGATATCCAGCAGGGTTCCGGTGACAAAGGGATTGTCCATCACGAACAGATAGCCTTTTGCGATGTCCTCTGCCCGCCCGAAGGCTTTTGCCGGCAGATTTTCAGCGGCAGACAGCAACATTTTTTCGCGGGCAGCAGGCTCCATGCCTGCATGCGCCTCGGTATCTGTCAGCCCCGGGCTCACCGCATTTACGCGCAGCGGAGAAAGCTCTTTCGCCAGCACCTTAACGGCTGACTCCAGAGCCGCGTTCATGGTGGTTTTGACGATAGCGCCCGCAACAGTGCGGCGGGAAACAAAGCCGCTGGTCAGCGTCAGGGTGCCCCGGGCGTGGATATTTTTACTCAGATGCCTGGCAACATGGATGCTACCCCAGAATTTGGTGTCGAAAGCCAGCCGGGCCTCGTTCAGATTCAGTGATGTGAGCACCCCGCCTGGTGCATGCGATCCCGCCGTCACAATAATGTTATCTACCTCTCCGAGCGTCTGGCTAAGCTGGATCACCTCCTCCTCTTTGCTGATATCAAGGACGACAGTATCCACAGATGCGCTTTTCTGGCTCAGCAACTCTCTGGCTCGCGCCAGCTTTTCACTATTCCTGCCGGCAAGGATCAGGCTTCCTCCCTGTTCAGCCAGCGCACGGGCCACAGCAAAGCCAATACCGGAAGCCCCACCGATGATTAATGTTTTTTTCGCCATCACTTTACGCCTCGTCGGTTTTGTAGAACGGATAATCGGTATAGCCTGCGCTGCTGCCGCCAAAGAGCGTGGCGGGATTGTTTACGACCGCTAAGGGAAGGTGATTCCTGAGCCGGTACGGCAGGTCAGGGTTGGCAATGAACGGGCGGCCAAAGGCAATCAGGTCGGCCAGACCCGCCTTAAGGAGTTTGTCCGCTTTGTCCTGGGTATAATTTCCGGCGACGATAAGCGTGCCGCTGAAGGTGGCGCGTAATGTTTGACGAAAATCATCAGGCACCTGCGGGGCATCGTCCCAGTCCGCCTCTGCCAGGTGGATATAGGCGATACCTCTCTTTTCACACCATGCAGCCAGCGCGAGGATCGCGTCAGTCACCTGCGGATCGTTCATTCCGCGCTGGGTGATGAACGGGGAAAGGCGTATGCCCGTGCGCGTATTGCCGATAGCGTCGCTGATGGCTTCCAGCACCTCCTGCGCGAAACGGATCCGGTTAGCCAGGCTGCCGCCATACTCATCGGTACGTTTGTTTGATGTCCGGCGAAGAAACTGATCGATCAGATAACCATTACCGCCGTGCACCTCAACACCATCAAAACCGGCGTTAATGGCGTTTACTGCGGCCTGCCGGTAATCAGCAATGATCTGCTGAATATCGGCATGCTCAAGTGCCCGCGGCACCGGACAGTCGACCATATGTCCTTCACCCTGCTCATCCACCACCCATACCTGGGCATCGGGCGCGAGCGCAGACGGCGCGACCGGTTTGCCGTCTTTATGGAAACCCGCATATGACATGCGCCCAACGTGCCAGAGCTGGGAGAAGATAATCCCGCCTGCACGGTGAACGGCTTCGGTGGTGAGCCGCCATCCTTCAACCTGCTCAGCGGAGTGCAGGCCAGGTGTCCAGGAGTACCCCTGCCCCTGAGGTGAAATCTGCGTGGCTTCGGTAATAATCAATCCCGCGCTGGCACGCTGCTGGTAGTAAGCCGCCATTAGTGCGGAAGGAACGTTTCCCGGCTGTAACGCCCGCGCCCGCGTCATCGGCGCCATCACGATCCGGTTTTTCAGGTTGAGCGCCTTCAGGTGGTAGCTCTCAAAAAGTGTACGATTTCCCATTTTCTGTCCCCCGTAATGAATCTTTAAAAGCACTTTACGCGGCGTCAGATATTTTGATAATGGCATTAAAATATGATTCTCTTTTCAGGATTACTGAATAATGGGAAAGCTTGAAGATATGGCACTGCTGGTTGCCGTGGTGGAGGCGGGCGGGCTTTCAGCCGCCGGTCGCCGGATGGGGCTTTCGCCGGCAACCATGACCGCAAGGCTGAAGGCGATTGAAGAGCGTTATCAGACCCGGCTATTCCACCGCTCCACCCGCGCTATTACCATGACGCGTGCGGGTGAGGAGTTCTATCACGCTGCACTGCGCGTACTGGATGAAATGAACCATGCTGAGTCGCTGCTTACGCAAAAAGAAGGGGTGCTCAGCGGTAATATCCGCATTTCGGCCCCCTCCGATTTTGGCCGACAGTATCTCAGCCCGGCCCTGCTTGATTTTTCCCGGCTGCATCCGGCAGTGAAAAGCTCGGTATACCTGGGCGAAAATGTCGCCGATCTGGTCGCCAATCGTCTGGACATGAGCATTCGCTTCGGAAACCTGCCAGACAGCAGCCTGGTAGTCAGAAATATCCGCCCGAATCACAGGGTACTGGTCGCTTCCACTAACTATCTCCGGACAGCAGGCACACCAGCGGCCATTGAGGATCTGCACAACCACCGATGCCTTGCGCTGGAACTGCGCGGAATGGTCATGAACGAATGGCGTTTTGAGCATGACGGTAAACAGAGCGCAGTACGCTTTACCCCAGCCATGATATGCGACGATGGTGCGCTACTCCGCCAGTGGGTGCTGGCGGATGCGGGGATTGCCAGCAAGTCATGGTGGGATGTAAAGCGCGATGTGGAACAGGGGAGGCTGCACCTGCTGTTTGCTGAAAGTTTTATTGGGTTCAGCCGCTTTGATAAAAAAAATGTCGGGCTGCAATTTGTCTATCCACAGCGACGGTTGCAGCCGCTGCCGGTTACCGCCTTTACCCAGTTCTTCATTGACTGGTTGGAAAATGAGTAAAACTCGCCGACCAGCTCCCGGTTTTTTAACTCGCCGTTGCGTTAGTCATGGGCGTTTTTTGCACTCAGCAGATGATCGCATAACGTACATCGTGCTCATTAGTCAGGGATGTTCATTATCGCGAAAGGTATGAGTGAGTCTTTTGTGGTTGTGGTTCGCGATCGCTCTGCCAGGGCGGCATGATAACGACGTATGGGGGCCTGGAAACGGGAAGGAAAAACCAGGCTTCCCGCATAATGGGGAAGCCTGGCGGAGCGTTACAGTGCGGCGGCTTGCGGGAAATCCACAACCGTGTCGTTGACGCGGTTAATCATATTGGTAAACAGAATGGCGCTGATAGCGCTGATTATCTCGACAATCTGACGATCCGCGAAACCGGCGCTGCGCAGCGATTCAACCTTTTCTGCCGGCAGCGTACCGTGCGTGGTGACCACGGTTTTTACGAATTTCAGCAGCGCGTCAATGTGCGCATCTTCAGGGAATTCGCCACGGCGCAGCTGTTGCGTTTGTTCCACGCTATAACCCGCCATTTTTCCTGTTAACGTATGCGCGGCCAGGCAGTAGTCACAGCCGGAAATTTCACTGACCAGTAAGTTGATTGCTTCCAGCTCTTTTTTATTCAGCGAACTTTTTGCCAGTGCGGCATTATGTTGTAACGCCTGAGCAAGCATATCCGGGGCAATGCCAATGGTCTGGTAGGCATTAGGTACTTTACCCATCGCTTTCTTAATGGCACCGAAAAGATCGGCGGTTTTATCGGTAGCGTTTTCGGGTTGAATGGATGTTAAACGGCTCATGATTATCTCCTGTCAGTGTATGGGTTCCGCCGTATCGGCGATGTGCTCATCATAGGGAGATAGCTTGCGGGTAACTGTTATACATCGTCTCTATTTTTTGTCTTATCGTCTCAGAGGGAAGTGTGGATAGCCTCAGCCAACTGCTTGCGATGCTGGCGCCACTATGCGCTGTAAACCTCCACTGCCGCTTTGCCGGGCGGTGGGAAGCCGACCATCAACAACTCGCGCCTGGCGTGGTGCCCTGGCATGTGGTTTTGCACGGCGAAGCGAGGCTGATGGTAGAAGGCAGAAATGTGGATGTGTGCGCAGGCGATGTGCTCCTGCTTCCCCACGGTTCGCCGCATCTGCTTCAGAGCCTGGTCGAGTGGGGGCAGATTGTTCCGGCGCTAAAGCATGACAACGGCATCCTGACAGAAGTCCGAAGCCCGGCGAAGGGCGCGGCGGTGGAAGTGCTGTGCGGTGAATTTGATTTTGGCCCGCACAGCGGCTGGTTGTTTGCCCATGAAAGCCGCCTTATTCATCTGCAAACAAACCACTGGCAGGCGTGTCCTGAACTGGAAATGTTGCTGATGATGCTGGTGCGGGAAAGTCTCGGTTCGTTGCCGGGGAATGCGACGATTGCCAAAGGGCTGGCCGATACGCTGCTGGCGCTGATCTTGCGTCTGTTGCTCGCACTACATGAGCCGCCCGCCGGTCTGCTCAGGCTGATGAGCAATAAACGGCTTGCTCCCGCGTTGCTGGCCGTCATCGCCGATCCTGCGCACCCGTGGACTCTGGAAACCATGGCCGAACGATGCTTTTTATCCCGCGCGACATTTGCCCGCTATTTTGCCCGCAGCTATCCGCTTACGCCGCAGGCGTGGCTTTCCCAGCTGCGTATGGCGATGGCCTCGCAGTTACTCATTACGCACGCGGGTTTAACTATCGACGCCATCGCCGAACGATGCGGGTTTCTTTCGCTGTCCTCGTTTTCGAAAGGGTTTAAGCGGCTGTATGGTGTGAGTCCCGCGCAATACCGAAAACGCCGAACCCATCTGCTAACGCCTCAGCCATAGCGGCTGTGCATGCAAAAACGGGCTGGCAAAAATCGCCAACCCGTTTAAAGATTTTGCTCACTGAAAACCATCAATGATTAAGCACCGCTGCTCAGGGTCATGACGTTAAGATCGGCGAGCCCGTCAATGGCGCTGACTAACGCCCTGAATGGCGCAGCCTGGCTATGTTGCTCCAGCATTTTTGCCGATGCCCAGCGCTCAATCATCACGAACTGGTGGTCGTTTTCACGGTTGACATGTAGCTGATAAGAGAGACAACCCGGTTCGCCCTGCACATCGCGTTCAACGGTTTTAAGCGCCCCGGCCACCTTTTCACGGCAACCGGCATGGGCGGTAATGGTCGCAACAACCGTTACGGTATCGTTCATTTTATACTCCTGATTTCATGAGAAAGTTCAGGTTAGTCTACGCCGCCTGCCAGCATAAAAAACCCATTTCTGGCATTAGCTCTTTCACCGCAGGAATGAAAATCGGTATGAAACCTCAGCGGCCGGTGCGCAGCGACTGCGGCGGGATACCGTAACCACGCACGAAAACTTCCCGCATATGGCGACGATCGCGAAAACCGGCTTCACGGGCAATCGTATCCAGCGAAAGCCGGCTTTGCTCAATCATCAGCCTCGCCGCTTCCAGCCGTAATCCTTCAATCGCTTTCGCTGGCGATTTACCCGTCTCCTGGCGAAACAGGCGGCTGAGCTGGCGGGCGCTCACGTGAACCGCATCGGCCAGCAGTTCCACCGTCAGCGCTTTTTTCAGATTATTGCGGGCGTACTCCAGCGCGCTTTGCAGCCGATCCGAGCGCGGTGCCAGCGCCAGCATTTCAGAGTGCTGCGTCTGCCCGCCGGAGCGGCGTTGATTCATCACCAGCCGGTGCGCGACGACACGGGCTGCCTCGGCACCCAGATCTTTTTCCACCATGCCGAGCGCCATATCCAGCCCGGCCGTCATTCCGGCGGACGTCCAGATACGATCATCAATGATAAAAATACGATCGTCTTCAAGCTGAACGTCAGGATGTTGCAGCACCAGGCTTCGGGCATGCGCCCAGTGCGTGGTGGCGCGCTTTTTCTCCAGCAAACCTGCCTGCGCCAGCACAAATGCGCCGGTGCAGATCCCCGCGATGCGGCGCGCCTGTAGCGCGGTGGTTTGCAGAAAGTGAACAATGCCAGCGCTGGCCGGTTCATCCACAGGCGACAGCACACCCGCGACCAGCCAGGTGTCGATTTGCGTGACGCTTTCCAGCGCTCGGGACTCGACGCCAATACCGGATGAGGAATAAACAGTGCCGCCGAATTCTGAGTAGACCGTTGGCTGATAAAACGCTTCACCGGCAACCATGTTGGCGAACTCAAACACCGTCAAGGTGGACAGCGCCAGCATCTGAAAATGGTCGGAAATAAGTAATCCAATTTTGTGCATCGCGACACCCTTTAACATACGCTTGCGGCCTGCAAAGCCTGGCTCCGAACGCGTAATCGTTCAGAGATCCATAAACTGATAAGCGCCAACAGTAAAAACAGGACTGCGCTTAGCATCACACCATAAAAGCCGAACAGCGGATAGAGCCATGAAGCGACCGCCGAGCCAAAACCAATGCCGCAAAACATAAATGCGCTGGTCAGGGCGAGCGAGATCCCGCGTGTCGCCGCCGACGCGATCTCGACAATCCGCCGCTGCTGGGTTGGCCACAGAAGATCGGTAGAAAACGCCCACAGCACCAGTAACAAATAGAGCAGCGCCAGCTTACCGGGCAGGATCATAAGCAGCAGCATATCCAGCACCAGCATAGTGATGCCAGTGACCAGTAACCGTTCGGCGCTATAACGGCGTGCGGCGCGGCCAACAAACAAGTTCCCCAAAATCCCGGCAACACCAATCACCGTCAGCGCAACCGAAACACTGGCGGTATCGCCCTGCCAGCGATCGCGGATCATCGGCGAAATAAAGGCATACATGTCATACACGCCGGAGGTAATGAAAAAGACCACCAAAAACGCCGCTAGCGATTTGCCATCCATTAACACCTGTCCTACCTGGCGTAAACGGATGTCCACCCCTTTAACGATGTTCGGCACCGAGAACCAGACGGCCAGCGCGGTCAGCACACTCACCAGCGCGACAAGGGCAAATAACGTTCTTGCCCCCCAACCATTTGCGATCCACGCCGCCAGCGGAATGCCGACCATACTCGCCATGGAGACGCCGAGCAGGATCGTGGCAATAGCGCTGCCGCGTTCATGTTGTGTGACGAGTTCTGCGCCGAGCGCCACCAGCACCGGGCCAATCAGCGATGCGCCCAGCCCCATCACCACACGGGAGATAACCAGCGCGGTGTAATCGGGGGCGATGGCGAAAATAAACGCCCCGAGGCCGAACACCAGCATCCCGGCCAGCACCTGGTATTTGCGCATCATATGACCCAGAAACACCTGCGCCAGCGGTGCGCTGATGGCAAAGGTCAGGCCGAAAATAGCGAGTAAACGCGCGCTTTGACCATCGCTTAACCCCCATTCATGGGAGATGGCGCTCAGGCTGCCCGCTACCGATAGCGCCCCCGTGGCCTGAATAAAATACGCCAGGCTCAGCGCCCACAGCGCGCGTCGTTGCGCCAGAGATAACCGATTATTCATCATTCACTCCCGCTGCGGGGCCCAGGCCCCGCAATTCGATTACGCCACAGGGATCGGGTTGTCCACCATCGCCTGGTTAAAGGCGTTGACCATCTCATGTTCGTTCGCACCAGGGTTGGCGCGCGCGGGCAGCACACTATCGACAATGGCTTCAATGGTATCGGTGCCCAGCTTGTCGAAGGTCTGCTGGATAAAGTCCGGCAGCGGCATCGCACGGGTGTCGCCACTTTTATAGATCAGGTCGGTATCCACCCACGGCGGCGAAATTTCGATAACCTTGATGCCAAAATCCTTCAGCAGGAAGCGCTGGGACAAGGTGTAGGAGTGGATCGCGGCTTTGGTCGCCGAATAGAGCGCGTTACTGACGAGCGGTAAGAACGCCAGAATCGAACTGTTATTGATAAGTACCGCGTCCGGCTGCTTTTTCAGATGCTCAATAAACGCCGCGCTTACCCGCACCGGGCCTAACAAGTTGGTGTCTAACAGCGTGGTGGCCATCGCGTCATCAAGTTCCCCGGCGGGGTTGTCGAACGGCATAATGCCCGCATTGTTGATAACCACGTTCAGCGCCGGGTAGCGCGACAGCACCTCATGCGCCGCCGCTTTGATGCTTGCGGCCTGCGTGACGTCCAGCACCACGGAATCCATGCCTGGGTTGGCTTCTGTGACGCTATCCAGCAGCGCTTTTCGCCGTCCGGAGATGATCACTTTATTGCCCAACTGGTGAAATTTTTCCGCCATCGCGCGGCCAATGCCTGAAGTGCCGCCGGTAATAAAAATCGTATTGCCTGTCAGTTTCATAAAGAAAGCCCTCGGTTTGAAATGGATGTTCAGTGCGTGGTAGCCGGGCGGTAGCGCTCAGCCGGTACGTTGCTGGAGAGATTGGGCAGCATGGCCTGTCGGCGCTGTTCCATTGCCTGCCAGTCCGCGTCGTTGTGCAGTGAGGGGATGGTGACAAGCTCACCCTGGGCGAAGCCAACCAGTGCGGCGTCGACCAGATCGTAAGCACTCATCACAATGGATTTATCCAGCTGTTCCAGCGGCAAACCGCCGTTGTCCCAGAAAGGCGTTGCTGTTGCGCCGGGTAACACGGCCTGGATCTGAATGCCTTTCTCCGCCAGTTCATGATGCAGCGACTGGCTAAACGCCAGCACAAAGGCTTTCGTCCCGCCGTAGACCCCGTTCAGCAGTTCCGGTGCGATGCCGACAATCGAGGAGATATTGATAATGGCGCCCGCGCCGCGTGCCACAAAACCGGGAACGACCGCGTATGTGAGGCGGGTCAGGGCAGTAACGTTGAGGTTAATCATCGCCTCCATCTGATCAACATCGCTGGATAACAGCGGCGTGTGTGTCCCGACGCCGGCGTTGTTCACCAGCAGCGTGATGCTGGCATCCTCACGCAGCTTCGCTTCCAGCGCCCGCAGTTGTTGGGCATCGTTTAAATCGGCGGCAACGGCTTCCACATTGCGGGTGGTATCCGCCGTGATGTGGCTGGCCATCTGGTTCAGGCGGTTTTGGTTACGGGCGACGATAATCAGGTCATAGCCCATTCTGGCCAGGCGGTTGGCGTAAATCGCGCCAATACCGGTTGATGCGCCGGTGATAACAGCCGTGCCTTTGTGCGGTTGTGTAGCGATGGTCATGCAAGACTCCTTGGGTTCAGCAATGAATGCGATGGAAGCATCATAAGCAAACCCTGCATGTCTTAAATGACGTTTATAGGCGTGATTTGGGACATCTGGTGACGTCTGTCGCCGTGTTGTTTTCACTGTAAGCCTGAGGCTTGTCGCGTGCGCTTTTCAAAGGGCGGGCGGAGAGTTGTCTACGCTTAAAAGAAACAGCATGGTGAGGAGCGCGGATGAGCAAGAAGATTATGCAGGAGTACCTGGTGCTGGGCGGTAAGCATCATGGCGAGGTGTGGCGCGGTGTTTACCCGGCCATGGGGCTGAACTTATCAAAGCATGATGAGCGTTACGGGCAATTTTTCGACCGGGAAGGGCAGCAGAAAATCGAGCTGTCACGCAAGGAGCAATATTTCATCTCTGAATGGATCTCCCCGCAAGGCCAGACTTTTTTGTTAGCCACGGCGGAGGATCTCACAGAATTTGATATTGAAGAGGAGATTGAACGGATTACGCCGCCGCTGCGTCCGCTTGATGGCGCGGTAGAGGACTGGATTTAAGCGTTGGCGAAAAATCCACGGTGGCACGTGGATTTTTTCAGGATGGTTATATTGGCCGCAACGCAGTTATCCCTGTTTTTTATTCCAGTACGCTGCTTATATTTCCTGATATTTCATAAAGCCTCTATAAATCTTTCGCGTTACGTAATCCATTTATCACTATTATTAGCCGAGCCTTTTAAATGACAGGTTAATAATAAAATAAAACTTTAGGATTATATTATTTCCTGTTAGGAATGCCGTTTACAGAACAATGTAATATCTTTTTGTTTTCTCATTAATTTTGCGAGATAGATCAAATAGAGTGGAATTCACAGTGGACACCAATATTCGCTCTGCATGACTATTGTTATCGATGTAGCACCTCTGCGTCATCTCCAGGGAATATTTGAGATAATAATTAGAATTTTGCTTATTAAGCGTTCTCCCGCTTCTTCATGGTTTTTATTTATGAAGAAGCGGATTTATTCACGTAACGCATGCCACTCACTTATTTGCTTGCTATTTACAAAGGGAATTTTCAATGAAGAAAACATTGCTTGTGCTGTTTATTCCGGCCATCTGCGGTAATGCCTGGTCGCAAAGCCTGACGGTTGAACAGCGCCTGGCACAGCTGGAAAAAAAGTTACAGGAAAATGCCGTTGAATTATCACAGACCAAAGCGGCATTAAAACAGTATCAGGAAAGTGAATCCGAAAATAAAAGTAATAAACCTGTAACGACGGTCGTTAATAAACAAATCACAAACAATACCGCAGCGGAAAAAACAGCGCCAACGCTGAAAGAAATTAGCAAATTTGTCAAAGAAGATATCGGTTTTACCTATTCCGGCTATCTTCGTTCCGGTTGGGGCGCTGCCAGTCATGGATCGCCACAACCTTATGCCGTTGGATCCGTCGGACGATTTGGGAATGAATATTCCTCGTGGTTCGATCTGCAATTCAAACAACGCGTCTACGACCAGAATGGAAAAACAGCCCATGCGGTGGTGCTGTTCGACGGCAATGTGGGTGAGCAATATGGCGACGCCTGGTTTGATAAAGATGCAGAAAGCCGACTGCAATTTTCTGATATTTACCTGACCACCAAAGGGTTTCTCCCCTTTGCGCCGGAAGCGGACTTTTGGGTCGGTAAACACAACTTACCGAAATATGAAATCCAGATGCTGGACTGGAAAAGCCACCTCACCGAGAGCGGCGCGGGTGTGGGCATTGAAAACTGGCAACTTGGCGTAGGGCAGATCAATGCCGCGCTGGTGCGTCAGGATTTGAATGCCCATGCGGTGAACTATCCTGCCCCCAGCGAGGCGCTGCAGGTGAATACCAATACGCTCGATGTACGCTACAACAATATCCCGCTGTGGGATAACGCGACGCTGGCTCTGCTTGCCCGTTATTCGGTGGCAAACAAATCCGACACCTATAAAAACCGTGAGGATAACGGCAGTTACTACAGCATTAAAGACGCGTGGCTGGCCGGTGTGGTTGTTCGCCAGGAGCTTACTGCGGGCGGTTTTGAGGAGTTTACTGTACAGGCGGCGGATAACTCGCTCGCCAGCGGCTTTGCTCAGCCATTTGGCCCCAGCCCAACGTATGGTTATGGCGACAACTACTATGGCGAGCACAGCTACGGTAAAGCGTTTCGCCTGATCTCGCAGGGCGAAGCGTACCCGTTCTCCCATGTGGTAATGGCGCATGCGCTGATCTACTCGGCGGGTAACGATATTTACAGTTACGATACCGGCGCGCATACGGATTATCACAGCTTCCGTGCGGTGGTGCGCCCGGCGTGGATTTGGGACAGCTATAACCAGACCGGGGTGGAGCTGGGATGGTTTACGCAGACCAACAAGCAGCAGGGCGTGAACTATCATGAGCAGGGTTATAAAACCACGCTCTACCACGCGCTGAAAGTCGACACCAGCCTGCTGGCTTCGCGACCGGAGATCCGTTTTTATACGACGTATCTTCGCGCGCAGGATAACGGCATCAGCCATTTCCAGTTTGGCGACCAGAAAAAAGATCAGCTAGCGGTGGGCGTTCAGGCCGAAGTGTGGTGGTAACAGCTCAACGTTGCGGCGCAAAAGTGCGCCGCAACGCGTGGGTTAAATATCGAGAAAGCTCCCAAGCCGGTAGCCGCGCTCGGCAATCGCATATTTCAACGACACCGAGGTCAGCACGTCCAGTTCCGTTAAGCGCGGGTAACAGTAACTGCTCTGGCGCACGGTGTTATCGATAAATGCCGGGTGGCACATGATCTCCAGCGAGCTTTCTCCTCGTGCGTTAGAAGCATCCAGAGCCTGTAAAAAGAGCGCTTCGGAAATCGCTTCGCCGTAAAACGCACTGCTAAAACTCTGGGTCGTGCGCAGTGAGGCGGGTAGCCCGAAATCTGGCGGCAACGCGGGGCGATCGATGCGCAGCGCCACGCCGCGCTGTGTGGCGAACGCTGCGACGATGGGCAGGATCTGCGGGATCATATGCACATGGTGATGGCTGTCCAGATGCGTCGGTTCCCGGCCAAACAGGGCGATAAACCGTTGATACTGTGCTTCCAGTTCACCGGCTATCTCTTCCAGCGGTAGCGCATCCTCCTGCGCCAGCTGCCAGATCCATTTCCCCAGTTGCCCGTCACGCGTAAGTCCGGGCATGGGCGTCAGCGGTTTACCTAACGTCAGCGCAAAGTGCAAGCCGACGCCGAGCAAAGGCTCGCGCTGGCTCAGCCCGGCGGCATGTTCCACCGCATCGCCGTTGACCAGTGCGGTCGTTGAGGTGACAACACCATGGCGAAAGCTGTCGATAATGCCGTAGTTCTGCCCTTTGCTGAGACCGAAATCATCCGCGTTAACAATCAGTAAGCATTCCATAGCCCGTCCCGGTTAATGATGTTCAGCTTTCAGTTGCGCAAGGGTACTGGCAAAGTTTGGCAACCATTTTTCGTGGGCGAGCAGCATTTCGCGCGCCAGGATTTCCGCGTCGCGATCGGAGTGGATCAGCGGGCTAAGGCTCAGCGCCAGCAAGACATCGTTCAGCTCGCCGCTGAGTGCCGCTTTGCTGGCCGCCACTTCAAAACCTTTAATGGTGTAGATAAGCCCCAACACTTTCTCATCAAAGTGGGTGACGCGCGGGTGCGGTGTTGCGCCGTTGCGCCCCAGCGTACAGGTCATCTCTACCGCCCAGTCCGCCGGGATATTGTCGATATGCCCGTGATGCGGAATATTCACATAGTGCTCGGTTTGCTTGTCGTTATAGATAGCGTTGATCACTTCACAGGCCGCATCGGAATAGTACGCACCGCCGCGCTGCTCAAGCTCTTTCGGTTTGACCTTCAGCTCAGGATCTTTGTACAGCTCAAATAGCTGTTTTTCGACTTTCTGTACCACCTGCGCCCGCGCGCCGCCTTTGTAGTACTCGCCCATCTCAATCGCCAGCATCTCTTTTTGCTTAAAGTAATAGAGCAGATAAGAGCAGGGCAGCAGGTTGAGTGAGCGGATCAACCCTTCGCTAAACGGCAGGTCGAAAATGTTCTTCACCGAGGAGGCTTTCAGCCTGCCGGAGGCCACACCGTCGAGCAGCTCCGCAAAACGCGATTCACCATTAACCAGCACATCTTTAATAAACACCATGTGGTTAAGGCCAAACAGATCCATGGCAACATCATCGCTGCTGCTAAGACCCAGCACGTCATGAATAAACATCTTCATGCCGACCGGAATATTGCACACGCCGATAAACTTTTTAAAACCGGTGTGGCGATACACCGCTTCTGTGACCATTCCCGCCGGGTTGGTGAAATTAATCACCCACGCATCCGGGCAGATCTCCTCGACATCTTTGATGATGTCAAAGATAACCGGAATGGTGCGCAAACCTTTAAACAGCCCGCCCGCACCGTTGGTTTCCTGGCCCAGATAACCGTGACTAAGTGGAATACGCTCATCCAGCTCGCGGGCTTTAAGCTGGCCGACGCGCAGTTGCGTGGTGACAAAATTTGCCTCGCGCAGCGCTTCACGGCGGTCCAGCGTTTTAAACAGTGTTAGCGGGATGCCGGCTTTATCAATCATGCGCTGGCAAAGATCGAAAATAATATCCAGCTTCTCTTTTCCGTCCTCAACATCGACCAGCCATAATTCGGTGACCGGCAGTTCGTGGTAGCGCTTAATAAACCCTTCCAGTAATTCCGGGGTGTAGCTGCTACCGCCGCCGATGGTGACGACTTTTAATTTCTGCTTCATGATTTCTCCCTTCGTGTCAGACACGGTGGTGTAAAACGTTCAGCCCGCACGCCGTTACTGGTTGATTTCCGTTAACCTTTTTCGGTAGCTATTGGGGGTGAATGAGGTCATTTTCTTGAATGTTTTAATAAACAGGCTTGGGCTGCTGTAACCCGACTCATAAGCAATATCGGTGACCGAATAGTTGGTCATTTCCAGCTGCTTCTTGGCGAAATCAATGCGGATTTCATTGATGATCTGCATCGGCGTTTTGCGGTAATAACGCCGGGTGGCGCGGGTCAGATACTCCTGCGATTTCGCCGCCAGCTGCACCATATTTTCCATCGCGTTTTCGCCAAACTGCGTTTTATCGTGCATTGACTCAATGGTGGTTTTTAACCACTGCGGTGTGTCATCCACCACCTGCTCTTCACGGTAGTGGCGCAGGCGGTTAATGACATAAAAGGTCACCGCCTCGATAAATTCGTCCAGCCCGGTTTCGCGGAAATTGAGTGAGGCGATAACGGTTTCCACATAGCTCAGAAAAGCGCTGCTGGCGCGGTAGGCCTGCGAGGCGACAAAACAAAATGGCAGCAGGGCAAGATAATGCTGTTCAAAAAAGCGTTTACTGATCCCCACATTGAGTATCCGCGTCGCGCCAAATTCATAGAAACTTTGGTGGTGCGAACCCAGCGGGATAAAAACGAAGTCACCGCGTTCAAGCAGCACGCGCTTACCATTAATCTCCTGGTAATAGCGGCCGGTTAATACCAGCGTGAATTCGTAGTAGTCGTGCTGATGCAGCCCGCTGGCGCTCTCCGTCTTGTTGTAGATAAACACATGGAAATTTTTACCGTTAAACAACTGCTGTTCGTGAACGGTTTTGATCCCCAGCGTGTTGATCGAAGGCTGCATTATTCACTCCTTGTTATTTCAGTTTTTCGTGAAGCTCAATCAGTTCCGTTATCAGCTCGCGCGCCAGCATGGATGTCATCAGATGATCCTGCGCATGCACCAGTACCAGGCTCACTTTCATCCGGCCTTCGCCCTGATCGCCCTCAATCAGTTTAGTCTGCACCAGGTGTGCTTCGTTGAGCGCCAGCCTTGATTGCTCCATCAGCGCTTTTGCGCCGTCAAAATCACCCTGTTTAGCCTGTTTCAGTGCGGTGTAGGCCAGGCTGCGCGCGTGCCCTGAGTTAATGATTAAGCCCATCACCACTTCTTCCAGCGCATCGGCCGGGGTGGTGCTCTCCAGGATGGTATCGAAATCGAACATCGTTGCTCCTCGCGTGGTTTCCGGCGGGGGCCACCCGCCGGGTTCGGTCAGAATTTCAGTGCATTAGCGATATCTTCTTCGCTCTCTTCCTGCTCAATGGCGTTCTGCGCTTTGTTGGCGACCATCACGAACGGCAGGTAAACCAGCGTCGCAATGCCTAAGTTGAACAGCGCGAGCAGCAGCGCGGCGATACTGCCGTTGGTGTTAAAGAATGCGCCCAGCCCGGTTGGCATTGTCCACGGTGCAATGTTGGTGATCGGTGGAATAAAGCCGGTGTAGTAGGCCAGCAGCGTAATGGCGGCAAGTATCGGCTGCACCAGAATGAAGGGGATAAACATCACCGGGTTCATGATGATCGGCAGGCCGAACAAAATCGGTTCGTTAATCTGGAACAGGCCGGAAGGCAGGCCCAGCTTCGCCACCTGGCGGTAATCCGCGCGACGTGAAGCGAGGAAGATGGCGATAATCAGCCCCAGCGTTGCGCCGCTGCCGCCCAGGAAGATATAGGAGTCGAGCATCGGTTTCGCCCAGACATGGAACGTTTTACCCGCTGCCAGCGCCGCTTCAACCGAGCCATATTGTTGATAGACAGAAATATTTTCCAGCGCCCATGGCGTCATGATGCCGCTGTCCAGCGCGGTCAGCGCCAGCGAACCATGGATGCCGAAAAACCACAGCAGCGGCACAAACAGTACATATGCCCAGCCGACCACACTGCCCAGCGAAGCCAGCGGCGTGGAGATGGTGTCCATGATAATTTGATGGAAATTGGTGCCGTAGTGATTCAGCGCCCAGGCGATAATCCCCATAATCGACAGAATAATAAAACCGGGGATCAGCGCGGAGAACGAGCGCGCCACCGAAGCCGGTACACTGTCTGGCAAGGTGATCACCCAGTTGCGTCGCACAATAAAGGTGAACATTTCCGCCACGGCCAGGCCAATGATAATCCCGGATATAATATTCGCCCCGCCTAACCAGTTTGCGCCAACGGCGTAAGATTCACCGACGCTATACGGCGTGACGGTCATAAACGCGGCAATCGATAACAACCCGGCGGCCAGCGCATCCACTTTGCGCTCTTCCGCCAGCGCCATGCCGATAAAGAAGGGGGCCATCAGCGACATAATGCCCAGCGTGCCGTTATAGACGTTGCCGCCGATGCCTTTAAAACTGTTCAGCGTTTCAATGGTCGAGGCATCCAGCCGAATGCCCAACGAATAAAAGAACGATCCTTCGCCAAAACTCAGGAACACGTTATTAATTAAGACAAACATCGCCCCGGCGAGGGTCAACGGCATTAAGCGGATAAAGCCGTTTTTAATGGCGTTAACATGTGGCTGTTTGCCGATTTTTACCGCAAAAGGCACCAGTATCTTTTCAAGTGAAGCAATGGCATTACTCATAGAAAAATACCCTTAAATACCGCAATGCAACATTGCGGTGAATGTGTGGGATCACTGTGTGATAAGCGAACGCAAAACGTTTAGTTGGCGGCGGCTTTTTTTATTGCCGCCACGGCGGCCTTCAGAACACCTAAACCATCGACTTTGCCGTACAGCGAGGCGTCGATCACTTCGACAGGCTTATTGGGAAGCAGACGCTGGATATCCGGTAACATCCAGGCGATTTGTGGACCTAATAAAACAACATCGGCCTGCGGGCCTTTTTCACTGGCGAGTGTCTCGGGAAATGCTTCAATAATGACCGGGACTTCATATTTTTCCGCCTGGGTGCGCATCTTCGACACCAGCAATGATGTCGACATGCCCGCAGAACAAAACAGGTAAATATGTTTCTTTTCCATAAAAACGACCCTCATTGTCCGATGATCCGCCAGCCGGACTCGTTTCTCTCTCTTCGTACTGGCGGTGCGCCTAACCAAAATGACTTTTTTCTTCGGTTGAAACAAGTATACGGGAGGGTTATCGGTGCGGGTATTTCATAAGGCTCCAAAATTGTCTCTGGTTGACCTGGTGCTTTGCGGGCCTTCACATTTTGGGCAATTTATCGTTAAAGAGGTGGGTCAGGCGGGGATAAGTACGGTTCAACTATTTCTGGATGGCACTGCGTAGCTGCGCAAAAAGGGGCTGCGAGGCGCCGCCATTACGCTGCGGGTAATGGCGGCAACACGCATTATCTCAGCATGGCGACTAACGCTTTCGCCACGGCTTCGGAACTGGCCGGGTTTTGCCCGGTGATAAGTTTCCCGTCTTCGACGACGAACGGTGCCCAGTTCGGCCCTTTGTCATACTCCGCGCCGAGCGCTACCAATTCGTCCTCCACCAGAAACGGCACTACGTTGGTCAGCTCAACATCCGCTTCTTCGCCGTTAGTAAAGCCGGTCACTTTACGGCCTTTCACCAGCGGATCGCCGGCGGCGGTTTTCACATGGCGCAACACGCCCGGCGCGTGGCAGACAAAACTCACCGGTTTACCGGCACGTTCAAATGCTTCAATCAGCGCAATCGAAGTGTCGGATTCCGCCAGATCCCACAGCGGGCCGTGGCCGCCGGGGTAAAAGAGAGCGTCAAAATCCCCGACGCGTATGCTATCGAGTTTAACGGTGTTAGCCAGCGCCTGCTGGGCCGCCGGGTCGGCTTTAAAACGGTGGGTCAGCTCGGTCTGAAAATCCGGCAGATCGCTTTTCGGATCGAGCGGTGGCTGACCACCGGCGGGCGAGGCGAGCACAACCTCGGCACCCGCGTCTTTGAATACGTAATAAGGGGCGGCGAACTCTTCAAGCCAGAAACCGGTTTTTTTACCGGTATTACCCAGTTCGCTGTGGGATGTCAGCACCATTACTATTTTCATGTTACCTCCGTCGTGATGCGTTATCAGCGGCATTACCGTTGCCATACTGAATGAAATATCGTTCAGTAAGCATAGCGATGAATATCGGCTTTACCGGAATTGTCGGAAAACTCCAGGTCTAAGCGTTACAGTATTCACACTTTATTACACGTCGCTACACCACTAATTACTTTCGTTAATTCGTTTCGCTGTGGGTGAATATTTTATTATGCATTGTGGTCCGTTTTTTCTTTTATTCAAAGAAATGTCTAATCCTGTAAATAACGCCAGTCTGACAAAGTTGTTATAAAACTGTCAGCCGCTGGTCAGCATACGCTGCGTAATATCGCTTACGTTGAAACATCATTATTCCCCCCTCTTTTATGCGGAGCTTTATTATGAAAACCATTATTAACACCGTGCTTGCTGCAACACTGTTTAGTGCTATCTCTTTCGGCGCGTTTGCCGCGCAACCAGTCACCGACGATAGTGGCCTGGTGCCGATGGGCACCATTTCAATTGCCAAAGCCGATACGGTTGCGGATCTCGAAGCGCAAGTTCAGCAAGCCGCTGAAAAAGATAATGCGAAATACTATAAAATCATCTCCGCCGGTGGCGATGAGTATATTTATGGTAATGCGATTCTGTATAAATAATCGCGTGCAATACCCCCCGATCTTTCATTCGCTAAAGACCGAGGGTAATTATTCAGACACTGAACAGGGCGCCGTGCAGGGCGCCTTTTTGCTGGCTATGATTTTTGTGGTTCGCGCGCCAGCAGGTAGAAACAGAGCAGACCGGCGCAAATACTCATGTTTTTGGTGAATTGAATCACTTGTCCGGCTTGCTGGGGGCCACTTGCCGCCCAGAATTGATGGAACATAATACTGGTGAGAAAAATATAGAAGATCCACAACAGCGATATTTCTTTTACCCGATAACCAACAATAAATGCAATGCTGCCACCCAGCTCAATGGCAATGGCAAAAATAATCATCAGTCTGCCAATAAGCATATCGCCAAACGGCGTTTTTAACATGTTATCGGTGAAGTTGATTATTTTCCCGCTGCCGCTATATAAAAACAGCGGGGTGATTAAGATACGGGCAATGATAATAATAGTGTGGTTGTTCATGCGCGGTTCCTTGAATAAGAAAAAACCAATGAGTGGCCATGAGCAGTATATTGGCGGTACCCTGACGGCCGAATGACACCACTCTGTCAAAACTGTCAGGGAGTAGCTGACGCTATTTATTTAGCGCCAGCGTAAAGCCAAAGGTATTTTCGCCGTTCTGGCTGGTGGCAAAGACATCACCGCCATGCATTTGCGCCACCGCTTTGACAATCGACAGCCCAAGCCCGTGGTTGGTATCGCTTTGCGTTCTGGCGTGATCGGCGCGGTAAAAGCGCTCAAACAATCTTTCCAGATGGTGGCTTTCAATGGCATCGCCGTAATTTTTAACGCTCACCGTCGCATGCTGATCATTACGACTCAACGTGACCGTGACCTGGCTATTTTCGTAGGCGTAGCGGGCGCTGTTTTCCAGCAAATTGGCGAGCGAGCGGGTAAATAAGCGCCTGTCGACGCAGATCGTCACATCACCTTCGATCAGTAATTGCAAATGGCGATCGGTGAACGACGGTTCAGTATATTCAGCCGTTTTTAACGCCTCCTCGCGCAGCGACACTTCCGCAAGCTGCGCCGGATGTTTGCCGGTTTGCGCATGGGACAAGAACAGCATGTCGTTGACGATCGACGTCATGCGGTTTACCTCCTCAAGGTTTGATTCGAGGCAGGCTTCGAGTTCCTCATGGCTGCGTTTGCGCGAGAGGGCTAGCTGCGTCTGGCCGAGAATGCTTGAGAGCGGCGTTCTCAACTCGTGCGCCACATCGGCGTTAAAACTTTCCAGTTGTCGCCATGCAATTTGCTGGCGGGCGAGCACGCCGTTAAAGGCTTCCGCCAGACCCTGCAACTCCTGCGGGAGCGCAGTGGCGTCCAGCCGCTGGCCGTCAATCCCTGGCGCAAGTTCACGCGCCTGCTGGCTGAGGAGTTCCACCGGTTGCATTCCCTGGCGGGAGATAACAAAGCCTAAAAAAGTCACGAACAGCACGCCCATGGTGGTGATAAAAATCAGCACCTGGGTAAATTCATTCAGCGTGCCCATATACGGCGTAGAGTCGATAGAAACCACAAAATGCAGCGGCGTCACGCCATCGCGGTAGCGAATGGTTTTCGTCAGAATAAACAGCGGACACTGGTCGGTTTTTTCCCGGTTAATGCGGCTGAAGCCATCGGTAAGGGCGTTGAGATCGATCTCTTTTGGCGGCTCGCCACCCACTTGTAGCGCCGGATCGCTGCTTAAAATCCAGTAGTGAACACGCCCGCCTTCCGAGTTACTCAGGCTCATCAGCTTGGTTTTGAGTTCGTCGAGTTCATGGTGATTAAACTTGGAAACGATCAACGGCTCCACCAGCGAGTAGCGGAACATCAATTCGTTATGCATCTGTTTATTCAGTGATTCGCGCAGCGATTCCCGCAGGCAAAGCGCATAGGCGAGGGCAATACATAAGGTGACCACCGCAAACGTCAGCGCCAGTTTGCGGGAAATAGAACGTTTAAACATACGCACTCATTTTGCCGGGATCTTCGTCGCGATACTCAAGGATGTAACCCATGCCGCGCACGGTGTGCAGCAGCTTCTCTTCAAACGGGGAGTCGATTTTGGCGCGTAAACGTTTGATCGCGACTTCGACAATATTGGCGTCGCTTTCAAAGTTCATATCCCAGACCTGCTCGGCAATCATCATTTTCGACAGCACTTCCCCCTGGTGCCTGGCGAGCAGACTTAGCAGGGCAAACTCCTTTTGCGTCAGGTCGATGCGCGTACCGTTGCGGTACACTTTGCGCGCGAGCAGATCGAGCTGCAGGTTGTGGACCTGCAACTGTGAAATATCAAGCCCATCGGTCGGTCGGCGGCGCAGCAGCGCCTGAATGCGCGCCACCAGCTCAATCAGCGAAAACGGTTTGGTCAGGTAATCATCCGCGCCCAGTCGCAGCCCTTTAACCCGCTCATCAAGTGAACCGCGCGCGGAAAGCATCAGCACCGGCGTCTGTTTCAGTTTGCGCAGGCTGGTGATGACGGCATACCCGTCCATCGACGGCAGCATGACATCCAGGATAATGGCGTCGTAGTCCATCTCCGTTGCCAGGAATAACCCTTCGCGCCCGTCGGCGCAGACATCGACGTTGTAACCTTGCTCGCGAAGCGCGGTGTTGATGTAAGACGAAATTTTCTCTTCATCTTCGATTAAAAGGAGTTTCATGACCCAGGCCCTGATGATTACTTATAACTGACGTCAATAATATAAAGCGTTGCCGCTAACAATTGCCTGACCGTTAACTGACAATTTTGTAAGCAAAAGACGTTATAACGAATAAAATTCCCGCCTGGTGCGTTTACGGGATATCTGCAATCCGGAGAATCCATTTATGAAACGCATCATTCCAGCCATGATGATTGGCCTTTTAAGCGCGCCGGGAGCACAGGCGATGCCGCTCAGCTACCGTATCGCCACGCCGGCAACCACGGTTGCGCTCTCCTGGCACGCCTTTGGCGGCGTGTCACAGGCGCATCTTGACGGTGTAAGTGGCGACGTAACGCTGAATCCGGCGCAGGAGAGGGAGGATCGCATCAACGTGACGATCCCCGTTGCGACACTTATCGCCTCTAACAGCCTGCTGACTTACCAGTTGAAAAGCAGCCTGTTTTTTGACGCTGACCACTACCCGACAATCGCCTTTAGCAGTAGCCGGGTGGTGGATTTAGGCGACGGGCATTTCCGGATTTTTGGCTCCCTGGCGGTAAAAAATATTCGCCGCCCGGTGATCCTCGACGCCACGCTGCAAAAACAGGGCAGGGCGGATTCGGGACAACTGTCACTCCATGCCACCACCGCGATCTCCCGTTCGGCATTTAACATGGATAAGTTCGCCATGCTGGTGGACGACACGGTAACGATAAATATTGAAATCCATGCGCAGGCCCAGGCCCAGGCTCAAGCCCGCCAGCCAGCGTAAACCGTACCGGGCGCGACTTATGACAGCGCAGCGTGTAGCGCTTGCGCGTGTAGGGACAATTGGGGCGGTGGGTTTCGGCCTATCAGCACAAATTGATAACCGCGTTGTTGCCACCAGACGAGGTGCATATCGTGGCGATGTTCAGGCGTTAAGGCGCGCGTTTGGGCATGTCGTTCAGGCGAAATACACAGCGCCATCGGGCCATATTCCGCATCCATCCACGCGATTTGCGCAATCGAGGTGCTGTCATAACGCAGCATGCGCACCATCTTCAGTTCTGCGCCGGTCAGGGTAAGTTGCGCCACCTTCATGTTTAAGCCAATATCCTGCGCTGTGCGTGCCAGCCCGCGTTGCAATGCCGTGGGCGAGCTGTCTGCATCCAGCAGCGTTTCCGCGCTATACAGCGACATGTATTGCGCCTCAAGATCGCGGATTTTCTCGCTCTCATCACGCGCCAGCGCCAGTGGCCTTGCAAAATAGCCAAGCCCGCCGCCAATGACCAGAAAACTGAGCGACGCGGCAATCAGCGAACGGCGGCTGACGCCTGTGGATGAGCGGGGCGAAGAAGCCAGCAGCTCGTTCAACCGCGCCTGCATGCGCGCTTCGGGAGCCTCATGAAGCAGCGGTGCGAAGGCCTCGGCGAAATCCGCACGATCCTGTTTTAACGCCTCGGTACGGCTGGCGAGCTGTTCGTCTTGTGCAAGCTGGCTCTCAAATTGTTGCGCATCCGCTTCACTCATCTCGCCATCGAGCCAGGCGACAATCGCGTCATCCTGGTAGGGCGGTGTAAACATGCTGGGTTTCACGAGCGTTTCTCCTGGGGTTTTGGCGGCGTAGTGGCTTTTTTCGCCAGCGTCGCGCGTGCGCTCGCCAGCCGGCTCATGATCGTGCCGATAGGCACTGCGAGCGTGTCTGCCGCTTCCTGATAGGTAAACCCTTCGACATAAACCAGAAATACGGTATTGCGCTGCGCCTCCGGCAGCGCGCTGACGTGCTGCATAACTTTCGCGTAATGCCGCCGCGCGTCATCCAGGGCGTGGGTATCCGCCGCCAGCAGTTCATCACTCTCCACAAAACCTTGCCCCATCCGCACACGACGCGCGCGCAGATCGGAGATCCAGATCGAGTGCAGAATGGCGAACAGCCAGCTGTCTATGCGCGTGCCGGGGGTAAATTGCGCACTCTTTTCAAGTGCGCGAACGCAGGTCGACTGCACCAGTTCTTCGGCAACCTCGCGGTTGCGCGACAGAACCAGCCCATAGCGCCACAGGCGTGTCAGATGTGCAGCAAGTTGCTGGCGAACGTCACTGGTGGTGATTTTGCGCTCCTCGCACCGGTCGTCAGGACTCAGGGTGACCATTAATCGCCGCCTGCAAATCGCGATACTCTTCGCATTGCACACCGCAAAGCGTGGCGATGGTTTTCAGTTGCTCTTTTGCCAGATCCGGGCGGCCTTTCACCAGCCACGCTTCACCGAGATATTCCCGCACTTTCGCATACTGCGGGTTGAGCGCCAGCGAACGCTGATAATAGCCAATGCCTTCATCGGTGCGACCCAGTTTGCGCGTGGCGTAACCCCGGTAGTTCCAGGCTTCGGCGGTGTTGGCGTTTTTCAGCGTATCCAGCAGATTCAGCGCCGCCTGATACTCCCCTTTTTTCGCCAGATGATAAGCGTAATGGGTTTTATCGTCGTCGCTGAGGCGGCTGCTTTTTTCCGCCACACACTGTTTGAGCGTGCTGTCATAAACCTGCCCGCTCGGGCAGTCTGGCGTTTTACTGTTGGTATTATCGTCTCCGGCGGCGAAAACCTGCGCGGCAGGCAACAAAAATAGCGACAGCAACAGCGGGGCGAGCGTTTTCATTTTGAGTTCCTTCGGTAGCCTGAGTAGTGAGTTAACGCCGCAATGGCGATTTCTATTCGAAAAAAATCACGTTTCCCGCCAGGCGCTGCTGATGCTGGCGACATCACCGTTACGTCATACATCCGGTTTATAATTTGATACGGCGTGTCGCGGGAGTGTGAGTCTCTGATTCGGCGGAGGGTAAACCATGCGTGTTAGCGGGCAGCAAGGTG
The DNA here is from genome assembly GCF_000410515.1 of Enterobacter sp. R4-368. Lineage (NCBI taxonomy): Bacteria > Pseudomonadati > Pseudomonadota > Gammaproteobacteria > Enterobacterales > Enterobacteriaceae > Enterobacter > Enterobacter sp. R4-368. The sequence goes on along the minus strand of NC_021500.1, from coordinate 1,943,576 downwards.
AGTTAACGGCGTTAGCGGTGGCGGGCAGCTATGTGGTGTTGCTGGGCTGGGATATGCCTGAGCAGCATATCCTCGCCGGTAATATTCTCGGTTTCGCCATTCAGCGCACGCGAAAAAGCGACGGGGAGGTTATCTGGCTAAACGGTATGAAAACCTTCGCCAGCGTCGAGCCGACTCCCGCGCCGGGCGTGCCGGTCTCCTCGTTCAGACACCCTTTCCAGACCTTTCAATGGTCTGATTACAGCGTTGCGCCCAACGCGGAATATCGCTACGAAATTGTCGCCATGCGCGGGCCTGCCGGGGCGTTAACGCCGGGCGATGCGGTGCAACTGACGGTACTAACCGAGCCGGTGGATAACGGCGAGCACGCGATTTTCTTCAACCGTGGAGCGATTGCCTCACAGGAGTATGCCCGGCGCTTTCATAATGCCAGCCCGGCGGAGATTGGCGATGCGGCCTGGAAGTGGCTGTCGCGTGGTCTGCTGGAAGGGCTGGAGCGGTTTATAGGCCAGGCTGATAAAGGTGATGAGCTGCACGGTGCCATTTTTGAATTCAAAAACAGCCGCATCTATGACGCGTTAAAAAGCGCTGCCGCGCGCGGCGTGACCGTGAGCGTGATTTACGACGGCGACTCGCAGCGTGAGTCCAATGAAAAACATCTGGCGCACAGCGGCATCGAGGCGCTGACGCACCCGCGCATCCACTCCGGTCGCTATATGCATAACAAGTTCTTTGTCTTGCGGCGCCAGGGTGTGTCGCAGCAGGTCTGGACCGGTTCCACTAATCTCAGCGAAAACGGCATTTTCGGTCACTCGAATAATGCGCACATCGTTCGCGATCCTCGCGTGGCGGAGCAGTACGAAACCTACTGGCAACTGCTGTTGCAGGATTTAACCCGCGCGCCAACGGCGAAAAAAGTCGAAACGATCACCGCCGCGCCGCCGGTTCCGTGGCGCGATGAAGTGAGTACCGTCTTTTCGCCGCGCACCTCGCTCACCGCGCTGGAGTGGTACGCCCAACTGGCCGCGGGCGCGCAACGCGCGTTGTTCGGCACTTTCGCTTTTGGCATGAACAAACTGTTTGTCCCCGCCTGGGATCGCGCTGACGAGGTGTTACGCTTCGCCTTGCTGGAGAAAAAAGGTTCCGGCAGTCAGTACAAGCAACAAGCGGCGGAAATCGACCGTATCCGCAAACATCCAAATGTCACCATCGCCGTTGGGCAGAACCTGGTGCTGAACGCCTTTGACCGCTGGCTGAAAGAGATCGAAAGCCCGGTAGAAGAGACGCACGTCACGTACATTCACACCAAATATTTGTTGATCGACCCGCTTGGCCCGGAGCCGATTGTGATTGTCGGTTCGGCGAATTTTTCCGCCGCGTCCACCGATACCAATGATGAAAACATGCTGGTGATCAAGGGCAACGCTGCCGTGGCAGATGTTTATCTTGGTGAGTTTATGCGTCTGTTCACCCACTATGCGTTTCGTGAATCGGTGGCGCGCTCGCAACAACGCATCGTTGCAGGCGCGGTGTCGCCAAAATACCTGTACGAAACCACGCAGTGGATTGATGCCGCATCCGGGTATTTTGTCGCCGGTAGCGACCGCGCCCTGCGTCGCCGCTACTTTTCCGGTCAGTAAGCGGCGGCAAAATGGTGGTGGCAGCAAATAATTGCCGGTGGCGATAGTTTCGCCGTCGGGCATTTTTTCCGCCTTTGTTCGGCAGGATAAAAAGAGAAATAACCGCTAATAAAGCGTACCGGCATGGCTATTTTGCTTAAGGTCGATAAAAAGCAATGTAATGCAGTGCTGGTTCTTCAGTGCGTGGATAACGGTGCCCTTTTAAACCCGCCTGGGTGGCGGGTTTAAAAGGGTAAAGTGTGAGTTTTACTGCTGGTGAGTAAATATCCGCTCGCCAATTTTTTGCGCCTCACGTAATAACGCTTCCGGTGTGCCGAAATCAGGCAGCATCAGCGTGGCATTGGTGAGCACAGGCGCGCCGCAATAATCAAAAATGCCGTGGGCGATCTGCGTCTTCCAGGATTGTGCATAGCCATGCTTTTCAAAGGTTTTCATGTCTGCGCCGCCCAGGGCGATAAGGTGGACAGGTAAATGCCCAAGTTTGCCGGAGACCTTGCCGTTTGCGCCCTCTTCATAGGCCCAGCCGTTGGAAAATACCCGGTCAATCCAGCCTTTTAACTGGCCGGGCATGGTCCACCAGTAAATGGGGAACACCAGCACCAGCGCATCGGCTTTCTCAAGGCGCGCCTGCTCGGCAAGCACATCGGCGGGCAGCGGCGCGCCTTCGGCAAAGGCGGTGTAATCTGCCGCATTAAACACCGGGTTAAAGCCTTCTTGCGTCAGATCGGCAAATTCTGCGCTATTTTCCCCGTTTTTTTCCGTTATCCCCTGTGCAACAGCTTTCGCCACGCTGTGGGTTAACGAGCTTGCTAAAGGGTGCGAAACCACGATTAACGCATGCATCTGAACCTCCTGGATTGCCATCCGCCGTTAACGGACGTAGTCTTATATACGAACAGTAACCTACCATTAGTAAGTTACTTTTGGTATATAAGTCTGTCAAGGGAGAAACATCATGGCGGAAACGCGTGTGCGTCAGCGCTTGTCGCGGGAAGATCGCTATTCGCAGCTTGTGGATGTCGCGTGGCACATTATTCGCGAAGAGGGCACCGAAGCGCTGACGCTCGGCCATCTGGCGGAGCTAGCCGGTGTCACAAAGCCAGTGGTGTACGGTCATTTCACCAGCCGTTCCGGGCTGCTGGCGGCGCTCTATCGCGAATATGATCAACGCCAGAACCGCAAAATGGATGATGCGCTGGCAAAGACCGCGCCGGAGCTTGCCGCGCGCGCGTCGGTTATCGCCACCGCTTATATTGAGTGCGTGCTGTTTCAGGGGCGCGAAATGCCAAGTTTACTGGCGGCGCTCGCCGGTACGCCGGAGCTGGAAACTATCCGCCGCGAATACGCCGTCGATTTCATCGGCAAGTGCCGCACTCTGTTTGCGCCATTTTGCGGTGAACCGCTGCGCGATGCGCCGCTGTGGGCCATGCTGGGTGCCGCCGAAGGGCTCGCCTGGGCGGCGGTGCAGGGGGCGATTAGCGAGTCGCAGGCGAAAGAGGAACTTTGTGCGGTCATCATCGCCATGGTTCGGGCGACGCTGCCGCGCGGCTAAAGCCGTTCTACCTGGCGCGCGCCTTGCATCAGGGAAGCAGGACTTTCCTGGAGCATACGCATGATAGCCAATTCATCGACCACCATCCGTTTCCTGCTCGCCTCGCGCCAGTGTGAGCTCAACAGCCTGCGTTATCTGCTGCAAAGCGGCGAACTGGTGGGCAAGATCAGCCAGCTTGTGCACATGCTGCAACGCGAGCGCGGAACCTCCAATATGTTCCTCTGCGCAAGCAAGGGGCAATTTGCTGATGAGTTGATCCTGCGCGAACAAGAGGTGGCGCAGGCACAAGCACCGCTGATGGCGCAACTCGACACGCTGGAGCAGCAGATTGCCGCGTTGCCGCAGGCCAGCCGTCTGTTCAGCCACGTCGCCAGTGTCGTGTACGCCCTGAGTTTGCTGCCTGCGTTACGCCAGCAAATCCGCCAGCGCACGCTGCGTTTACCGCAGGCGATGAGCTTCTTTAACGACATCATTCGCCATCTGTTGTCGCTGGTGTTTGAGCTGTCTGACACCGCCGCCGAACCGGCCATCTCCAGGCATTTGATCGCCATGTTCAGCTTTATGCAGGGCAAAGAGTACGCAGGCCAGGAGCGGGCGACCGGTGCGGCGGCCTTTGCCGCTGGTACATTCAGTGAAGAGACGCAGCAGAAATTGCTCAGCCTGATTGAACGCCAGGAGCGCTGTTTCGCCACCTTCGCCGATTTCGCCGACGATGAACACCGCCTGCGCTGGCAGCAGATGGCGACCGACAGCCAGTTTGAACGGCTACGGCGCATTGCCTGCACCGGGCGTGAGCTTTACGACGCCGACAGTTGCCTGCGCTGGTTTGCCCTTGCCACCCAGCGCATTGACGAGATGAAAACGCTGGAAGATGCGCTGGCGCAAACGCTGATGGCGCACTGCCGCGCACGCATTGCCGCCACCGAGCAGGCCAATAATGAGCAACTCGCCGATATCGAAAGCCTGATGCCCGCATACGAGAACGAAGAGAGCAGTTACTCGGTCTTTAGCGACGCCCACGGCTGGCTGGAGAGCGGTGGCGTTCGCCCGCAGCTTGGCCGTTCACTGCTGGTGCTGGTGCAGCAACAGTCGCGGCGCTTGCAGGCGCTGGACACTGAGCTTGCGGCACTGCGCGAAACGCTCAACGAGCGCAAGCAGATTGAGCGCGCGAAGAGCATGTTGATGCAGCACCGGCAAATCAGCGAAGAAGAGGCCTACAAAACCCTGCGGCGTATGGCGATGAACCAGAACAAAAAGCTGATAGAAATCGCCAGCGCCATGCTGGCGGTGGCCGATGTTTTTCAGGCTAACCCTTAAGGAGTAGCTGCACATTGCCAGTGCGAAAAGTGCCCTTCCGCAGTGCGCCGCGCTGGGTTGTTAGCGGCAATGTGCCGCGAAATCCGCCGCTTTCAATTCTGGCACAGCCTTTGCTTTAACCTTCCCGGACAGAAAAAATCACAACGCGCACCCGGCCAACGGCGGTCGGTTTAGCGTTAAGCGGACAACGGCGTCCATAAGCGTGCAGCTTTGCACAGGCTTATGGACGCCGTTTTTTTTGCATCCCACAACGGTGAGCAGCGCGAGGGTGGCATGAGTGATAACAACACGAAAGGTATGACGGTTTCCCGCCGTCAGTTTTTACTGGGCAGCGCGGCGCTGGGCGGCAGTCTGCTGGTGCCGGGCGTCATCAACCGCGCCTGGGCCGCCGGTTCTGACGCACCGGAGCTTAAAGAGATCCGCGTGGGCTTTATTCCGCTCACCGACTGCGCCTCGGTGGTAATGGCTGCGGTGAAAGGCTTCGACAAAAAATATGGCATCACCATTTTGCCGAGCAAAGAAGCCAACTGGGCATCGGTGCGCGACAAACTTCTTTCTGGTGAATTAAACGCCTCGCACATTCTCTACGGCCAGCTTTACGGTCTGCAAATGGGGCTTTCCGCGCCGCAAACCAATATGGCGGCGCTGATGACCCTCAACCAGAACGGGCAGGGGATCACGCTCGCTAACGCGCTGCACGAGGCGGGTGTCACCGATTTGCCCGCGCTGGCGAAGCATCTCGCCGCCAGTCCCGCAGGCACGTACACCTTTGCCCAGACCTTTCCGACCGGCACCCACGCCATGTGGCTCAACTACTGGCTGGCGAGCGCGGGTATTAACCCGCTCAACGACATCCGCAGCGTGGTGGTGCCACCGCCGCAAATGGTGATGAACATGAAAATTGGCAACATGGTCGGCTACTGCGTTGGCGAACCCTGGAACCAGCGCGCGATCAGCGATGGTATCGGTTTTACCGCCGCGACCAGCCAGGATATCTGGCCGGAACACCCGGAAAAAGTGCTCGGTACGCGCGCCGATTGGGTCGAAAAGAACCCCAACAGCGCCCGCGCGCTGACCGCCGCGATCCTGGAAGCCTCACGCTGGATTGACGCCTCGGACGATAACCGCCGCGAAACGGCGAAGGTGATTGCCGGGCGCGCTTATCTCAACACGAAAGAAGAGACCATCGTTGGCCGCATGCTCGGCCAGTACGACAACGGCATTGGCAAAAGCTGGAAAGATCAGCACGCGATGCGCTTCTTCCACGATGGCTCGGTCAACTACCCGTGGCTCTCTGATGGCATGTGGTTCCTTACCCAGCACAAGCGCTGGGGACTGCTCGACAGCGACCCGGACTATCTCGCCATCGCCCGCCAGGTGAACCGCATTGATATCTACAAACAGGCCGCCGCCAGCGTGGGCAATGTTTCGCTGCCGGACAGCGATATGCGCAGCAGCGTGTTGATGGATGGCGTTCGCTGGGACGGCAGTAACCCTGCCGCCTACGCCAACGGCTTTAGCGTAAAAAAATGAGAGGTCGCTGATGAAAAACCAGGCGCAAGTTATCCCGATCCCGCTGGACGAAGCGGCGAAAATTCCCCAGCAGGCAGAGATCGTTACGCTGCCCGCCAAAGTGCGTGTACGTCGCCGCCCGTCATTGTTTCGCCCGCTGATGCAGCGCGTGGTGCCTGCGCTGCTCGGCATCGGCCTGCTGCTCTGCCTGTGGCAGGTGGCGGCGCTGAACAGCAAAAACTTCCCCACGCCGTGGCAAACGTGGCTGGCGGCGCTGGAGATTTTCGCCGATCCGTTTTATGTCGCCGGGCCGAACGATCAGGGCATTGGCTGGAACGTGCTGGCCTCATTAGAGCGCGTGGCGACCGGTTTTGGCCTTGCCGCACTGGTCGGTATTCCCACCGGTTTTTTGATTGGCCGCTTTCGTTTTGTCGCCAGCATGCTCAACCCGCTCATCTCCCTGCTGCGCCCGGTCAGTCCACTGGCCTGGCTGCCAATAGGTTTGCTGCTGTTCCAGCGTGCGGAACCGGCCTCAAGCTGGACGATTTTCATCTGCTCCATCTGGCCGATGATCCTCAACACCGCCGAAGGCGTGCGGCAGATCCCGCAGGATTACCTGAATGTCGCGCGGGTTCTGAAACTTTCCGAGTTCGCCATCATGCGCAAAATCCTGCTGCCCGCCGCGCTGCCGGGCATCCTCACCGGCATGCGGTTATCGATTGGCATCGCCTGGCTGGTGATTGTGGCGGCAGAAATGCTGACCGGCGGTATCGGCATCGGTTTCTGGATCTGGAACGAGTGGAACAACCTGAATGTGGAACACATCATCATCGCCATTGTGGTGATTGGCGTGGTCGGCCTGCTGCTCGAACAGGCGCTGATGTGGATTGCTAACCGTTTTAACTACACCAACCGCTAGGGGGCTCTGATGCGTACCAATCCGATTATCCAGGTTCAGCAGGTGAGCCAGCGTTTTAACACCAGCAGCGGCGAGTTTCTGGCGCTTGATAACGTTAGCTTTGACATTCACCCCGGCGAAACCCTCAGCCTGATTGGTCACTCCGGCTGCGGCAAATCCACACTGCTGAATTTGATTGCCGGGCTGACGCTACCCACCAGCGGCGGTCTGCTGTGCAACAACCGCGAAATCGACGGCCCTGGGCCGGAGCGCGGCGTGGTGTTTCAGAACCATTCGCTACTGCCGTGGTTGACGGCGTATGACAACGTCGGGCTGGCGGTGCGCCAGGTGTTTCGCGGCGAAATGAGCAAAGTGGAGATGCATGAATGGATCATGCACAACCTGGATCTGGTGCATATGTCCCACGCGTGGAATAAGCGCCCGCACGAGATCTCCGGCGGCATGAAGCAGCGTGTCGGCATTGCCCGCGCGCTGGCGATGAAACCGAGCGTCCTGCTGATGGATGAGCCTTTCGGCGCGCTCGACGCCTTAACCCGCGCTCATTTACAGGATGCGGTGATGGAGATCCAACAGCGCCTGCACACCACCATTGTGCTGATCACCCACGACGTGGATGAAGCGGTGCTGCTCTCTGACCGCGTGTTGATGATGACCAACGGCCCGGCGGCGAGTATTGGCGAAATCATGGCGGTGGAACTGGAGCGCCCGCGCTCGCGCGTTTCGCTGGCCGACGACGCGCAGTATCAGCGCTATCGCCAGCAAGTGCTGCATTTCCTGTATGAGAAACAGCCCAAAGCGGCCTGACCTCTCTTTCTCTTGCGCATTAAGGATCCAGGTTATGAAAAAGCCCGTTTTAGCGGTGATCGGCCACGGCATGGTGAGCCACTACTTTCTGCAACAGCTCGTGGAGCGCGAACTGCACCTGCATTACGACATCGTGGTGTTTGGCGAAGAGCGGCTGCCCGCTTATGACCGCGTGCATCTTTCGGAATATTTTGCCGGGCGCAGCGCGCAGTCGTTGTCGCTGGTAAGCGAGGGGTTCTTTGCCGATAACGGCATCACGCTGCACTGCGCGAGCAAAATTGTCGCTATCGACAGCCAGCAACGCTGCGTGCGCGATGCGCAGGGTGTGGAAACCCATTACGACACGCTGGTGCTCGCCACCGGTTCGTATGCTTTTGTACCGCCGATCAGCGGCAATACGCGCCCTGGCTGCCTGGTATACCGCACGCTCGACGATCTGGACGCCATCGCCGCGCAGGCGAAGAACGCGAAACGCGGCGTGGTGATTGGCGGCGGTTTGCTGGGGCTTGAGGCCGCCAACGCCCTGCGTCAGTTAGGGCTGGAAACCCACGTTGTTGAATTTGCGCCACGCCTGATGGCGGTGCAGCTCGACGAGGGCGGCGCCATGATGCTGCAACGCAAAATCGAAGCGCTTGGCGTGCAGGTTCACACCCGCAAAGAGACGCGGGAAATCATCGACGGCGAGCAGGCGCGCCACCGCCTCTGCTTTGCCGACGGCAGTTTTCTGGAAACTGATCTGCTGCTGTTCTCGGCGGGCATCCGCCCGCGCGATGAGCTGGCGGAAAGCGCTGGGCTGCAAAAAGGGCCGCGCGGCGGCATTGTTATCAACGATCACTGTCAGACTTCCGATGAAGCCATTTACGCTATTGGCGAGTGCGCGTTGTGGAACGGGCAGATTTTTGGTCTTGTCGCACCGGGCTACCAGATGGCACGCAGCGTGGCAGACAAGCTCGCGGCGCGCGACACACCGTTTACCGGCGCGGATATGAGCACCAAACTGAAATTGCTGGGCGTCGAGGTGGCCTCTATTGGCGACGCGCACGGCAAAACCGCCGGCAGCCAGAGTTACCAGTGGACCGATGGCCCGCGCGAAATCTACAAGAAAATTGTTGTCTCCGCCGATGGCAAACGGCTGCTCGGCGCGGTGCTAATTGGCGATAGCGCCGATTACAGCCTGCTACTGCAAATGATGCTTAACGACATGCCGCTGCCCGCGCAGCCGCAAACGCTGATCCTGCCTGCGCTTTCCGGCGACGCGCCAAAAGGGCTGGGCGTGGCGGCGCTCGCCGCCAGCGCGCAAATCTGCTCCTGCCATAACGTCAGCAAAGGCGATATCGCCGCCGCCGTGGCGGGCGGTTGCAGCGAACTGGGAGCACTGAAAAGCTGCACCAAAGCGGGCACCGGCTGCGGCGGCTGCGTGCCGCTGCTGAAACAGGTGATGGAGCACGAGCTGCAACAGCTCGGCGTGGAGGTGAAAAAAGATATCTGCGAGCACTTTGCCTGGTCGCGCCAGGAGCTGTATCACCTGATCCGCCTGCATGATATTCGTACGTTTGACGCGCTGATTGCGCAGTTCGGCCAGGGGCACGGCTGCGAAGTATGCAAACCGCTGGTTGGTTCCATGCTCGCTTCGTGCTGGAACGACTACCTGCTTAAACCGCAGCACCTGCCATTGCAGGATACCAACGACCGTTTTTTTGCCAACATTCAAAAAGATGGCACCTACTCGGTGGTGCCGCGCATCCCGGCGGGCGAAATCACTCCACAGGGGCTTATCGCCATCGGCGAAGTAGCGCAGCGCTACAACCTCTACACCAAAATCACCGGCGGGCAGCGGGTGGATCTCTTTGGTGCACGGCTTGAGCAGTTGCCCGCGATTTGGGAGGAACTTATCGCCGCCGGGTTTGAAACCGGCCACGCTTACGGCAAATCCCTGCGCACGGTGAAATCCTGCGTCGGTTCCACCTGGTGCCGCTACGGCGTGCAGGATTCCACCGGCATGGCGATCGCGCTGGAGAACCGTTACAAGGGGCTGCGCTCGCCGCACAAAATCAAAATGGCGGTCTCCGGCTGTACCCGTGAATGCGCGGAAGCGCAGGGCAAAGACATTGGCGTAATTGCCACCGACAAAGGCTGGAACCTGTATGTTTGCGGCAACGGCGGTATGAAGCCGCGCCACGCCGATCTGTTTGCCAGCGATCTCGACAGCGAAGCGCTGATCCGCACCATCGACCGGGTGTTGATGTTCTACATCCGCACCGCCGACCGGCTACAGCGCACCAGCACCTGGCTGGACAACATGGAAGGCGGTCTGGACTACCTCAAACAGGTGGTACTGGAAGACAGTCTCAGTATTGGCGCTGAACTGGAGCGAGAAATGCAGCAGGTGGTCGACAGCTACCAGTGCGAGTGGAAAACCACCCTCGATAACCCGCAAAACCGTCTGCTGTTCCGGGGCTTCCTCAATAGCGATCAACCGGATGAAGCGGTGGTGATGGTGCCGGAGCGCGGGCAGATCCGCCCGGCAACGGCACAGGAAAAACCGCCTATGCAGAACCAGCCGCACACGGGGGATGGCGAGTGGCAGCAGATTGCCGCGCTGGCTGATATTCCGGCGAACGCCGGCATGGCCGCGCGTCTTGGCCAGCAGCAGATTGCCCTGTTTCACCTGCCTGATTGCGAGGAGCAAGTATTCGCGCTCGAAAACCATGAACCTGGCAGCCAGGCGAATGTGCTGGCGCGCGGGCTGGTGGGCGACGCAAGCGGTGAGCCGATGGTTATCTCCCCGCTGTATAAAAAGCGTTTTCGCCTGCGCGACGGGCAGAGCCTGGACGATGCCGGGCTGCGTCTGCGCGTCTGGCCGGTAAAAATCCTGCACGGGCAAATCTGGGTGCAGCACGCGCCCGCCGCGCAGAACACCTTGCCGGCAGTTGCCGAAGCGTCTTAAACAGATCCGGGGGCGAAATGGAGCAGATTAAAAGCGTATGCCCCTACTGCGGGGTGGGCTGCGGGCTGGTGATGCAGGTGGAAAACCAGCGCATCATCAGTGTGGTGGGCGATAAATTCCACCCGACCAACCAGGGGCGGTTGTGCACCAAAGGTAAAAGCTGTGCCGGGGCGATAACGGCGACTGGCCGGCTGGATAGCGCGTATCTCCGCACGTCGCGCCAGCATGAGCCGGTGCGCACGGCAATCGATGACGCCATTCGTGAAACCGCCCGGCGGCTGCGTGGCATTATCGATAAGCACGGCCCGGATGCGCTGGCGCTGTATGTTTCCGGCCAGATGTCCTTAGAAGCGCAATACCTGGCGAACAAGCTGGCGAAAGGGTTTATTGGCACCAACAACATCGAGTCCAACTCACGTTTGTGCATGGCCAGCGCCGCCAGCGGTTATAAGCTCTCGCTCGGCGCGGATGGGCCACCTGGCTCTTATGATGATTTCGAGCGCGCCGATCTGTTCCTGGTGATTGGCGCCAACATGGCCGACTGCCACCCAATCCTGTTTCTGCGCATGATGGAGCGCGTCAATGCCGGGGCGAAACTGATTGTCGTTGATCCTCGCCGCACTGCCACGGCAGAGAAAGCCTCGCTCTTTTTGCAGATCAAACCCGGCACCGATCTCGCATTGCTGAACGGTTTGCTGGCACTGTTGGTGCAAAACGGAAAACTGGATAACGATTTTATCGCCCGGCACACCGAAGGCTGGCAGGCGATGCCGGATTTTCTGCTGGACTATACGCCGCAGCAGGTGGCCGAGCGCACCGGGTTGCATGAAGCCGACATTCGCCAGGCGGCGCAGTGGATTGGCGAGGCGGGGGAATGGATGAGCTGCTGGACGATGGGGCTAAACCAGAGCACGCACGGCACCTGGAGCACCAACGCGCTGTGTAATTTACACCTGGCGACCGGCGCGATTTGCCGCCCCGGCAGCGGGCCGTTTTCGCTTACCGGCCAGCCGAACGCGATGGGCGGGCGGGAAATGGGCTATATGGGCGGCGGCTTGCCGGGTCAGCGATCGGTGCTGGTGGATGAAGATCGCGCGTTCGTCGAACAGCTATGGCAACGTCCTGCCGGCACGCTGCGTGGCGAGGTGGGCGGCGGTACGGTCGCGCTGTTTGACGCGATGAGCGCAGGCGAGATCAAAGCCTGCTGGATAATCTGCACCAACCCGGTCGCCACCGTGCCAAACCGCGAAAAAGTGATCGCCGGGCTGGAACGCGCCGAACTGGTGATTGCGCAGGATGCGTTTCTGGATACCGAAACCAACCGCTATGCCGATATCCTGTTGCCTGGTGCACTGTGGGCGGAGGCCGAAGGAGTGATGGTCAACTCCGAACGCACCATGACGCTGATGCAGCAGGCGGTATCTCCGCCGGGCGATGCGCTTGCCGACTGGCAAATTATCGCCAGTGTGGCGTGTGAAATGGGTTACGCGGAGGGCTTTCGCTACGCCAGCGCCGCCGCGGTGTTTGATGAAATCCGCGCCGCTCACAACCCGGCAACCGGCTACGACATTCGCGGCGCGAGCTATGCGCGGCTGCGCCAGACGCCGTTGCAATGGCCCTGCGCGCCGGATGATGATCAAACGCGCCACCCCATTCGCTATTTGCAGGCTAACGGGCGCGTGCGTTTTGCTACCGCCAGCGGCAAGGGGCAATTTTTTGCCCGCCCGGATCTCGCGCCTGCCGAAATGCCGGATGACGACTACCCGCTGGTGCTCAACACCGGGCGCGTGCAGCACCAGTGGCACACGCTGACCAAGACCGGCAAAATCCCGCTGCTTAATACGCTCAACCCCGGACCGTTTATCGAAATCTCCCCCACAGACGCACAACGGCTGGCGATAAACGAGGGGGACTGGGTGGATATCCGCTCGCGGCGCGGTATGGCGCGGCTGCCTGCGGTGGTGACTGACCGTGTGCGACCCGGCAACAACTTTGCGCCCTTTCACTGGAACGATCTGTTTGGCGAAAACCTGGCAATCAACGCCCTGACCAGCGATGCGCTGGATCCGGTTTCGCTGCAACCCGAGCTGAAACACTGTGCTATCGCGCTGGTGCGCAGCCAACAGCAACCCGCGCCCGCCGCTGCACCCGCAACGGATGAAGACAGCGGGTTAGTGCTGGTGCTGTGGGCTTCCACCACCGGCAATGCGCAGGCCTTTGCCCGACGCTGTGCCGAACAGCTGCTGCATGCCGGGCTGGCAGTAAAACTGCGCGCCATGGATAGCGTCAGTGTGAACGATATGGCCGCCGTGCCGCGCGTATTACTGCTCGCCAGCACCTTTGGCGATGGCGATCCGCCCGCTAATGGCGCGGCGTTATGGGCGGCGTTGAGCGCCGAAAACGCACCTGCGCTGAGCGGGACGGCGTTTTCGGTGCTGGCGTTTGGCGATGCCAGTTACGCGCAGTTTTGCGGTTTTGGCCGCAAGCTCGATGCCCGGCTGGCCGCCCTTGGCGCACAGCGGCTGCTGGCATGCCAGGTGTGCGATGCGGGCGATATTGACGCGGCGCAGCAGTGGCTGGCGGCGATCCACACTGACATTCTGCGGCTCGGCGCGCCGCTGCAAAACACGGCGCAACCCACGGCAAAATCTGGGTTCAGCCGCCACGATCCCGTTAGCGTGCCGCTGGTCACGAACCAACTGCTGAGCGCGCCGGGGGCGGAAAAAGAGATCCGTCAGTTCGCGTTTGATCTGCAGGGTAGCGGTTTGCACTACGAAGCGGGCGACGCGCTCGGTGTCTGGCCGCGTAACTGCCCGCAGCGGGTCGCCGATATCCTCGACCTGCTGGCGCTGGATGGGCAAAGCAGGGTGCAGGTTAGCGGCGTGGGCGAGATGACGCTGCAGGCGGCGCTCTGCGACTGTTTTGACATCACGCGCATCACCCCGGAGGTGCTGCGCCTGGTGGCTGACCATGCGCAAAACGAAACGCTGCATAGCCTGCTCTCCAGTGAAAACAGTACCGAACTTACGCAGTGGCTGTGGGGGCGGCAGATTATCGACCTGTTGCAGTGTTTCCCGGTACATCTGGCGGCTGAACAGTGGCTTTCGGCGCTGCGTCGCTTGCAGCCACGGCTCTATTCCATCTCCTCCAGCCCGAAAGTTTCCCCGCAGCGCGTTGAACTGACGGTCTCCACCGTGCGTTATGGCGACAGCAAGCAACGCGGCGGCGTCTGTTCGACCTTTCTGGCGGATCGCGCAGAGCACGTGGCGATCTTTATTCAGCCCTCGCCGCATTTTCGCCTGCCAGCCGATCCAAACACGGCGGTGATTATGGTCGGCGCAGGCACCGGCATTGCGCCGTTTCGCGGTTTTCTGCAGGAACGCCAGGCCACGGGAGCGAGAGGCGATAACTGGCTGTTCTTTGGCGAGCAGCATGCGGCCACGGATTTTTATTACCGTGAGGAGCTGGAGGCCTGGCAGCGCGACGGCGTGTTGTCGCGCTTCACCACCGCGTTTTCCCGCGATCAGGCGCAGAAAATCTACGTTCAGCACCGCATGCTGGAGCAGGGTGAAGCGCTGTGGCGCTGGTTAGCCGCCGGGGCACACTTTTATGTTTGCGGCGATGCGAGCCAGATGGCGAAAGATGTCGAAAACACTTTAAAGCAGGTGGCACAAACCTTTGGCGGCATGAGCGCTGACGCGGCGGACGCCTGGCTGGCGACCCTGGCGCGGGAAAATCGCTATCAGCGCGATGTCTATTAAGCGTTGTACAGTGTGATACAAAGCCAACGCCCGGGGCGCGCGTAACCAGGATACACTCATTTTACCGTTACCCGCCGCCAGGGCTTTTTGGATGGAACATATTGACCATATTTTGGTTGTTGATGATGACCGGGAAATTCGCACGCTGCTTGCTGATTACCTGACCCGCTCCGGCCTGCGCGCAAGCGTTGCCGCGAATGGCAAACAGATGCGGCAGTTACTCGAAACCACGCCGGTAGATTTGATTGTGCTGGATATCATGATGCCAGGCACGGACGGGCTGACGCTGTGCCGTGAGTTGCGCAGCAGCGCGCATAAAAACGTGCCGGTGCTGATGCTGACCGCGCGCAGCGAAGAGACCGATCGCATTGTCGGTCTGGAGATGGGCGCGGATGACTACCTGGTAAAACCCTTTGTTGCCCGCGAACTGCTGGCGCGTATTAAAGCCATTTTGCGCCGCACGCGCATGTTGCCGCCGAACCTGCAAATCACCGAAGCGGGACGTTGCCTGGCGTTTGGCGACTGGCAGCTTGACACCTCGGCGCGTCATCTGGTGGATGCGCAGGGGACCGTGGTGGCGCTGAGCGGCGCGGAGTATCGCCTGATGCGCGTGTTTCTCGATCACCCACAGCGCGTACTCAACCGTGACCAGCTTCTGAACCTTACGCAGGGGCGCGACGCGGAGCTTTTCGAACGCTCCATTGATCTGCTGGTAAGCCGCCTGCGCCAGCGCCTGAACGACGACGCGCGTGAACCGGCTTACATCAAAACCGTGCGCAGCGAGGGCTACGTTTTCTCAATGCCGGTGGTTATCACAGAGGCGCGGGAATGAGGCTGTGGCCGCGTTCGCTGCTGTCACGTTTAGTGGTGATTGTGCTGGTGGGATTGCTGCTGGCGAACGCGTTAACCCTTAGCCTGCTGCTGTATGAACGCATTACTACCGCGCGTTCGGTAATGCTGGGCAATCTTGAATACGATGTGGCGACCAGCGTGGCGATCCTCGACCGTTTACCCGCCAGCGAGCGCCCTGCATGGCTGGCGCGTATCGATCGCGGTAACTATCGCTATTTGCTGAGCGCAGGTGAAGGCGGGCGCTACCCCACCAGCTGGCGTTCGAAAGATACCGCTCGCTCGCTTGAACAGGCGCTGGGAAGCCAATATGCCCTGAAAATCAATGCCGTCCCAGGCCCGCAGGAACATTTGCAGGCGCATTTGCGCCTGCATGATGGCGCGCCGCTGACCATTGATATCACCCCGCGTCCAACGCCTATCGCTCGTTGGTTGCCTGCGGTGCTGGTCGCACAACTGCTGCTGTTGCTTATCTGCTGCTGGCTGGCGGTACGCCTGGCGGTGAAGCCGCTGACCCGCTTTACCCGTGCGCTTGATGCGCTCACCCCATCGCCCGAACCCCCGCCGGTGATGATCGAAAACGGCCCAACGGAGGTGCAGCACGCGGTGCGCGCTTTTAACGCCATGCAGGCGCGTATTGCTCATCATCTGAGTTCGCGCGCGCAGATCCTCGCTGCGATTTCGCACGACCTGCAAACGCCGATCACCCGGATGCGGTTGCGCAGCGAAATGGCTGCCGACGAAGCGCTGCGCGACAAACTGCTGGCGGATCTGGATGAGATGTCCCGGCTGGTTCGTGAAGGGATCGCTTATGCCCGCACTCAGGATGCGCCGCCGCTCGCACCGCAGCGGCTGGCGCTGCACCCGTTTATCGACAGCCTGGTGTGTGACTATGTCGACGTTGGCAAGCGGGTAAGGCTGCTGCGCTGCCCGCCGGATCTCACGCTGCACATTGATGTGCAGGCGCTGCGGCGCATATTAACCAATCTGCTGGATAACGCGCTGAAATTCGCCGGCCAAGCAGACATCGATATTGTACTTACGCCAGATGCGCCGCTCGCGATCCATGTGCTTGATAACGGCCCCGGCATTCCTGAAGAGGCGCTGGCAGCGGTGCTGGAGCCTTTCTACCGGCTGGAAACCTCGCGTAATCGCGGCACCGGTGGCACCGGTCTGGGGCTGGCGATTGCCCGGCAACTGGTGTCGCAACTCGGTGGGCAACTGCACCTGAGCAACCGCCCGCAGGGCGGGCTGGATGCCTGCGTGCTATTGCCGCATTAAGTTTGTATCTCTGCGTATCTGCTCTCCGGCCTGCAACACCGGCTGACAAAACCCGCCATCACCGACACCGCCGCGATACACCGCGGCGGTGTAATGCGCCTGTTTCCTCAACGAATCAAGGAGCTTGTTATGGTGATCATTGCTTTTTTAGGCGGCTGCTTGACGCTGCTCAGCCCCTGTACGCTGCCGGTTATTCCGCTACTGTTCGCAAGTTTTGGCCGCGATAAACGTCATCTTGCCGCACTGCTGGCGGGAATGGTGGCGATGTTTACGCTGGTGGCACTGCTGGCGGGCGCCACGCAGCAGTGGATCATCCAGGCCAACGCCTGGGGGCGCTGGCTGGCACTCGGTCTGCTGGCTGTGATGGCGCTGGCGCTGATTTCGCCGCGCATTGCCAGCACGGTGATGTACTTTGTTGTGCGCGCCGGTGAACGGCTCGATAACCGCAGCCGCCGTTCGGGCGGTGTTCTTTCGGCGCTGCTGGCGGGGTTATCCGTCGGGCTACTGTGGGCGCCGTGCGCCGGGCCGATCCTGGGCGCGGTTCTGAGCACCACCATGCTTAACGGCGCAAGCGGGCAGACGGCGCTGGTGCTGGCGGCTTACGGCAGCGGCGCGGCGGCGATGCTGGCGCTGCTCTGGCTGTGTGGCGATCGGCTTTTTTCCCGCCTGCGCGCCAGTCTGCCCTTCAGCGAGCGGCTGCGTCAGGGGGCGGGCGTCGCCATGCTGGGCGCGGTAGTGCTGATTGGCAGCGGGGCGACGTCTGCGTTGCAGGGAGCGGGGGCGTGGACAACGCGGCTGGAACAACAACTCCTGAGCTGGCGGACATCGCCGCAACCTGCCGTCACGCTGCAGCCGGTCAGCGAGCCGCTGGTGCGCAATAGCATGCCGTCACTGGAAGGGGCGGTGAGCTGGCTTAACTCCGCGCCGCTCACTGCGCAGGCGCTGAAGGGCAAAGTGGTGCTGGTGGATTTCTGGACGTTCGACTGTATTAACTGCCAGCACACGCTACCGTATGTCAACGCGTGGGCGGAAAAATACCGTGACCAGGGGCTGGTGGTGATTGGTGTTCATACCCCGGAATACCCGTTCGAGAAGAACATTCAGTCGCTGCAAAACGTGGTACGCAAAGAGAATATCCGCTTCCCGGTGGCGGTGGACAATAACTACGCCATCTGGAATGCGTTTGGGAACCAGTACTGGCCTGCGCATTACTACTTTGATGCCAAAGGGCAACTGCGGCAGATGTACTTTGGGGAAGGGGAGTATCAACAGCAGGAGCAACTTATTCAGAAACTGCTGGCCGAAGCGCATTCATGAGGGAAAAGCGCCTTCGCTGATCCAGCCGAAGGCGCGTGCTGTTTAATGCCGTGCAATGTCGATAAGCGCCTGCGCAAAAAACGCGGGCGCTTCTTGCGGCAGGTTATGACCAATGCCGCCGGTGGCGGTACGGTGCTGGTAGCGGCCGCTGAATTTGGCGGCGTAGCTGGCAGGGTCCGGATGCGGCGCGCCGTTTGCGTCGCCCTCAAGCGTAATGGTCGGCACCGTAATTACCGGTGCCTTTGCCAGTTGCTGCTCCAGCGCGTCGAAACGGCGCTCGCCGCTGACAATTCCCAACCGCCAGCGATAGTTATGCAGCGTAATGGCGACATGATCGGCGTTGTGCAATGCCTGCGCCGAGCGGGCAAACTCCGCTTCGCTAAAGCGCCATTGTGGCGAGGCGGTTCGCCAGATAAGTTTCGCAAACTCATCGGTGTGCTCGCGATAGCCTGCTTCGCCGCGCTCGGTCGCAAAGTAAAATTGATACCACCAGGCGAGTTCCGCCGCGGGCGGCAGCGGTTTTTTGTTCGCCTGCTTGCTGCCAATCAGATAACCGCTTACCGAGACCAGCCCTTTGCAGCGCTGCGGCCACAGTGCGGCAAGGATATTGGCGGTACGCGCGCCCCAGTCAAAACCGCCGATCACCGCCTGTTTAATGTCGAGCGCGTCAAGAAAGGCAATCGCATCGACGGCGAGCGCCGCCTGCTGGCCGTTGCGCGGCGTGTCGGCTGATAAAAATGTGGTGCTGCCATAGCCGCGCAGCCACGGTACCAGCACGCGAAACCCGGCACGGGTAAGGCGCGGGATCACATCGGCAAAGCTGTAGATGTCATACGGCCAGCCGTGCAGTAGCAGCATCGGTTCGCCGTTTTCCGGCCCGGTGTCGATATACCCGATATTCAGCACGCCTGCGTCAATCTGCTTAATGGGCGGTAGCGGCGTCAGGTTGCGCGGTGTGGTGGTGAGGGCGGCGGGCGGTGCGCTGGCCTGGGCGGGAAGGGCGCTGATCCCCAGTTCCAGTGCGGCCAGGCTTGCGGCGGTGGCCTGTAGCAGCAGGCGGCGTTGCGGATTTTCAATCGATGACATAAGTCACTCCTGCAAAAAAGTGGGCGATGGCGTCCTGCGCCATCCACCCGCTATTGCAAGGGATCACTGTATCCCGATTGTGTGCGGCTACGCGCCGTTCTGTATCAGCGTGTATAACAGCGGTGTTTGCGTATCGCGTGCAGGCTCTGCGGCCAGGCGATCTTCCGGGAGCTTACACAGCAAGCCTGCCGTCAGGCCGATCAACGATGTTGGCGGGTAATCCTGCCACTGTCCTGGCGTGTTCATGCGGGCGATTTTGTCGCCAGTGGCAAAATGTTCTGAAAAGTAGATCTTATGCACATGGGTGAACTGGTGCGTATCACAGTTCACGACCAGGCTTTGGCGTTCGCTGCGGATCATCATCAGTGGATTCTTTTTCACCGGCATGCCTTTGGTGTAGTTATGAATCACGTCAATACGACGCAAATAGGGATTGCCGTCGTAAAGGGAAATGGTACGAAAATCCAGATAGCTGACGCCGCTACTGAGTGTCACGAACTTAACGACCCGCTTGGGCGGGGTTTCCTCTTGCGTAACGCTGGCACCCGGATGGCTGGTGCAGCCGGACATCAGCAGCAGTGCTGAGCCAAGAAACAGGGATTTTTTCATTTTTGCTCTCCTTGCAGATCCGGGCGCACCGCCAGTAACTCGTCCTTGCTGACCTTGCCCTGAATCGAGCAGCGCAAAAAGGTTTTGCCTTCACTCACTTCCAGCATTGCGAGTTTTTCCACGCTATCCGCGGCCGGAGCAATACCGCTGACGGCGGTTTTGTTGACCCGCCATGTGGTCTCACCGGCGCGTTTGATCAGCGGATTGGCGTAATACCCGTCCGTGACTTTCTGCCAGTGAATGTCAGGCAACGCAGCTATCACCGCAGACATGGGCTCTTCGATCACCCATCCCCAGAAGTAATAATCACCCAATTTGCCCAGTGACTCCTGCGACCTGTCAAAGCCAGAAATAGTGAGCTGACTGATGCGCAGAGGCTTGCTAAACCAGACGGTATCGGAGCCGTCTTTCGGCGCGGCAAACCAGGCGTGATGCTGCTTATCTGTGACCACTGGCGCAGTGTGCGCCAGTGTGGCTCGCTGTTTGTAGAGTTCACTGAAAAAGCTGCTGTCGCAACGCAGTAAACTTTCGGTCAGCGTTTGCGCCTTTGCGCTGCCGGTTATTGCCAGCGTGAGCAGCGCCAGCGGCATAATTAACTGTTTCATCGGTGTCCTTACGTTTTAATTTCGTGTTTTTTACGGCTTTATTTCTTCGTATTCCGCAGAGGCCGGGTTGTATTTCAGCCGGGCGACATTAATGACGCAGGTATCAGTGCCATAGTCATAATGCACTTCATACAACGCCCCTTTTTTCGGCGTGAAGTGAATATCTACGCTGCACCCTTTGTAAGCCTCATGGTGAATGGTTGTCGGCAAATCGGGCAGCAGCGTGGTTTCAAAAAAAGCGTCACTGTATTTTTTGTTCTTTAACTTTGGAAAACCCATATCCTGGGTTGGACCATAAGCCTTATTAATAAAGCGATCGTGTTTTTGTACCCAGCCGCCAAATTTCTGCCCGCTGGTATCCGTTTGATAAATGGCGTAGGTCATCGTTGCGCCAATTAAGCGAATTTTCGCGGTATCATCCGTCATTAATGGCGGGTAATAAAAAGGCTGTTCCGGGAAAAACGGGTTATTTTTACTGATACATCCCGCCAATAAAAATAACGAAACAATAACAATTAATTTACGCACCATTCCCCCGGCGATGATCATTTCCACATTGATAGACGGGTATCGGCACCTGAGGTCTGACCTTTACATAAAAACGCGGCGGGCGTGGTTTTTTGCGATTCTATTAAGTTGTATTATTTATGCATCTTAATTATTGGTGACATGTATGGCTGGCCCCCGGATCCTGCGAGAAAAACTGACTATCCGCAAAATGATTGCCCTTTATCAGCGCGCCTGCCCGGATGCGGTAAGCAGCGCGGCGCACTACGCGGATTTGTACGCTTATGCGGAAAAGCGGCTGGATAAATGCGTGTTCGGCGAAGAGAAACCGGCCTGCAAGCAGTGCCCGGTGCACTGTTACCAGCCTGCGAAACGCGAAGAGATGAAACAGATTATGCGCTGGGCGGGGCCGCGTATGCTGTGGCGTCACCCGGTGCTGACGGTGCGCCATTTGCTTGATGATAAACGCCCGGTGCCGGAGCTGCCGGAGAAGTACCGGCGCAAATAGCGGGTAAAGGTAAAAAAGCAGGATGCGTATTCGGTAAAGGTGGGGAACGAAGGTGGGTTACGCATTTGCCGGATTAGCGGTTTTACGGCGCTGTTGACGCGCAATGAAACGCCCGACGCGCGAAAACGCCCGTCGGGTCTGCGGCTATAACGCCTCTTTATCAATACCTAATCGTTTCATTCTGGAGAGCAGCGTCGTGCGTTTGAGTCCCAGACGCTGCGCCGCGCCTTTTGGCCCGGCCACCACGCCGTTGGTTTCCCGCAGTACGCGCACAATCAGCTGATACTCATCTTCCCCTTCGCGCGCCACTTCGGCGGGCGTTTCAGGCGCGACGGAGGGCACGGCGATTTCCGCCATCGACAGTTGCAGCACGTTGCCGCGCGTGAGCAGCACCGCACGCTCGATCACGTTCTCCAGTTCACGCACATTCCCCGGCCACTCCATCGCACTCAGCACGCGCAAGGTTTCCGCCGGGATGCTGTCGATATTGCGCCCCATTTTGCGCGCGATTTTAAAGGTGAAAGCTTTTACCAGCAGCGGAATGTCTTCCGGGCGCTCGCGCAGCGGCGGCAGGTGGATCGGGAAGACATTCAGGCGGTAATAGAGATCGCTGCGAAATTCCCGGTCGGCGACCATCTGTTTAAGATCGCGGTTGGTGGCGGCGATCAGCCGCACATCGGTCTGGATCAGCTTGTTGCTGCCGAGGCGCTCAAACTCCTGCTCCTGCAACACGCGCAGCAGCTTGGGTTGCAGCTCAAGCGGCATATCGCCCACTTCGTCAAGAAACAGCGAGCTTTTATCCGCCAGCTCAAAACGCCCGATGCGCTGGGCGCTGGCGCCGGTAAACGCGCCGCGCTCGTGGCCAAACAGATCGCTTTCCAGCAGCCCGGCCGGCATGGCCGCGCAGTTCATCTTCACCATCCGGCGGCTGTTGCGATCGCTCAGGTTATGGATGGCGCGCGCGATAAGCTCTTTCCCGGTGCCGGTTTCGCCAAGGATCAGCACCGTGCTGTTGCTCTGCGCCACCATCTCAACCTGCTTGAGCACGCGGAACATGGCATCGCTACGCCCGATGATCTCGCCAAATTCGCTGTCGACATTATTGAGTTGTTCGGTCAAGGCGAGGTTTTCATCCACCAGCCTCTCTTTCAGACGGTGGATCTCCTGGTAGGCCAGCGCGTTATCCACGGCAATGGCGATACGCTCGGCAATCTGGCGCAGCAGCTTCAGGTTCGCCGGGGTAAACACCTCTTTCTGGCACTGCGCCAGTTTCAGCACGCCCAGCAGATTTTTGCCGGACATCAGCGGCAGCAGGCACAGGGTCTGAATTTTATTACCCCAGGTTTCAAACAGCATCCGCTCGTAAGGGGCGAGTTTGTCACGCTCATGCAGATTAATCAGCAGCATCTCTTTGCTGCTAAATACCCGCTCGGTCAGTGTTCCCTGTTCGTCGACTTCCTGCGTTTCATGGGCGGGGTCGGCTTCATCCAGATAATGCGTCGAGTAGATGGTCAGTTTGCCCTTGCGGCTGCCGCGCAGCACCAGGCTAATGGCGTCAATGCCGAAGTAGTAGTGGATCTCTTTTGCCACTTCACTGACCAGCTCATCCATATGCAGCCGGGAGAGCACCGCGTTGGTGATAGCCACCAGAATGCGAAAATCGTCGCGCTCCTGGCACAGAAGCTCGTAGTCCGGCGTGGGGTGCTCGCGGCTTTGCAACTGCTCGGCAACGACAGCAACGATCTGCGTCAGCGTATGCAGGCGCTCGGTCTCTTTGTCGCTCCATGGCCTGTCGCTGGTACGAAAAAATTCGCAGCCGCCAAAAATCTGCCCTTCGGCGGCGAGCGGCAGCAAGCTGTAATGCGCGAATGCCGGATAGATCCGGCTTTCGGCAACGGCGGGCCAGGTCTCGCTAAAGAGTTGCGCGGTGCAGCGCAGCGCCTGCGGGTGAGAGAGAATATGCCGCACCGGGCCGCCCGCCAGCAGCGCCTGGTCGTTATATCTGGCGCAGTTGTCGGGTGTTTGCACGGCGTAACGGCTGGCGAGATGACTGTCGGCATGCCACAGCACAATCGCGGCGTTGTCGGCGAGACCCGCCTGGCGGGTTAACCGGGTTAACGTTTCACAAAGCGCGGCCATATCGGGCTGCTGTAATAACATCCGCGTTATATCAAACAATCCTTGTTGCCCGAGATCACTCATCGGTGTATACGACATTTTGCTTTTCCAGGAACACACGCAGAAGGTGTGAAAAAATTAATAAAAATAAAAGGTTAACAAATCCGTGGCAAGGGTTCGGCATGGGGCAAATCCAGCAGGCGCTTCACTCCATAAAGGCCTGTCAGACGTACACCTTTGCGTTCGACCACTTCACCAATTATTGCGGCGTCGCGCCCTAAAGGGTGAGCGCGTAATTGTGCCAGCGCCTGCTCTGCGGCTTCGCGCTGTACGGCAATCACCAGTTTGCCTTCGTTGGCAAAATTTAATGCATCCAGCCCCAGCAGTTCGCAAACCCCGCGCACCGCCGGTTTTACCGGTAAGTCTCGTTCATTTAACTCAATGCCGTAACCGCAGGCGGCAGCAAACTCATGTACCACGGCGTTAACGCCGCCGCGCGTGGCGTCGCGCAGCGCTTTTACGCCGGGAAGCTCGCGCAGTTGGCTAATCAACGGCGTCAGCACCGCGCAATCGCTGGTCAGCTCGCCATCCAGCCCTAAGCCTTCGCGCAGATTAAGGATGGTTGCGCCGTGATCGCCCAGTGTGCCGCTTGCCAGCAGCACATCGCCGGGTTGCAGGGAGTTTGCCGCCCAGTGAACCGACGCCGGGATAGCGCCAATGCCGGCGGTATTGATAAATACCTTATCGGCTGCGCCGCGCTGCACCACTTTGGTATCGCCGGTAACAATGGCGATACCGGCGCTGCGGGCGGTGTCGGCCATGCTCTCTACAAGGGTTTTCAGCGTTGCTATTGGCAACCCCTCTTCAAGGATAAAACCGCAGGAGAGGAAGCGCGGTGTTGCGCCGCTAACGGCAATATCATTTGCCGTGCCGCATACCGCCAGCTTGCCGATATTGCCGCCGGGAAAGAACAGCGGATCGATAACGTAGCTGTCGGTGGAAAACGCCAGCCGATCGCCGCCTGCTGTAAGCTCTGCCAGATTGATACGCGCCTGATCTTCCTGCTCTGCAAGCCAGGGGTTATCGAACGCCTCCATAAAAAGCTGGCTGATAAGCTGTTGCATCGCCTGGCCGCCGCTGCCGTGCGCCATCTGCACTTCATTCATGCTTCACACTCCTGAGCACGATATTGATACCAGGCCGCGCAGGCACCTTCCGATGAAACCATCAGCGCGCCGAACGCGCTTTGCGGGTTACAGGTGTTACCGAACAGCGGGCACTGGTGCGGTTTACAGCGGCCGGTCAGCACGTCACCGCAGCGGGCGCGTGGATCGTCATACACTTGCTGTACCTCCGGGCGAAAATGCGCTTCGGCGTCAAAGCGCTGATATGCAGGCGTCAGATGCACGCCGGATTCGCCAATCATGCCCAGGCCGCGCCATTCACTGTTGCCGCGTACGGTAAACACCTCGGCGATGGCGGCCTGCGCCAGCCGGTTGCCTTCGTCCGGCACCACGCGGCGATACTGGTTTTCCACCTTACTGTGGGCGGCAATTTTTTGCTCAACCAGCATCACCACGCCCTGCAACAGATCGAGCGGTTCAAAACCGGCGACCACCAGCGGGCGCTGATAAGTATCGGCGATGAAAGTATAGGCGTCGGTGCCAATCACCATACTGACATGACCCGGCGCGAGAAACGCGTCGATGCCGTTGTCCGGCTGCTCCAGCAGGCTGCGCAACGTTGGAATCAGCGTGATGTGCTGGCAGAAAAACCAGAAGTTATCGAGGTTACGGGCTTTTGCCTGCTGCAATGTAATGGCGGTGGCGGGCATGGTGGTTTCAAACCCGAGGCCGAAAAACACCACCTTGCGCTGCGGATTTTTTTCCGCCAGCGCCAGCGCATCCATTGGTGAATAGACAATCTGCACATCCGCGCCGCGCGCTTTTGCCTGCAGCAGCGAGCCGTTTTTCCCCGGCACGCGAATGGCGTCGCCAAAGGTGCAGAAAATCACCTCCGGGTGTTGAGCGATCTCCACGCAGGTATCAATTCGCCCCATCGGCAACACGCAGACCGGGCAGCCGGGACCGTGAATAAACTCAATGTTTTCCGGCAGTAGCTGGTCGAGGCCAAACTTGAAAATAGCGTGTGTGTGCCCGCCGCACACTTCCATAATGCGCAGCGGACGCGCGGCGGTGTAAGAGAGGTGCGCTGCCCGTTCACGCAGGTGATCAATCAGTTGCATCACCTGTTCCGGGGCGCGATATTCATCGACAAAACGCATTATTTCTCCTCACCGTAAAGCAGCGCGCCGACATCGGGTTCGACATCGAACATGTTTTGCAGCGCCGCCAGCGTATCCAGCGCCTCTTCTTCGTTAATCACGCTCATCGCGAAGCCGACATGCACCAGTACCCACTGGCCGAGGCGTGACTGACCGTTTTCGTCGATGCTGCCGACCAGCGTTAAATCGACATCGCGCTGAATGCCGCTGACATCCACTTTGGCTTGCAGGCCATCAATGGCGCAAATTTGCCCCGGTACGCCTATACACATCGTTGCGTCTCCAGCCAGTCAAGCCAGGCGTCCATCCCGTCGCCTTTGGTGGCTGAAATCAGCATGATTTCAATGGTCGGGTTCACTTCACGGGCATAAGCGATGCATTGCTCGACGTTAAAATCGAGGTAGGGCAGCAAATCCACTTTATTGAGCAGCATCAGTGAGGCAGCGGCGAACATATGCGGGTATTTCAGCGGCTTGTCTTCGCCTTCTGTCACCGACAGCACCGCCACTTTATGACGCTCGCCAAGATCGAAACCCGCCGGGCACACCAGGTTGCCGACGTTTTCGATAAACAGAATGCCGCGATTTTCCAGCGCCAGTCGCGGTGCGGCGTCGGCAATCATCTGCGCATCAAGATGGCAGCCCTTGCCGGTGTTAACCTGAATCGCCGGCGTGCCGGTCGCGCGAATGCGTGCGGCATCGTTAACGGTTTGCTGATCGCCTTCAATCACCGCGCAAGGGACGCGCGCTTTCAGGCGTTTAAGGGTTTCGGTAAGGAGGGTGGTTTTGCCGGAGCCGGGGCTGGAGACCAGGTTGAGCACCAGGTGTTGCGAAGCGGCGAAACGGGCGCGGTTGCGGGCGGCGATTTGGTTGTTTTTCTCCAGCACGTCGATTTCCACCTCCACCATCCGGCGCTGGCTCATACCTGGCGCGTGGGTACCGGCTTCACCGTGACCATAATGCAGGTCGCCGTGTTCCAGTTGCGTGGGACGAAAATCGTCGGTTTTGATACCGGTGATTTTCAGCGCCGGGCGAGCGGCTGGGGAGAACGGTGCACCGCGAAACGCCGAGTGCGGGTTATGTTCGTCACCCTCGATATAAAGGTTACCGTCCTGACAACCACATGTTGTACACATTGTTTACTCCTCAATTTCCAGTCGCTGAATTTGCATGCCGTCATCGGCGACAATCTGCAACTGGTCGCTGTGGCACTGCGGGCAGCGGCGCACTCGCTGGGTAAGTAACGTCACATACTGTTGGCAGGACTCGCACCAGCATTCCGCCTGTTGTTGTTCGATGTGCAGTGTACAGCCTTCCGCCCGGCTGCCGCGGCAAACCAGATCAAAACAAAACGTTAAAGCTTCCGTTTCTACACAAGAAAATGCGCCGACTTTCAGCCACACGCCGGTGACCCGGCGCGCGCCGTTTGCTGACGCCTGTTGTTCGATAATTTCCAGCGCACGCTGGCAGAGGGTGATTTCGTGCATAACGCCTCCTGATGACTTTGCGCCCTTAATGCAATAAGAGTGCCATTCCGCGTTTTGACACGGTGACGATGTCGACAATGTCGAGATGACACGTCGAAAGGGTGAGCGTTTTGTTTTTATTTTCTTTTAAATCAATGGGTTAAATTTTGGCATGGATGATGCTTTACCGCCGTTGTTTTTCATTAACCGGGTAAGCAAACATGACGATTTGGGAAATTAGCGAAAAGGCAGATTATATTGCCGGGCGGCATCACCGCCTGCAGGAAGAGTGGCGAAGCTACTGTAACGCGTTAGTTCAGGGCGTTACGCTCTCCAGAGCGCGGTTGCATCACGCTATCGGCTGTGCGCCGGAACAGCAACTCTGCTTTGTGCTGTTCGAACACTTCACGGTTTATATCACCCTGACCGGCGGCTTTAACGGTCACACCATTGAATATGCGATTGCCAATAAAGAGAGCGACGAGCGACGCGTGATTGCCAAAGCGCAGCTCTCCAGCGATGGCAAGGTCGATGGCGCGTTCAGCGTGCGCGATCGTGAAAAAGTGCTGGAGCATTATCTCGGCAAAATCGCCGCCGTTTACGACAACCTGTATGCCGCAATGGAAGCGGATACGCCGGTCAATCTCACCACGCTTGTCAGCCACGCGCACGCGCCTGCGCTGGCCTGAGTTTGGGTGTCGACATGTGTCGAAGTGACACATAGCGCGACACGTTTCGTCATAAATGACCGCCCGTAACCAGGGTGAATCACCTGAGGATTTGCTGGTGAACCGTTTTGTAATTGCCGATTCGGCGTTATGTATTGGATGCCATACCTGCGAGGCTGCCTGCGCCGAAACGCACCGTGCGCATGGCCTGCAGGCGATGCCGCGGCTGCGTGTGATGCGCAGCGAAAAAGAGTCCGCGCCGCAGCAGTGCCACCACTGTGAAGACGCGCCCTGTGCGGGCGTTTGTCCGGTGAACGCGATCAACCGCGTTGATGGCGCGGTGCAGTTAAATGAAAGCCTGTGCGTCAGCTGCAAGCTGTGCGCGATTGCGTGTCCTTTCGGCGCGATTGAGTTTTCCGGTAGCCGCCCGCTGGATATTCCCGCCAATGTTAACTCGCCCAAAGCGCCCGCTGCGCCGCCTGCGTCGGCGCGTGTCAGCACGTTGCTGGATTGGGTGCCCGGCGTGCGGGCAATTGCGGTGAAGTGCGATCTCTGCCACTTCGATGCCGAAGGCCCGGCCTGTGTGCGGATGTGCCCGACCAAAGCGCTGCATTTGGTCAATAACCGGGATATCGCCAGAGCCAGCCGTCGCAAACGCGAGCAAACCCTCAACACGGATTACGGCGATTTATCGCTGTATACGCAGCTAAACCGGAGCGCGAAATGACTATCCTCTCTTTGTTAAGCGCTGCTGTTGCAGTACTTACCTGCGCAGCCATGCTGGCCTATCTGTTTATGCCGTTCAAAGTGTTAAGCGGTCTCTTTTCCGGGCTTGGCGGCGCTATCGGCTGTGCAATGGCGGCGGCCTGCGGCGTGATGGCATTAACAGACGCTGTCACCGTGAGCGGCACGCTGCCGTTGATTGAATATCACGTCCTGGTCACGCCGCTCAGCGCCGTATGGCTGATCACGCTCGGCGTTTGCGGCGGTTTTGTTAGCCTGTTCTCCATTGACTGGCATCGCCATGATGCGGTGAAAGCCAACGGTCTGCTGATGAACTTACTGCTGGTCGCCGCGCTGTGCGCGGTGAGCGCGGCAAACTTCGGCGCGCTGGTGATCATGGCGGAAATTATGGCGCTGAGCGCGGTATTTCTGACCGGCTGTAGCAAATCCGGCAAGCTGTGGTTTGTCATGGGCCGCTGCGGTACGGTCCTGCTGGCGGTGGCCTGCTGGCTGCTGTGGCAGCGTTACCAGACGCTGGATTTTGCACTGCTCGGTACGCATGCGCTCGGCAGTGACATCTGGCTGCTCGGCGTGATCGGTTTTGGCCTGCTGGCCGGGATCATTCCGCTGCATGCCTGGGTGCCGCAGGCGCACGCCACTGCACCCGCACCGGCGGCGGCGCTGTTTTCCGCGGTGGTGATGAAAATCGGCTTGTTCGGCATTTTGAGCCTTTCGCTGCTCGGCGGCCAACCGCCGCTGTGGTGGGGCATTGCGCTGCTGGTATTTGGCATTATTACCGCCTTTATTGGCGGGCTGTATGCGCTGATGGAACACAACATCCAGCGCCTGCTGGCGTACCACACGCTGGAGAACATCGGCATTATTCTGCTCGGCCTTGGCGCTGGCGTCACCGGCCTTGCGCTGCAACAACCTGTGCTGCTGGCGCTGGGGCTGACCGGCGGCCTGTATCACCTTTTCAACCATAGCCTGTTTAAAAGCACGCTGTTCCTCGGCGCGGGCACGCTGTGGTTTGGCACCGGTTATCGCGATATCGAAAAACTCGGCGGTATCGGTAAAAAGATGCCGGTTATCTCGCTGGCAATGCTGGTCGGGCTGATGGCGATGGCGGCGCTGCCGCCGCTCAACGGTTTTGCCGGTGAGTGGGCGATTTATCAATCCTTCTTTGGTTTAAGCGCCAGTGGTCATTTCCTGCTGCAACTGCTGGGGCCGCTGCTGGCGGTTGGTCTGGCGATTACCGGCGCGCTGGCGGTGATGTGCATGGCGAAAGTCTATGGCGTCACTTTTCTTGGCGCGCCGCGTAGCGCTCAGGCGGAAAACCCGCGCTCCATTCCCTGGTTAATGACTGGTGTGGTCGCCGCGCTGGCCATTTGCTGCGTTATCGGTGGTGTTGCCGCGCCGTGGCTGATGCCGCGTCTGTTTGCCGCTGTACCGTTGCCGCTGCAAACGGCAAACACCGTGGTGTCGCAGCCGATGATCGCGCTGTTGCTGATTGCCACGCCGCTGCTGCCGTTACTGCTGATGATGCTGTTTAAAGGCGATCGCCTGCCTGCCCGCCGTCGCGGTAGCGCCTGGGTGTGCGGTTACGATCACGAAGGATCAATGGTGATTACCGCGCATGGTTTCGCCATGCCGGTGAAAGCGGCTTTTGCCCCGGTGCTGAAACTGCGGAAATGGCTGGAGCCCCGGCTTCCTGTTCCCGGCTGGCACGGTGATAGCGCGCCGGTGCTGTTTCGTCGGCTGGCGCTGATTGAGCTGGCGGTGCTGGTGGTAGTGGTGATTTCACGAGGAGCCTGATAATGAGTTTTCTGTTTGCTTTACTACAGGCGCTGGTGTTGTTTGCCGCAGCGCCGCTGCTTTCCGGCATCAGCCGCGTGGCGCGTGCGCGTTTGCACAACCGGCGCGGGCCGGGCGTGCTGCAGGAATACCGCGATCTGCTGAAACTGCTGGGGCGGCAAAGTATTGCTCCGGCGGCGTCTGGCTGGGTATTTCGCCTGACGCCGTTTGTGATGGTGGGCGTCATGCTGACCGTCGCGACCGCGTTACCGGTGGTGACGGTCGCCTCACCGCTACCGGAACTTGGCGATCTGATCACCCTGATTTACCTGTTCGCTATTGCCCGCTTTTTCTTTGCCATCGCCGGGCTTGATACCGGCAGCCCGTTTACCGGCCTTGGTGCGAGCCGCGAAGCGATGCTCGGCGTGCTGGTCGAGCCGATTTTGCTGCTTGGTCTGTGGGTGGCGGCGCTGGTCGCCGGTTCCACGCACATCAGCCACATCACCAATACCGTGTATCACTGGCCGCTCTCTCGCAGCATTCCTCTGTTGCTGGCGCTCTGCGCCTGCGCGTTCGCCACCTTTATCGAAATGGGCAAACTGCCGTTTGATCTCGCGGAAGCGGAGCAGGAGTTGCAGGAAGGGCCGCTGTCTGAGTACAGCGGCAGCGGTTTCGCGGTGCTGAAGTGGGGCATCATCCTGAAACAACTGGTGGTGCTGCAACTGTTTGTTGGCGTGTTTCTGCCCTGGGGGCAAATGACCACTTTTAGCGCCGCCGGTTTGCTGCTGGCGCTGGCGATCGCCGTGGTGAAACTGGTCGCTGGCGTGCTGATTATCGCCCTGTTTGAGAACAGCATGGCGCGTCTGCGTTTTGTTGCCACATCGCGCGTAACCTGGGCCGGTTTCGGCGTCGCCTTTTTAGCCTTCGTCTCCTTGCTGGCGACGTATTAAGAGAGTTTGAGCATGTCTGAAGAAAAAATCGGTCAACACTATCTTGCTGCCCTGCACGAGAAATTTCCCGGGGTGGTGCTGGATGAAGCGTGGCAGACCAAAGACCAGATAACGGTCACCGTCAAAGTGAACTACCTGCCGGAAGTCGTGGAGTACCTTTACTATCAGCAGGGCGGCTGGCTTTCGGTGTTGTTTGGCAATGACGAACGCAAGCTGAACGGCCATTTCGCCGTTTATTACGTGCTGTCGATGGAGCAGGGCGTGAAGTGCTGGATCACGGTGCGTGTGGAAGTGGACGCGCTGAAAGCGGAATACCCGTCGGTAACGCCGCGCGTGCCGGCAGCGGTGTGGGGCGAGCGCGAAGTGCGCGATATGTACGGCCTGATCCCGGTGGGTCTGCCGGATGAGCGCCGCCTGGTGCTGCCGGATGACTGGCCGGATGAACTCTACCCGCTGCGTAAAGACAGCATGGACTATCGCCAGCGTCCCGCGCCGACCACTGATGCGGAAACCTACGAGTTCATTAACGAGCTGGGCGATAAGAAAAACAATGTGGTGCCGATTGGCCCGCTGCATGTGACCTCGGACGAACCGGGCCATTTCCGCCTGTTTGTTGACGGCGAGAATATTGTCGATGCCGACTACCGCATGTTTTACGTCCATCGTGGCATGGAGAAGCTGGCGGAAACCCGCATGGGTTACAACGAAGTCACTTTTCTTTCCGATCGCGTCTGCGGTATCTGCGGCTTTGCCCACAGCACGGCCTATACCACTTCGGTTGAAAACGCGATGGGCATTGTGGTGCCGGAACGCGCGCAGATGATCCGCGCCATTTTGCTCGAAGTGGAACGCCTGCACTCGCACTTGCTCAACCTCGGTCTGGCCTGTCACTTTGTCGGCTTTGATTCCGGGTTTATGCAGTTTTTCCGCGTGCGCGAAGCCTCCATGAAAATGGCGGAAATCCTCACCGGGGCGCGTAAAACTTACGGTCTGAACCTGATTGGCGGTATCCGTCGCGACATGTTGAAAGAGGACATGATCCAGACTCGCCAGTTAGCGCAGCAGATGCGTCGCGATGTGACTGAACTGGTCGATGTGCTGATGAGTACGCCGAACATTGAACAGCGCACCGTGGGTATTGGCCGCCTTGACCCGCAAATCGCCCGCGATTTCAGTAACGTCGGCCCGATGGTGCGCGCCAGCGGACACGCCCGCGATACCCGCGCCGATCATCCGTTTGTCGGTTACGGCCTGCTGCCGATGACTGTGCACACCGAACAGGGCTGCGATGTAATTTCACGTCTGAAAGTACGCATTAATGAAGTGCTGACCGCGCTCAATATGATCGATTACGGTCTCGACAACCTGCCTGGCGGTCCGCTGATGGTGGAAGGCTTTACCTACATTCCGCACCGCTTCGCGCTCGGTTTCTCTGAAGCGCCTCGCGGAGATGACATCCACTGGAGCATGACCGGCGATAACCAGAAACTTTACCGCTGGCGCTGCCGTGCGGCGACATACGCCAACTGGCCGACGCTGCGCTATATGCTGCGCGGCAACACGGTTTCCGACGCCCCGCTGATCATTGGCAGCCTCGACCCCTGCTATTCATGCACCGACCGCATGACGGTGGTGGACGTGCGTAAGAAGAAAAGCAAGGTCGTGGCTTACAAAGAGCTGGAGCGTTACGGGGTTGAGCGTAAGAACTCGCCGTTGAAATCGTGAGGGGGGAACGGTAGCGATGTTTACCTTTATCAAAAAAGTGATCAAAACCGGTACGGCAACCAGCGATTACCCGCTGTCGCCAGTGCCGGTCGACAAAAACTTTCGCGGCAAACCGCAGCACAACCCGCAGCAGTGCATTGGCTGTGCGGCGTGCGTCAATGCCTGCCCGTCGAATGCGCTGTCGGTGGAGACCGATCTGGCCACCGGTGAGCTGGCGTGGCAGTTCAACCTGGGGCGCTGCATTTTCTGCGCCCGTTGCGAAGAAGTGTGCCCGACGGCGGCTATCACGCTTTCGCAGGAGTATGAGCTGGCGGTGTGGAACAAAGCGGATTTCCTGCAACAGTCGCGCTTTGAACTGTGCCAGTGCCGCGAATGCGCCCGACCATTCGCGGTGCAGAAAGAGATCGACTACGCCATCGCGCTGCTGGCGCATAACGGCGATAGCCGGGCAGAGCTGCACCGTGAAAGTTTTGAAACCTGCCCGGAGTGTAAGCGCCAGAAGTGTCTGGTGCCGTCCGACCGGATTGAATTGACCCGCCATATGAGAGAGGCCAGCTAATGAGCCAGCTGTTAGGTCCGCGCGATGCGGACGGTATTCCGGTACCGATGACGGTGGAGGAGTCCATCGCCAGCATGAAAGCCTCGCTGCTGAATAAGATCAAACGATCCGCCTATGTCTACCGCGTGGATTGCGGCGGTTGCAACGGCTGCGAAATCGAGATTTTTGCCACACTTTCACCGCTGTTTGACGCAGAACGCTTCGGTATCAAAGTGGTTCCGTCACCGCGCCATGCCGACATTCTGCTGTTCACCGGCGCGGTAACCCGCGCCATGCGCTCACCTGCGCTGCGGGCCTGGCAATCTGCGCCGGATCCCAAAATCTGTATCTCCTACGGCGCGTGCGGTAACAGCGGTGGTATCTTCCACGACCTGTACTGCGTGTGGGGCGGCACCGACAAGATTGTTCCGGTGGATGTCTATATACCCGGCTGCCCGCCAACGCCCGCGGCCACATTGTATGGTTTCGCCATGGCGCTGGGCTTGCTGGAGCAGAAAATCCATGCTCGTCTGCCTGGTGAGCAGGACGACCAGCCGGCCGAGATTTTGCACCCGGCGATGGTGCAGCCCCTGCGCGTGAAAGTGGATCGCACCGCGCGTCGGCTGGCGGGTTACCGCTACGGCCGCCAGATTGCCGATGACTTTATGCGTTTGCGAAGCGTCGGCGAACATGAAGTGGTGAACTGGCTGGCGCAGGAAAACGATCCGCGCCTGACCGAGATAGTCAGCCATCTGAACCAGGTGGTGCAGGAGGCGAAAATCTGATGGGCGAATCGGTGGTCTTTAGCCAGTTGCGGCGTAAATTTATCGACGAGAACGACGCTACACCCGCACAGGCGCAGCAAGTGGTTTATTACAGCCTGGCTATCGGCCACCATTTGGGGGTGATCGACTGCCTGGAAACGGCGCTCTCCTGCCCGTGGGAGGATTACCTTGCGTGGATCGCCACGCTGGAGGCAGGCAGCGAAGCGCGGCGCAAAATGGAAGGCGTGCCGCGCTACGGCGAAATTGTTATCGACAGCACGCACGTGATGCTGCTGGCAAACGCCTTTGATCGGGCACAGACCCGGCAAAATGCGCAGCAGCTCGCCTGGAGTAAAGCGCTGCTGTCGATGCTGCATGATATCCATCAGGAAAGCGCCATCTATTTAATGGTGAGGAGATTACGTGACTGACGTATTGCTGTGTGTCGGCAACAGTATGATGGGCGACGATGGCGCAGGCCCGTTGCTGGCGCAAATGTGCGCCGAAAACCCGCAAGGTAACTGGCAGGTGATTGATGGTGGCAGCGCGCCGGAAAACGATGTGGTGGCGATTCGCGAACTGAAACCCTCGCGGCTGCTGATTGTCGATGCGACCGATATGGGGCTCAACCCCGGCGATATCCGCGTGGTGGACCCGGATAACATTGCCGAAATGTTCCTGATGACCACCCACAATATGCCGCTCAACTATCTGATTGATCAGTTGAAAGAGGATATCGGCGAGGTGATTTTTCTTGGCATTCAGCCGGATATTGTCGGGTTTTACTACCCGATGACGCCGCCGGTAAAAGCGGCGGTGGAATGTATCTACCAGCGGCTGGCGGGCTGGGAAGGTAACGGCGGGTTCGACAATTTGTAAACGGTGCGCCGGTTGTCCGGCGCAGTTATTTAACGACTAACGACGACGCTTTTCCGCGTACATCACTTTGTCGCAGTCTTCCAGCATATCGCGCAGCGTGGCGTATCGACTGCCGCCGTTTTCGATAATGCCGTGCGAATAGTTGATGTGGTAATTCTTACCGGACAGATGATCGATGGCGTCCATCCGCGATTGCAGATCGAATAAAAACGCATCCACATCATTCACGGCGAGATTTCCCAGCAGCACCGCAAACTCCCCGCCGCCCAGACGCGCGGCGATATCCTGCTCTTTAATACATTTTGTCAGGTTGCTGGCGAAGATTTTTACCACCTCATCGCCCTCTTTGCTGCCCAGCAACTCATTGATGGCTTTCAGATTATCAATGCTGAAATAGAGCAGGCTGAAGGGTTTTTTATGCTCTTTTAGCCAGGCAAAGCGCTTCTCGCCGGTGCGGTAAAAACCACGGCTGTTTGGCATCCCGGTCAGGCTGTCGGTCATCGCCATACTGAGGATCAAAAATTCATCTTCCACGATGGCGGCGAAGTCGAGCAGAGTGTTGATTTCCGCACTGGAGAACGGGCGCGGGTAAGTGTCGATAATACAAATCGTCCCGGCAATAGCCCCGTCCGGCAGGCGCACCGGGCAGCCAGCGTAAAAGCGCACCCAGGGCTCACCAATGACAAACGGGTTATCGGCAAAACGCGGATCGGCGAGGGTATCTTTCACAATGAAAGTCCCCTCTTCGAGG
This sequence comes from Enterobacter sp. R4-368, assembly GCF_000410515.1. Lineage (NCBI taxonomy): Bacteria > Pseudomonadati > Pseudomonadota > Gammaproteobacteria > Enterobacterales > Enterobacteriaceae > Enterobacter > Enterobacter sp. R4-368. Next base: position 1,907,703 of record NC_021500.1, on the reverse strand, counting down.
ATGGCGTGTGCGCAAAAGGAGAGATTGCGCGGCGTTTCGTGAGTATCGACACCGCTGCGCGACAGTAACCACTGACGATCGCGATCGAGCAGGCTGATGACCGCGATCGGTACGTCAAAGGTGGTCTTCGCCGTACGGGTTAACCGGTCAAAGCGCTCATCATCCTTTTTATCAAGCAAATCCATCATATATAGGGACTTCAGCCGCTCGATTTCATTGACTGGCATGGCCGGAAAGATCATAGCTCATCCTCGCTCTGTTCTGTTTCCTAAAGTGTAGACAGTTCTTCTGATCATCGCGTTATATATCCGTAACTTGCCTGTGCGCGCACAAAATCGATAAACGCCTGTAAAGGCGCAGGAATTAGCCGCCGGGAGTTGTAATAGAGGTACGGGCCGTTAAACGACAACCACCAGGGTTCCAGCACCGGCGTCAGTTCGCCGCGTTCAATCGGTGAGTGCAACCACTCTTCAAACAGATAAATAATGCCGCTTCCGGCAATCGCGGCTTGCACGGCCAGATCCATTGCCGCGCCGACGCTAACCACTAAGGTGCCATTGACCTGTACGCGCAATGTTTCGCCATCGCGCTCGAACTCCCACTCCGGCATCACGCCGCTGGCATAGCGGCCGCGAATGCAGTTATGCGCAATCAGATCGCGTGGATGTTGCGGTATGCCATGTTGTTGCAGGTAATGGGGCGAGGCGGCGGCGACAAAACGCTGGCGACGCGGGCCGATAGGCAGTGCGACCATATCCTGCTCCAGACATTCGTCATAGCGGATGCCCGCGTCACAGCTATCGCGAAAGACATCCTGCACGTTACTTTCAGCCACGATTTCCAGCTGAATGTCCGGATAGTGCGCCAGAAAGGCGGGTACGATGGCGGGCAACACCAGCCGGGCAGCGCTGACCGGCACGTTCAGGCGCAGCGTACCGCTGGGTGTTGATCGGTAACGGTTAATGGCATCGAGCGCCGCGTCCACTTCGCTCATCGCCGGTTGCAGTCGCTCCATCAGCGCTTTACCCGCATCGGTTAGCGCCACGGTGCGGGTGGTGCGGTTAAACAGGCGCACGCCGAGCTGCTGTTCAGCGCGGCGCACCGCATCACTCAGGCGGGAAGGGTTGGTGCCGGTCACGCGTGCGGCTTCGCGAAAGCCTCCGGCGTTAGCGACCGCCACAATGGCGTTTAGCAGGGCGAAATCCAGCTTCATTGTTCGGTTAACCGTACAGTGTGTATTAATTTCAGCGGATTGTTGCACAGCAACGATACTCCTACAATCTGTTTACTTAATGCACAGGAGGTACTCCATGTCTCAACCTTCACTTACCTTTCGTCTGGGCGATCGCCAGGTTGGTCGCCTGGGTTACGGTGCCATGCAACTGGCGGGGCCCGGCGTGTTTGGGCCGCCCGCTGATGAAGCGAAAGCGTTGCAGGTGCTACGCGATGTGATTGCCGCAGGCGTGAACCATATCGACACCAGCGATTTTTACGGCCCGCATGTCACCAATAAATTGATTAAGCAGGCACTGCATCCGTACCCGGATGATCTGTGCATTGTCACCAAAGTCGGCGCGCGCCGTGATGATAAAGCCAACTGGTTGCCCGCATTCAGCGCTGAAGAGTTAACGCAAGCCGTTGAAGATAATCTGCGAAATCTCGGCCTTGAAGTGATGGAAGTGGTGAACCTGCGCGCCATGTTCGGCGTGCATGGGCCGGAAGAGGGGCCGCTTGAAGCGCCGCTGGAGGCTTTGATTAAGCTGAAAGAGCGCGGGCTGATTCGCCATATTGGTCTGAGCAACGTGACGGCGAAACAGGTGGCGGATGCGCAGAAAATGACGCCGATTGTCTGCGTGCAGAACCTCTATAACGTGGCGAACCGCCATGACGACGCGCTGATTGATTCGTTGAATGCGCAGGGGATCGCCTATGTGCCGTTCTTCCCGCTCGGCGGCTTTACGCCGTTGCAGTCAGGCGAGTTGAATGAAGTCGCGACTACGCTTGGTGCCACGCCGATGCAGGTAGCGCTGGCCTGGTTGTTGCAGCGCTCGCCGAATATCCTGCTGATCCCTGGTACGTCGTCACCGCAGCATTTGCAGGAAAACCTCGCCAGCGCGCAACTCACTTTGCCGCCGGATGCGCTGGCGAAACTCGACGCTATCGCGCAGGCGTAATCAGAAACTGCCCGGTTTACCGGGCAGTTTTAGGCGCAATCACCGACTCACGGCACACCAGCTCGCCCCGATGAGCGCTAATGGCAGTCGCCTCTGGCATCAGAACCATTTCGATGGCGTTACGGATCATCTCCTCCATCGGAACATGGATGGTAGTCAGTGACGGGTTGTAATATTTGCCGATAACCGAATCATCAAACCCGGCCAGCGACACATCCTGTGGCAGCCGCAAACCCGCTTCATAACAGGCTTTCGCCACGCCAATCGCCATATCGTCGTTCCCGGCCAGCACGCAGGTAAACGGTACATTGCGCGCCAGCAGTTCACGCCCCGCCTCGTAACCGCTGTCGGTACTCCAGCTACCGCGCACCAGCAGTTGCGGGTCGGGTTCGATCCCGGCGTTGCGTAGTGCATGACGATAACCGGCTAAACGACTCTCGCCGGTAGGGGAGGCGTCAGAACCGGCAACAAACGCAATGCGCGTATGCCCCTGTGCTAACAGGTATTCCATCATTGTTTCACAGCCTTGCTGGTGATCGACAAACACGCACTGGTTGCGGTGGCGGGTAAGTTCCCGGTTGATCACCACGATTGGCGTCGGGTTGCGTTCGATGATCTCATCGAGTTCGGCGACCGACAGGTATTTGGGGTAGATCATGATCGCTTCACAGCGCAGCGACAGCAGCAGGTCGATGGCGTCGCGCTCTTCCTGCGCGCTGTGTTTTCCGTCCGCCAGCACCAGTTGGCGGCCGTGCTGCTCGCTGTTGGTCGCCGCGTGGTAAATCATGCTGGAGAAAAACGGGCCGTTATACAGCCCGTTGGTGATGACCAGCCCGACAGAGTTGGTTTTATTGTTGGCAAGATTGCGCGCCAGCTGATTGGGGCGATAACCCGTTTCGGCAATCGCCTGCATAATGCGGGCTTTCACTTCCTCACGGACAAAAACTTTGCCGTTTAGCGCGCGCGATACTGTCGCTTTGGAGACGCCGGCCAGCCTGGCGACATCCAGTATCGTTACCATCGTTAAACCTCACTGTTGTTATTATTGCGGCGGCCAGTTTCAGGCCAGCGACATCAGCGGAACTCCCGCGCTGACAGCGCCCTGCGACTGATGGCGAGTGAGCGTAAACTCCTCGCTGTTGACCACCAGCACCGGCGTGGTCAGGTCGTAACCTGCCCGCTCAATGTATTCTTTATCAAAGGTCAGCAGCGGTGTTCCGGCGCTAACCCGGTCACCCTCTTTGACCAGCGGCGTAAAATATCGCCCCTGAAGATTGACGGTGTTAAGCCCAACATGAATCAGTAATTCCGCGCCATTATCACATATCAGGCCAATGGCGTGATGAGAGTCGATCAATGTTGCGACCTGTGCATCACAAGGGGCGACAACTTTACCTTCGTGCGGAATGATGGCGACGCCATCGCCCAGCACTTTTCCGGCAAAGGCTTCATCCGCGACGCTTTCCAGCGCAATCACTTCGCCTTTGATGGGGCTCAGCATTTGCAGGGAGCCGACAGTCAGCGCCGCGTTTTTCTCATCAGAAACCACAGCTTCGACCGGATCGTCAAACCCGACAAACTGCACCATCACAATGGTTAGCACAATCGCGGTGCCCGCGCCCACCAGTTCGCCAATAAACGACATTGGCGCATCCGGGCTGATTGCGTTGACCAGCGTGAACAGACCCGGCAGTGCGGCATAAGCATAGTAGAGACTGCCAAACAGGCTGGCGACGACTGCGCCAATCGCGCCGCCAATACAGCCGCAGATAAACGGTTTTTTAAAGCGCAGCGTCACGCCATAAATCGCCGGTTCGGTAATACCAAAAATCGCCGTCACGCCTGCCGACAGCGAGGTTGCCTTCAGCTGCTTGTTGCGGCTTTTGATAAACACGCCGAATACCGCCGCCATCTGACCAATCACCGCAATGGTTTGATAGGCCTGGAAAGAGTCATAGCCCTGAGTATCGAAGTTGGCCATGATCACCGGCGTAATGCCCCAGTGGACGCCAAAAATCACAATCACCTGCCAGACACCGCCGATAATCGCCGCCGCCAGTGCCGGTGCGGCGTGGAACAGCGTGTTATAACCGTGCGCGACGCCAAGCGCAGCCCAACTGGTGATCGGGCCAATCACAATTAACGTCAGCGGCACAATGACTACGAAGCAGAGCAGCGGTGTAAACAACGGGCTCACCACTTCAGGCAGCCATTTTTCAACGCGGCGTTCAAACCACGACAGCGCCCAGACGAGGAACAACGGCGGCAGCACTGACGAGGTATAAACCGTTTCCGCCAGCGGGAAAAAGAGGAATTTCACTTCACTGCCGCTGGCGATTTTCCCGGCCATCGCTGTCCACTCCGGGTTGATTAACGCGCAGCAACAGAGCACGGCAATAAAAGGGTTACATTTAAAATGACGCGCGGCGGTAATGGCGATGAACACCGGCAGGAATGCGAAGGGTGTCCAGGACATAAAGTTCAGCACCGCAAACGTGCCGGAGGATTTGATCTGCGCATCGGCAAGCCCGAGTAGAATCAGTAAACCCTGCAAAATCCCGGCGGCGGCAAGAATATAGACAATCGGCGCGAACACCGCCGACATGGTGGCGATCACCGCATCCAGCCAGCGGGTTTTCGGCTGCGCTCCGTTGCCGTCTTTCTCTTTCACCATACCGCTCAACGCATTAAACACATCGGCGACGTGGGTGCCAATCACCACCTGAAATTGCCCGCCGCTTTCCACAACCGCAATCACGCCTGGCAGGCTCTGGATGTTGGCTTTCGCCGTGTCAGGCGTTTGATTCAATACCAGGCGCAGACGCGTAGCGCAGCGGGAGAAATTACTGATGTTCTCTTCACCGCCGACCTCGCGGAGGATATCACTTGCTAACTTGTTGTAATCCCTGATAACGGCCATTTTTATTTCCCTTTTATTATCGGAAACTGAGTTGGTGTAACTGGGTGAAACCGGTTTCATGCTAACCTGGTAAACCGCGCCTGCAACCGGTTTCATGGAGATCTGCGAGCTAAATCACTTCTCGGTTTGTATTAGGGAGAGGAAATCGACAGCCATATTTCGTCAGGGGACGAAGCGTGGACCCGGCATCTGCGCAACACTGGCGGCTCATTATTGATGAGGAGCCACGTTATGATCGCCGTACTTTTTGAAGCTGATATCGCCGCAGGTAAGCAGGCGCGTTACCTGCAATTAGCCGCTGAACTCAAGCCGATACTGGCAGGCATCGACGGGTTTATCGCGATCGAACGTTTTCAGAGCCTGAGCCACGAGGGGAAGATATTGTCACTGTCATGGTGGCGCGATGAAGCATCAGTGCACGCCTGGCAGAGCAATGTGCTACACCAGGCGGCTCAGCGCGAAGGGCGGGAAGCCATTTTTTCGTCCTACCGCATCCGTGTTGCCACGGTTTTTCGCGATTACGCATCAACCCCGGAGAAGCCATAATATGTACGATGTCCACGTTACCCTGAATAATGCGCCGGGCGAACTGGCACGGCTTGGTGAAACGCTCGGTAAACATGGCGTCGGGCTGGAAGGGGGCGGTGTGTTTACCGCAGGCGATCAATGCCATGCGCACTTTCTGGTGACCGACGGCGAGCGCGCCCGGGAAGTGTTAACCGCTGTGGGTTTAACGGTACATGCCGTAACCCTGCCGGTTATCCGCAAACTGAAGCAGGAGCGTCCCGGCGAATTAGGCGAAATTGCCCGCACGATCGCGCAATATAATATCAATATCCTTGTGCAATACAGCGATCATGACAACCGGTTGATCCTGCTCACCGATAACGATCCGCTGGCGCGCGAGGTAACACAACGATGGGACGTACAACCGCAATGACCGGCAATGAACTACGCAAAACGCAGGAACAACCGCATCTGCTGGAGGAGATGCTCTCCGGTCTTGCCAGCGCGATGGCGGAGCCTTCCCGGGCGAAAATGCTCTGTGCGTTAATGGACGGGCGGGCGTGGACCGCGACCGAGTTGAGCGCGGTGGTGGATATTGCCGCGTCAACGGCCAGCGCGCATCTGGCAAAACTGCTCGTCAGCGGGCTGCTGGTCTGCGTGTCGCAGGGACGGCACCGCTACTACCGGCTGGCAGGCAGCGATGTCGCCGCGCTGCTGGAAACGATGATGAGTGTATCCATGCGCGGTGTGCAGGCACCTGTCACCCGCACGCCGCTGGCGCTGCGTCAGGCGCGTACTTGTTATGATCATCTTGCCGGTGAGATTGCCGTTGGCGTGTATGCGTTTATGCAGCGTGAAGGCTGGATCACTGACGATGGCAGCGCGGTGACGGATTCAGGCAAACGCAGCCTTGAGAAGATTGGCGTCACCCTCGATCCGCGCACCCGGCGCAAACCCTGTTGCGCCTGTCTGGACTGGAGCGAGCGGCGTTTTCACCTCGGCGGCGATGCAGGCGCGGCGCTACTGATTGCTTTTGAACAGCAGGGCTGGCTGCGCAGAACCCCCGGTTATCGTGAAGTCACGGTAACCGAAGAGGGAAAAACTGCGTTTTATCGGGTGTTTGGTGTGAAAGAGTGAAAAGAAAATTGTCGACACGCATTCAGGAATGGCTAAACTTTCCTTGATTGCATAGCTTTCAGGCTATAATCTCCGTTCATAGCAAGAAAGCTATGAGGGAACGGCAATGTGGCAAGTGATTACGACGGAGCGTTTTGATGTGTGGTTTAGCATCCAGCCAGAACTGTTGCAGGATGAGGTTTTAGCGGTTTTCAGGATCCTGAGTGAGTTTGGCCCGCAGCTTGGGCGCCCCTATGTTGATACTGTAAAAGGATCAACCTATAGCAATTTGAAAGAGTTGAGGATCCAGTATGCAGGTTCTCCCGTTCGCGCCTTTTTTGCGTTCGATTCTACGCGGCGGGCTATTGTGTTGTGCGCCGGAGATAAAACGGGCGTTAACGAGAAACGATTTTATAAAGAGATGATAAAAATTGCCGACGCAGAGTTCAAAAATTATATTCAAAATAAGGAGTTAACGTGGCAACCTTAGACGACCTTTTAGCGAAACGCAGCCCTGAAAGCCAGGCGCGAATTGAAGAGCGTGTTAATGAGCTGCGCCGCAACATTGTATTGAGCCAGCTACGTGAAGAATTGAATATTTCCCAGACCGAGCTTGCCGGAGTCATGGGCGTCAAACAGCCGACACTGGCGAAGATAGAGCAGCCTGGCAACGATCCCCGTCTCTCTACTCTCAAGCGCTATGTCTCTGCGTTAGGCGGTGAGTTAAGCATTGATATCACATTGCCGACGGGTAAACGCGTTGCATTTCATATCTGATATTGATGCCAAAATCCGTGAATACATTGCCGGATGGCGATTGGCGCCTTATCCGGCTCCTACAAGCAAACTGGATGATGTGAGGAAAATGCACGTTCTTTCATGGGATTGGGTATGGATACCTTTTTCAGCGATGATCGAGGCAGTCGTTTAATGCTTTACCCGGGATTGTTTCCTCAGCCGAAAAATCAACAACGATCCGCTGTGGGTTGAAGCGCAGATCGTCACTGCCTTTCCTGGAACGCCGAACGATTTGGCCAAGGTCGATATTGTGATGGCCAATGCGTTCACGACAAACGGCCAGAGCTACAGCAAAAAGAATCAAACGTGCCCATCCATACCCTGGATCTCGGTCGCAATCATCCCGGAAAATTGATTCCGGTGATCTATTACCGCAACAACCCGAGCCACAGCAACATCGATGATTACCACCACTGCCTGAGGCAATGATCTTCGCGCCGTGCCCGGTAACGTGATTGCCAGCACTAAAACGGCCTCTGCCCGACATATAAAAAATGGTCGTCCGATTTTCGGTTGTGAGGAGTAGACGGCAAACGCCACACTGACTCCACTTAACAGCCCTGGAGACGACCATGGATTTCACTGCTTTTCACCATCAAATCACCCCGTTACTGCTCGCCAATGTCTGGGATGCAGCCAGCGCGCAGGCGGCAGAGCAGGCCGGATACCAGGCGATGGGCACGTCCAGCGCCGCCATTGCCGCAATGCTCGGTTATGACGATGGCGAACAAATGCCGTTTGCCGAACTGCTGTTTATGGTGAAGCGCATTCGCGCCGCCTGCGATCTGCCACTCAGCGTGGATATGGAAGCCGGTTACGGCGAAACCGCGCAAGCCATTGCCGATAACCTGCAACAATTAATAAGGCTCGGTGTGGTGGGCATTAATCTGGAAGATAGCCGCGTGGTCAATGGTGAACGGCAACTGGTTGACGCCACGCAATTCGCCCGGCAGTTACGGGAAATCCGCGCGCAATTGCCGTGTCCGTTGTTTTTGAATATCCGTACCGATACGTTCTTGCTGAACGTGGAAAATGCGCTGGCAGAGACGCTGTATCGCGGGCAGTTATATGCTCAACACGGCGCGGGCGGTCTGTTTGTGCCCGGCGTGATGCAAAACGCAGATATAGCCGCTATCGCCCAGCAGATCCCTTTGCCGCTCAATGTGATGTGCGTACCGGGGCTGGCAGGATTCACCGAACTGGCCACGCTTGGCGTGCGCCGTATTTCGATGGGCAATGCTGTTCATGCCGCGTTACAAACGCCGCTGAAAAACATCCTGTTGAGCGTGCAGACACAGCAATCGTTTGAGGGCGTTTTCCACTATGCAAATCACGGATAAAGTGCAGTGCGATACCTGGTATCAGGCGCTACTCGATCGCGCTTCTGAATACACCGGCCTCTTTTTTGTCGGCGTCAAAACCACCGGAGTTTTTTGTATTTCCGTCTGTCGCGCGCGTAAGCCGAAGCGGGAAAATGTGGTGTTTTTCCGCGAGATGAAATCAGCGCTCGATGCCGGTTTCCGCCCGTGCAAAGTGTGTCGACCAACGGAAAATGCCTGTTCGGCACCGGGCTTTATCGAGCAGGCGTTAGCGCTGGTTCGCGCCAATCCTAAAATGCGTATCAGCGACACGCTGCTGCGCGAACAAGGCATCAGCCCGGAGCGTGTGCGCCGCTGGTTTTTGCAGCAACATGGCATCACATTTCAGGTTTTTCAGCGCATGTCGCGGGTAAATGTCGCGCTTCAGGAGTTGAAAGGCGGGCGCAGCGCCACCGATGTTGCCTTTGACAGCGGTTATGAATCGCTCAGCGGCTTTGGTTATACCTGTAAAAAACTCACTGGCGCGGCACCGAGCCTCGGGCAGCAAGTGATCATGATCCACCGTTTCACCACACCGATTGGCCCGATGTTTGTCTGCGCCACGGAACAGGGCGTTTGCCTGCTGGAGTTTGTGGATAGACGCATGCTGGAGACCGAATTCAGCGACTTACAGCGCTTGTTGAAAGCGCGCATTATCGCCGGGGAAAACCGGCATACCCGGCAGGCGGAAAAAGAGATCGGCGAGTATTTCGCGGGCGACAGACAGCAGTTTTCGCTGACGCTGGATCTGCCCGGCAGCGCGTTTCAGCGCCGCGTCTGGCAAGGCTTGCAAACGGTGCCGTACGGCCAGACCACGCATTATCAGGCGCTGGCGGAATGCCTTGCACAACCCACCGCGGTACGTGCCGTCGCGGCGGCCAATGGCGCGAACCGGGTGGCGATTGTCATTCCTTGCCACCGCATCATTGGTAAAGACGGCGCGATGACCGGCTACGGTGGCGGTATCGCGCGCAAAGCGTGGTTGATCGCGCATGAGAAAAACCATCTTATGCGGTAGCGCTGTTAACCCCTTTGGCAGAAATTCCTCCGGTTGCGGGCTGTGACTGCGAGCGCGTTGGCAACATACCGGTTTATGGAGGGGATGTGCCGTGATCGGTAATCGCCTGCGCGGCGCAAATCAGCGCCAGGTGGCTTAAACCCTGCGGCAGGTTGCCGCTCCACTTGCCGGTGCGAACATCGAACATCTCATTAAAGGTTTCGACATTGCCTTTATCGCAAAGGGCGCTGAGGATCGCATCCATTGCCGCTTCGGCTTTGGTTGTCTCGCCCATTGCCGCCCAGGCTGCCGCCAGCCAGAACGAACAGGCGACAAAGGTGTTCTCTTCCTGTTCGACGCCGCTGTAGCGGTAGACCAGTGCGCCGCCGTGGCCCAGCTCCTCTTCAATGGTCCGGTAAGTGGCAAGCATGCGCTGAGGGTTAACGTGTTGACCATAGCGATAAGCCAGCGCCAGCGAAGCATCAAGCCGATCTTCGCTATCGGGGTAAAAGAGGTAAGCCTGTTTGCTCTGTGACCAGCAATGGGTTTCGATCCAGTCGCGGATGCGATCCCGCTCGCGCTGCCAGCGCCCGACCCACCTTGGCTCAATGTATTTCTCTTTTGCCATCAACACGGCCATATCCAGCGCCAGCCAGCACGCCATCTTGGAGTGGGTATAATGTTGCAGCTCAGGCAGTTCCCAAATCCCGCAATCTTTTTGCCGCCAGTGATCGGCACAGCAATTTGCCAGCTCGCCCAGCAGCCGCGAGGTGGTGAGATCCAGCACGTGGCCCGCCTTTACGAACAGCTCCGCCGTTGCCAGCATATCGCCGTACATGCTGAGTTGTAGCTGGTCACGCGCGTTGTTACCCACTCGCACCGGCTGTGAATTTTTGTAGCCGCGCAGCGCCGGGTACGTTTCACAGGGCACTTCCTCCCCTTCGAGGGTGTAACACGCCTGCAGCCTGACACCGTGGCGGATAATGGTTTTTGAAAGCCAGGAGAAAGCGGCTTTGCACTCTTCCAGCGCGCCCAAAAAGGCAAAGGCTTTAATGATCAGGCAAGCATCGCGGATCCACGCGTAGCGATAGTCGTAGTTTTTCTCACCGCCAATACCTTCAGGAATGGAGGTGGTCGCTGCCGCGGCAAGCGCACCGGTGGGGGAATACCAGAGGAATTTCAATGCCAGCGCGGAACGCCCGACATGTTCTGCGTAACGCCCCGCATAACTCAGGCTTTTACTCCAGTCGCACCAGGCGGCATGGCTGGTTTCAATGCGCGCGTCAATTGCTTCAAGGCTCGGGACTGCCAGCGGCTCTTTTTCAGTCACCAGTAGTGCAACCAGCCGCCGCTGGCCCGCCGAAACCGTCATGTGACCATTAACCTGCTCATCGTCGGCGTCGGTGATGTTGACCTCTTCGCTGGTGCGCAGCATCGCCATTAAATCGGCGATATGGTAGACGTTGCCGTGCGCTGTTTTGTTCATCCACGGCGAACAGGTTTCTGCCCGCGTCCCGAAACGCACTTTCAGCGTTAAAGCCACTTCGCCTTCCAGACCTTCAATCCGACGCGCCAGCTCGCTCCACGGCAAACGTCCAGCGAGCGTACTGTTAATAGATTCGGTAAGTAATACTTTGCCGCTGGCGGTGGTGAAGGTGGTTTCCAGCACATTGCTGTCCTGCCTGTAGCAGCGTGTTACGGTGTAAGGTTGTTGCGGCGCTAACTGAAAAAAACCGCCAATCTCCGGGTCGAGCAGGCGATCAAACAGCGGCTGGGAATCCAGGTTCGGCGCGCACCACCAGTCAATTGACCCGTCGGGGGCAATAAGTGCGACCGAGCGTCCTTCGCCAATCGCGGCGTAATCGCCGGGTTCGGCAAAGCCATCCTCCCGGACAGGAGAGTGCGAGACTGTGTTCTTCACGGTGTTGCGATCCTTACCAGCGATGGCCGCCAGACGGCGGCCATACAGAGTGGAAGCGGGGGGAGTTACAGCGTGCCGGTACCGCCGTCAGAGCACCAGACCTGCCCGGAGGTATAGCTGCTTTCCGCCGAGGCCATGGTGACATACAGCGGGGCAATTTCTACGGGCTGACCCGGGCGGCCCAGCGGTGCGCTGGCCCCGAACTGCTGCACTTTTTCCTGTGGCTGACCGCCGCTCGACTGCAGCGGTGTCCAGTATGGGCCTGGAGCCACTGCATTGACGCGGATGCCTTTTTCACCAAGTTGCTGCGCCAGCGATTTGGTGAACGCCACAATCGCCGCTTTGGTCTGCGCGTAATCCAGCAGAATGGGGCTTGGCTGGTACGCCTGCACCGAAGAGGTGTTGATAATGCTGGCACCGCGCGGCAGATGTTCCACGGCGGCTTTGGTTATCCAGAACATCGCATAGACGTTGGTTTTAAAGGTGGCGTCAAAATCTTCGGTCGACAGGGTCAGAATCGACTCATTGAACTGCTGACGACCGGCGTTATTGACCAGAATATCCAGCCCGCCAAGTTTGGCGACTGCCTCTTTAACCAGCGTCTGGCAAAACTGCTCTGAACGGATATCCCCCGGAATGGCGATGGCCTTTCGCCCTTCGGCTTCGATCAATTTGATCACTTCGGCGGCGTCGGATTCCTCTTCCGGCAGGTAGTTGATCGCCACATCCGCGCCTTCGCGGGCATAGGCAATGGCAACCGCCCGGCCAATGCCGGAGTCGCCGCCGGTAATCAGCGCCTTACGGCCCGCTAAGCGCCCGGAACCCCGGTAGCTGGTTTCACCGTGATCCGGCACAGGTTTCATTTTGCTGGCAAGACCCGGTGCGGGCTGCGGTTGTTCGACAAACGGAGGAGTAGGATAGTGCGGTGCTAGCGTGGTTTTTGGGCTTTGCTCTGCCATGCTTTCTCCTTCAGACGTTGTTGTACACGTCATTAAGCCTGGCATAGATGTGAGCGTTGTCACGCTATCATGCGGCAAACCGGCATTGAGAAAAGTCTGTAAACAGCGGGGAAAAGAGGGGCAGCGATGACATGCGTCGGTATTGCCCCTCTTGTGTGGCGAGGTGTTTAGTCGAGATCGGCCCCGTTACTGGCGATCACTTTCTTGTACCACCAGAACGATTTTTTACGGCTGCGTGCCAGCGTGCCGTTACCGGCATCATCGCGGTCAACATAGACAAAACCGTAGCGTTTGCTCATTTCACCGGTTGATGCCGCCACCAGATCGATACAGCCCCAACTGGTGTAACCGATAACCGGAATGCCATCTTCGATAGCGTCGCCCATCGCGCGGATATGCTCGCGCAGGTAGTTGATGCGGTAATCATCTTCCACTTCGCCATTGGCGTTCAGTTCATCTTTCGCGCCCAGGCCGTTTTCCACCAGGAACAGTGGTTTCTGGTAGCGGTCGTACATCATGTTCATGGTGATGCGCAGACCCAGCGGATCGATGCCCCAGCCCCATTCGCTGACCTCAATGTACGGGTTGCGCAGTGATTTCACGATGTTGGCGGCACTGGTGTTGTTGGCGTTCATATCCGCCGACGCACAGCGCGAAGCGTAATAACTGAAGGAGACAAAATCGACGGTGTTCTTCAGGATTTCGTCGTCACCGGCTTCTTTGACAATGGTGACGCCTTTTTCGCGGAACACGCGCGCGGAGTACGCCGGGTAGCTGCCGCGCGCCTGCACATCGATAAAGAACAGGTTTTCGCGATCTTTTTCCAGTGCGGTCCACACATCGGCCGGTTTGCAGGAGTAGGGGTAGAAATTCCCGCCCGCCAGCATGCAGCCTACCTGGTTTTGCGGGTTCACTTCATGGGCGATTTTCGTTGCCAGCGCGCTGGCAATCAGCTCATGGTGCGCCGCCTGGTATTTCACCTGATCCTGATTTTCCCCCTCTTCGAACACCAGCCCCGCGCCGGAGAACGGGCTGTGCAACATGATGTTGATCTCGTTGAAGGTCAGCCAGTATTTCACCAGCCCGTTAAATTCTTCAAAACAGGTGCGCGCATAACGGGTGAAAAACTCCACCATTTTGCGGTTACGCCATGAGCCATATTCGATGACCAGATGCATCGGCACATCGAAATGGCACAGCGTGACCAGCGGTTCGATATTGTACTTTTTGCACTCTTCAAACACCGCCCGGTAAAACGCAATCCCTTCCGGGTTCGGCGTCAGTTCATCGCCTTTCGGATACAAGCGGCTCCAGGCAATCGAGGTACGAAACACTGAAAAACCCATCTCCGCCATCAGCGCGATATCTTCTTTGTAGCGATGATAAAAATCGATCGCCTCGTGGCTTGGGTAGAATTCGTCATCGCGCAGCGTAAAGCGTTTTTCCTGTCCCAGTTTCACCGGCAGACGGTTTGCGCCGTGCGGGATCATATCCACGGTGGTCAGCCCTTTGCCGCCCTCCAGATAACCCCCTTCCGACTGGTTGGCGGCAAGCGCGCCGCCCCATAAAAATCCTTGCGGAAATACTGACATGCGTTACCTCGCTTTCTTAAATCAGGCTCGTGCTTCTTTTACAGTGGCCGGCTCGGCCGCTTGCGGTTTGTCCCCGGTTTCCACGGGAATATCTTCAAACCCGAGCAGCAGCGTCAACACAAATGACAACACTACCGCCAGCGCCATTACGCCGAATACCCACACAATGGACATCGGGTTAGCCGGATCGAAGAACTGCACGCTGGTAAATAACCCCGGTGCCGCCATCGAGTGGCTGGCAAGCCCGGCGATACCGGCGACCGCACCGCAGACAAAACCACTAATTAAACTCGCAATCAGCGGGCGTTTCAGGCGCACCGCCACACCGTAGAGCGCCGGTTCTGAGATACCGGCCAGGATCGCGGAAGCCGCTGCCGCCATGGCGGTCTGACGCAGTTCCGGGTTTTTGGTTTTCCATGCCACCGCCAGCGAAGAGCCGCCGAGCGACAGGTTCGCGCCGATTTCCGACGGCATTACCATGCCCTCTTTGCCGGTTTCCGCGATGGTTTGAATAATGGTTGGGGTGAACACACGGTGCATACCGGTCATTACCAGCAGCGGCCACAGTGCGCCCATAATGGCGACGGAAAGCCAGCCGAGATAGCCGTGAATGGTGTAGACCAGCGCGGAAATCGCGCTACCGATCCAGATACCGAGCGGGCCAATCAGCACAATCGCCAGCGGCGCGGCAATCAGCACGATCAACATTGGTTTTAAGAAGTTTTTCGTCACCGCCGGTGTAATGCGATCCACCCAGCGTTCGATATACGACAGGCACCAGGTCATCACCAGCGCCGGGATCACCGTATAGGTGTATTTCACCGCCGTCACCGGGATCAGCGCGAACTCAACGTGCTCGCCCTGTGCGGCTTTCGCCATCAGATCGACAAAGCTCGGATGCACCAGCACCCCGGCGATGGCAATCGCCAGCGACATATTGGTTTTGAATTTCACCGCCGCAGAGGCCGCCACCATTAATGGCAGGAAGAAGAAAGCGCCATCGCCAATCACCGTCAAAATCGTCAGTGTGGAGGAGCCTTTTGGCAGCGCGCCGGACATCTCCAGCACCATCGCCAGCAGTTTAACCATCGACCCGCCGATGATCGCCGGGATTAGCGGCGACATGGTGCCGATTAAGGCATCCAGAATGCCCGCGCCGATGCGGCGCAACGTCAGTTTTTGCTTCGTCTGTACTTCAACCGGCTGCATATCTTGTGGCAGCAGGCTGACCACTTCACGAAACGCCTGGGAAACCGTGTTGCCGATGATCACCTGGCACTGGTTATCGTTGCGTACCACACCCATAACGCCGCTGACGCTTTTGAGCGTAGGCGCGTCGATACGGGTTTCGTCTTTCACTACAAAACGCAGACGCGTCATGCAGTGCGTTACGGCGGCGATATTATCGGCTCCGCCCAGCGCGTTCACCACCGAGTGGGCCAGCGCGGCATAATTCTTTGCCATGGAGATTTGTCCTGTTCTATCAATAAGGTACGGCTTCATCACTGCAGTTTTGCGGCCATGAAACATGAAATAGGTAACCGGTTCCACAAAATCATGATGAGTTTCATTGTGTGAAACAATACGTAAAAAGGGGTTATTTTTATAATCGTGATGATGATCACTTAATGAGGTGGGTGCGAAATGTTCATCTGTCGGGGTTAGGTGTTCCCATCATCGCAACGCCTGAAGTACACTTCGGGTCACGATTTTTGCAGGGGTAGGATCGATGGCGACAATGCAGGAAGTAGCAAAGCGGGCCGGAGTGTCGAAAGCCACCGTTTCCCGCGTGCTGACGGGCAAAGGGTATGTCGGCGAAGAGACGAAAGCGCGCGTCTTTCAGGCCATTACCGAAAGCGGTTATCGTCCGAATTTGCTGGCGCGCAGCCTGGCTTCCAGCAAAACCCAGACCTTAGGGCTGGTGGTCACCAACACCCTCTATCACGGGGTTTACTTTAGCGAGCTGCTTTCCCACGCCGCGCGCATGACCGAAGATAAAGGCCGCCGATTACTGCTGGCAGATGGCAAACACAGCGCCGAAGAGGAGCGCCAGGCGATCCAGTACCTGCTCGATTTGCGCTGCGACGCGATCATTATTTATCCGCGCTTTCTTAGCGTGGATGAACTCGATGAGATTATCGACAACCATTCGCAGCCCATCGTGGTACTCAACCGCCGGTTGCGTAAACACGCCAGCCACTGCGTTTACTCTGACCAGAAAGCCTCCAGCCTGAGCGTGGTGTCGCGACTTATCTCCCGCGGTCACCGCGATATTGCGTTTATTACCGGTTCGCTGGATTCGCCCACCGGTATTGAGCGTTTATCGGGCTATAAAGACGCGCTGGCGCAGCACGGGATCGATGTGCGTAATGAGTTGATAGCCGAAGGGAAATGGACGCCAGCCAGCGGTGCGCAGGGTGTGGCGGAGCTGCTTTCCCGCAAGGCCACGTTCACCGCGCTGGTGGCGAGCAATGACGATATGGCTATCGGCGCGATAAAGCAGCTGCATCAAAGCCAGCTCGCGGTACCCCAGCAGGTGTCGGTGGTGGGGTTTGATGATATCGCCATTGCGCCATTTACCGTGCCGGCGCTCTCCAGCGTGAAAATTCCGGTCACGGAGATGATCAAAGAGACAATTAACCGCTTGATCTTTATGCTCGATGGCGGCGATTTTCACTACCAGCAAACCTTTCCCGGCGAGCTCATCACTCGCGATTCCATTATTAATGGCCCGCACGCCTAATCTCGTCAGCTGTCATCGTCACTTCTGTCGATGACAGCCCACTGATTTTATAAATTTCCTTTAATTACAATTAATTATAATTCTGGCACGCTTTGTGAATACTCCGGCGGGATATCGCCTTTTACCGGAGGAATTCATGAACCGATTTATTATGGCTGACGCAGCAAAATGCATCGGCTGTCGCACCTGTGAGGTCGCCTGCGTGGTATCTCATCAGGAAAACCAGGATTGCGCGGCGCTCACCCCGGAGACGTTTTTGCCGCGTATTCATGTCATCAAGGGTGTCAATGTGTCGACGGCGACATTATGCCGTCAGTGCGAAGATGCGCCCTGCGCGAATGTTTGCCCGAACGGCGCTATCAGCCGCGACGAAGGGTTTGTGCATGTGATGCAGGAGCGCTGCATTGGCTGCAAAACCTGCGTTGTGGCGTGCCCGTACGGTGCGATGGAAGTGGTAGTGCGCCCGGTTATTCGTCACAGCGGCGCAGGCCTGAATGTGCGTGCCGAGAAAGCCGAAGCCAACAAATGTGATTTGTGCCACCACCGCGAAAGCGGCCCCGCTTGTATGCAGGCCTGCCCGACCAACGCGCTGGTGTGTGTCGATCGCAACTTACTGGAACAGATGAGCGCGGAAAAACGTCGTCGCGCCGCGCTGGATGGCGCCGTTTCCCTGGTGTTCTAAACAATCTGAATTTCACTTTTAACAGGTCTGTTACTGATGAAAAAAATTACGAGCGTATGCCCTTACTGCGGCGCTGGCTGCAAACTGAAACTGGTCGTGGATAACGGAAAAATCATCCGTGCGGAAGCGGCCAACGGCCACACGAACCAGAACGAACTGTGCCTGAAAGGTTATTACGGCTGGGATTTCCTCAACGACACCAAACTGCTGACGCCGCGTCTGACCCAGCCGATGATCCGCTACGAAAAAGGCGGCAAACTGACGCCGGTTAGCTGGGATGAAGCGATCCGCTACACCGCCA